>JBEKSN010000166.1:0-8350 GCA_049517055.1 Candidatus Acidiferrales bacterium | reverse complement strand
TCGTCTTCGTATGGCACTCCTTTCGGAAGATCTTAGGGCATTCCTCAAGCTGGGGGTCGCAGGTTTGAACCCTGTCACGTCCACGACTTTCCACGATCACCCCGCAATGGATTTCTGCGCCAGCCTGGTGGTATCCTCCATCCTCCCTACAAATTCCGCTTCGTGAAGCTCAGGGGAACCAGAACTCGTGGAGAACTACCGTGGGATGGCTTGCGTTTGGTGCGGAGAATCCATCCCCTTTTCCTCAAGGGTGGTTCGTTTTCAAGATGACTCGAATCGAACGAATTCATGAAAACAAGCCAACGGGTACAAGGGCAAGCGATCGGAGACGACGATGAATAGTGGACGCAAGATCGTAAGGGCAGGGTCGCTGCTCGCAATCACGATGAGTGCCATCGTTTTGGCCGGGTGCTCGAAAGGCGGCGCGGGCGGCGGCCCCGGCGCGCCCGACGTTCAGGTAGTGCAAGTTGAGCAGAAAGACGTCCCCATTTACCGCGAATGGATAGGCACCCTTGAGGGGCTTGTAAATGCCGATGTTAGGGGACAAGTCACCGGCTACCTGCTGCGGCAAGATTATAAAGAAGGTAACTTCGTCCAACAGAATCAGCTCCTGTTCGAGATTGATCCGCGGCCCTTTCAAGCCTCTCTCGATGAGGCCAAGGCGCAATTGGCCACCGCGACTGCTCAGCTCGCAAATGCGCAAGCAATTCAGAAACGCACGGAACTCGACGTAGAGCGTTATACACCGCTTGCGAAAGAGCAGGCGGCAAGCCAGCAAGATCTCGACAACTCCGTGCAGAACAATTTGGCAGCTTTGGCCACGGTGGCGACAGCCCGGGCGCAAATCAAAAGCGCCGAGGCCGCCGTTGAATCAGCACAGCTGAACCTTGGTTTCACCCGGCTGACGTCGCCGATCGACGGGATCGCCGGTACAGCCCAGCTGCAAGTGGGCGCACTCGTAAGCCAGAGCACCGGGGCCGTGACCACGGTTTCCACGGTCGATCCCATAAAGGTTTATTTCACCGTTAGCGAATCCGAATATCTCGACTTCAACCGACGGTTTCCGACTGTCTCCGGCAGGGAAGCCGAGTTCAAGCGTACTCCCCTCGATCTGATTCTCGCCGACGGGACTACATACCAGCATCAAGGAACCATCGACTTCGCCGACCGTGCCGTAAACCAGGGTACCGGCGCCATCCTGATCGCGGGATTGTTCCCCAACCCGGGCAACATTTTGCGTCCCGGTGGATACGGCAAAGTGCGAGCCTCCACGCGAATCGAAAAGGATGCGCTTCTGATCCCGCAGCGCGCGGTTACGGAACTTCAGGGTAGCTACCAGGTGGCAATAGTGGACAACGAAAACAAAGTGAATATTCAGGCGGTCGAAGTTGGGGACCGCGTCGGCAGCCAATGGATCATTCAGAAAGGGCTGAAACCCGGTGAGCGCGTCGTTGCCGAAGGCACCCAAAAGGTGCGCCAGGGCTCGAAAGTGAATCCGAAACCTTTTACTCCTGAAATCGCCGAACAGAAGGCCAGGTAGCGCCGATGTCAAAGTTCTTCATCAATCGTCCGATCGTTGCAATCGTGATTTCCATTCTCATGGTGCTGATCGGTGCCATCACGATTTTGAGTTTGCCCATCGCGCAGTTCCCAAACATTGCTCCTCCGGAAATTCAAGTGCTGGCAACCTACGTTGGCGCGGATGCTGAGACGTTGGAGCAAGCGGTTGCTGCGCCGATCGAACAACAGATGAGCGGCGTTGACAACATGAATTACATGTACTCCCTCAACGCCACGGGAAACTCAAATACCACACTGGTCGTCGATTTCGACATCAAGACGGATCCGAACACGGACTTAATTCTCACCCAATCACGCGAGACGCAAGCCGCTTCGCAGCTTCCTACCGATGTCACGAACTATGGCATCACGGTGCGAAAATCAGTAACGGCTCCGCTTGTGCTCCTCGCTCTCTATTCGCCGCACGGCACCTATGACGCGAGATTCCTCGCCAATTACGCTTACATCAACCTCAACGATCCGTTCACCCGCCTGCCGGGTGTTGGGAACGTGCAAATCTTCGGTGCCGGCCAATACGCGATGCGGTTGTGGGTGAAGCCGGACCAATTGGCAAAGTTGGGGATTACGGTTCCCGATGTGGTGGCGGCCATTCAAACGCAGAACACCGTGAACCCTGCGGGAAAGGCGGGTGGTGAGCCGGCGCCGAAAGGCCAGGAATTCACGTATTCCGTTCTTGCGCAAGGCCGCTTGGTTTCGCCCGAAGAGTTCGGCGAGATCGTCGTGCGCGAAACTCCGGTGAATGGGCTGGTGCGAGTGAAGGACGTGGCTCGCATCGAGCTGGGCGCGCAGGACTACAGCGTCTCAAGCCGCATGAACGGCCAACCAAGCGCGATCATCGCCGTATACCAGTTGCCCGGCTCGAACGCAGTGGACGCCGCCGCCGGAGTACGCAAGCTGATGGATACCATGAAGCAGCGTTTCCCGCAGGACATGGACTACAGCATTGCTTTGGACCAGACCCGCTCGGTGACAGAAGGCATCAAGGAAATTGTCGAAACCCTTGTCATCGCCCTCATTCTTGTGATCCTTGTGGTGTACATTTTCTTGCAAGGTTGGCGAGCTACCTTGATTCCGCTTTTGGCCGTTCCGGTTTCGCTCGTCGGCACATTTATATTCTTCCCCGTGTTCGGTTTCTCGCTCAACACGCTTTCGCTGTTCGGCCTCGTTCTGGCGATCGGATTGGTCGTGGACGATGCGATCGTCGTGGTTGAGGGAGTTGAGCGGCACATCGAAGAAGGCATGACGCCCAAGGACGCGGCCTTGAAAGCCATGGAGGAGCTTTCCGGCCCCGTGGTGGGAATTGCGCTGGTCCTGTCCGCGGTGTTCGTGCCCACTGCCTTCATTCCCGGAATCACCGGACGCCTCTACCAGCAATTCGCCGTCACCATCGCGATATCAGTGCTGCTCTCCGCTTTCAACGCGCTCACTCTCAGCCCGGCGCTCTCCGCCCTGCTCCTCCGGAAAAAGGAACCGAGCTCGGGCGTTCTCCGAAGATTCTTCGATTGGTTCAATCGCATGTTCGGGCGCGCCACCGATGGCTACGTTTTTGTCTGCAGAGGTCTAATTCGTAAAAGCTTCGTCGCGATCTTGATACTCGTAATCGTAGTGGTTGCGGCTGGCTTCTTTGGCAGCCGTGTGCCGTCGAGTTTCCTGCCGGACGAAGACCAGGGTTACGCGTACATCAACATGCAACTTCCAAACGCGGCGTCCCTGCAACGCACCGATGAAGCGGCCAGGGCCGTGGAAAAAATCGTGTCTGAAACACCGGGCGTCGAGTACACCACCAGCGTCATCGGCTTCAGTTTGTTGAGCTTTGTACGCACCAGTTACAACGCGTTCTTCTTCGTCACCTTCAAACCCTGGGGAGAAAGAAAAACAAAAGCCGAACAATTTCAGGAGATCAAAGCTCACCTGAATCGCGCGCTGAGCCAGCTTCCGGAAGGAATCGTGTTCAGTTTCTCGCCTCCTGCGATCCCCGGCGTCGGCACCTCAGGGGGATTCACTTTCGTTCTTGAGGACCGCGCTGGAAAAGATGTCGAATTTCTATCGAAGAATTTAGACATATTCCTCGCAGCCATTCGTAAACGCCCTGAAATTGCCAGCGTAAGCACCACCTTCCTGGCTAGCGTTCCGCAGCAGTACATTAACGTCGACCGCGACAAGGTGCTGAAACTCGGTGTCCCGCTGGCGGACGTCTACCACACCATTCAAGCCTTCATGGGTGGAGCGTTTATCAATTACTTCAACCGCTTCGGGCGCCAATGGCAGGTTTATATCGAAGCGGAAGACGAATATCGCGCCAAGATGGAAAATGTGGGGCAGTTCTATGTCCGGAATAATAAGGGTGACAACGTTCCGCTTTCTGCCCTCACCAAAATCACGCCGCGCTCCGGTCCCGAATTTACCATGCGTTACAACGAGTATCGTTCCGCCCAGATCAACGGCGCAGCGGCTCCGGGTTATAGCTCGGAGCAGGCCACGGCGGCCCTCGAAGAAGTCTTCAAAGAAACCATGCCGGGTGAGATGGGCTTTGATTACTTGGGGATCTCCTATCAAGAGCAGAGGGCGCGGGAAGGCGTGCCCTCGTGGGCGATTTTTGGATTGTCGCTGCTTTTCGTGTTCTTAATTCTCGCGGCTTTGTACGAAAGTTGGTCGCTGCCGTTCAGCGTGCTGCTCAGCACTCCAGTCGCGGTGTTTGGCGCGTTCCTCGTGTTGTGGTTACGCCGTATCATCGTTGGAATGTTCAATCCGCCCTATATGGTGCAGATCGAGACGGACGTGTATTCGCAAATCGGGCTGGTCATGTTGATCGGCCTATCGGCGAAGAACGCCATTTTGATTGTCGAGTTCGCCAAGGATCAACTCGAAAAAGGAAAGCCCCTCGTTGACGCCGCGCTCGAAGGAGCCCGGCTGCGCCTCCGTCCGATTCTTATGACTTCCTTTGCCTTCATCCTCGGCTGCGTGCCTCTCTGGATTGCTACGGGCGCCGGCGCCGTTTCCCGCCAAATCATGGGGACTACCGTGATCGGGGGCATGCTGGCGGCAAGCCTGATCGGTATTTTCCTGATCCCGGCGATCTTCTATCTGGTCGAGAAATGGTCCGGTGGAGATAAGCAGCCGGCCCCCTCAGGAGTTCAGACCGCGCCCGCGCCGGCGGAGGGAGACTGATATGCCTCACCGGTCGATAAGCGCGCGAAACCTGCCGGAGCGGATCATGAATATACTGCGGCCGTGGATTTCCCTAAGCTTGGCCTCGGTTCTGACTTTCAGTCTGGTCGGTGGCTGCGCGGTCGGTCCCAACTATCACAGGCCTGCCGTGCAGACTCCCATCGCGTATCGCGATCTCAGCGATAACCCGCAAGCGCAGGCTCAGGCAGCTTCCTTCGCAGATCTGCCCTGGTGGCAAGTCTTCCAGGATCCGCAACTGCAAGACCTGATTCGCACCGCGCTAAAGCAGAATTACGACCTGCAGATCGCCACCGAACGCATCAACGCCGCTCGCGCTCAAGTCGCCATAACGCGCTCGAGTCTTTTCCCGCAAGTGTCAGGCGACGCCAATTTCGCGGGTGGCAAATCACAGTTTTTTCCGTTGAAAGCAAATTTGCTGGAGCTTGCTGCGGACGTCTCGTTTCAGCTCGACTTCTTCGGCCAACTTCGGCGCGCCACCGAAGCGGCTCGCGCCCAATTGCTCGCGACCGAGAACGGGCAGCGCACCGTTACGCTGACCCTCGTGAGCGACGTGGCCAGCGCGTACTTCTCGCTCCTTCAGCTCGATCTCGAGCTTCAAATCACCAAAGACACAGTAGAGACGCAGGAAGGCTCCGTCCGGCTGACTTCGTTGCGCCTGGATCATGGCGTAGCTACGAAGCTCGATGTGCTTCAGGCGCAGCAAGTGCTCGACACCGCCAACGCGCAGTTACCGGACCTTGAAAGGCAAATTGGCCAGGAAGAAGACGCAATCAACATTCTGCTTGGCAATTACCCCGGTCCCGTGAAGCGCGGCCTCAAATTGCCGGAGCAGTTCATTCCTCCGGAGGTCCCGGCAGGCCTGCCGTCCTCGCTGCTGGCTCGGCGCCCTGATATTCGCCAGGCCGAACAATTCCTCGTCGCCGCAAACGCCGAAATTGGCGTCGCGAAGGCTGCCTTTTTCCCCCAGATCTCACTCACCGGCTCGGGCGGCGGCGCATTTGGACGCAGCAGCTCTTTTTCGAGTTTGATGGGTTCGCAGACTGCAATCTGGTCCTACGGCGCAAGCGTGAGCCAGCCGATTTTCACCGGCGGCGCTCTCACCGGCGGTCTGCACTTGGCCGAATCCCAGCACGAACAAGCTTTGACTGCTTATAAGCAAGCGATTCAGCGCGCCTTCGGAGATGTGTCGGATGCACTGATCGGATACCAGGAACTCCGTGAGGTTCGCGTCCAGCAGCAGCAGGTGGTAGCGGATTTGGCAGAGTCAGTCCGCCTTTCCGTCATGCGCTATCGAGGTGGCACCACCACCTATCTGGAAGTCTTGGACGGCCAGCGCTCACTCTTCTCTGCCGAGCTCACCCTGGCACAGGCGCGCGGCAACGAGTACCAGAGCCTCGTCCAGCTTTACCGTGCACTCGGCGGCGGTTGGCAGCAGTAATTCTTCTTCACCTCATCCATCATTGAAGGTTCTGAAAGGATAGCGCGGCGCGCTTGCTATTAGACCTGCCGATTACGGTAGTTCGGGATTGCTTCGATGGATATTGGCAGTGTGCTTAGTTCCGATTCCCCGCGGCCGGCGTGACAACAAACACGAGCGACGCTAGGTAGACCAGAATCCCCAGGCCGATCAGAGTCGCGGCTATGAACGCAAACAGTACGAACGAGAGGGGGTGAAACCACACGAGACTCACAATTTCGAGGAGCAGGCCCACGATGATCAAGGCACTGGAAACTTGCAAAAGACGCCGCATTCCGATTTCACTAAGTCTCATTGGACAGCCTTCCAAAACTTCGCGTGGTCCAGATTCGCCACATCGTGCGCGGTATCGTGGCAGCCGCTGGTAAGGCATGACGTCTGATTCGATTTCAGCGAATCTATCATCGCCGAGTGCACTGGGTTCTCCTCGAAATTGCGGGCGCCCAGGTGACAGTGCAAGCATTGGGCGTTCTTGAATCCGCCTGCTATGCGGATCGCCGCCGGATTAGGCGGGGTACTCACGTATTGCATGTAAATTCGCTTCAGCCCTTGCAGCTTATCGTTCAGCGGGCCGTAGATGGTGTAGTCCGCGTGGCACGAATAGCAAGCCATGTCCGCGGGCACTCTGTGGTTCTGAAAATGTTGGGCGGGAATGGGCGTGGGGCTGTCCACGTACAGGCTTTGTCCATAAGGAACCATCACGTGGCAGGAAATGCAGAATCGTGTCTGTTCGGAGCGCTGCACGTGCGTGTTCATCCCTCCCACAATGCAAAGAGCCGGAAGCACACACAATCCAATAAAGGCCACGATCTTCCAGCCCGCCGCGCTCGTCAGGGAAGGGCGAATCAAAAAGATAGCGGCCAATACAATGCTGAGCGCAATTTGACAGATGAGAATACCTATCACAAGTCCTCTGGTTGCTTCCTCCCTCAGTGGAGGGGCCGTGTTTCCGGGCCGTTGCAGACTTTTGCTACTTCTTCTTCGCCAGTTCGCGGATGTACGCGACGAGACCCTTAATCTGGTCGTCCGTCAGCTTACCCTTGTATGCCGGCATTTTCTTGCCCACACCATTCGATATGCTGTCGTTCAACTGCGCGTCCGTTTGCTTCTGTACGTCGTCGGACCGCAGGTCCTTCGCGCCTAATTGCTTCCCTGTTGCTCCGCTTCCGCTCCCATCGTCCGAGTGGCATACGGAGCACTTGGCTTTGTATAACGCGCCGGCGTCCTGCGCATGCGCCGGAGCGGCCACCACTAAAACGACAGCGACCAACAGAAGAACGGCCGACCTCAACCGAACCATTCGATGATTCATTTCATCCCTCCTAGGGAATCATTTCAGAAGGCATACCGGAACGAGAATGTAGCATTGCTGCCGTTAAAATTTGCCGATTGAATCGCCGCAAGTCCAAATGGGGTCGTGTTTCCCAATTGGGTGAACCCGTAATAATTCCAAGCCATCTTGTAGCTGAGATTGCGATAAACATCGATCGCAACCGACGCGTACGGCCTTTGGTAGTTGAAATCAAGTGTGCCGGAAGGCGTGAGTGGATTCAGAAAAATCGTATTGCCGCGCACAAAGCTGCCGCCATAGCCAAGCATCGCCGTCACCCGCTTCGTGGGTTTCCACATCACGGCGGCGTGGGCGAAATGATCCGTGCTGCTGTAAGTGGAAAGCGCCCCCAGCCCAGTTCCAGGCGGAGTTGCAGTCGGCGGCGCCCCGACAGACGCGTTCGGAATAGGGCAGGCCGTCGTAGCGACTCCGGGGGGAGAGCTGCTCGCAATTCCAGTCAGCGTAGCGGGAGGAGGTGTGGGATTCGGGAAAGTGTAAGTTGTGGAATAGTTAAAACAAATCTCGGACTGCGTGAAGACGCTCCAGTAGTTGTACCCGAAATCCACGGATAAATGCGGATTCGCCATCAGCAGCGCCGAGAAGCTGTACGAGCGATCGTGCTCCAGATTGTCCACAGTCAATACGTTGTCACGGTTTTCATGAATCTCAACCGCGCCATCGAGCATTGCCCACGGTCGCGGTTTGTAGTTCGCATGAATCTTGTACGACTGCACTTGGCGTGGATCAATTCGCGTATAAGAATTGTCGTTGTA
>JBEKSN010000165.1:0-8527 GCA_049517055.1 Candidatus Acidiferrales bacterium | reverse complement strand
GGAGATCCAAGCTTCGTTCCTGCGACATTCTGATCGATGCTTTACTGGGAACCGGCGTGCGCGGTCCTGTGGAGGGGCTGCTACGCGATGTCATCGCGATTGTGAACGAACGCACCGCCGGTCCCGCCGTTGTAGCGGTCGATGTCCCTTCGGGATTGGACGCGGATACAGGCGAGGTTCATGGCGGGGCGATCGTGGCGGACTATACCGTCACGTTCACCGCGCCTAAGCTGGGAATGTTTCAAGGCAAAGCCAGTGAAAATGTGGGCCAGTTAATCGTCCGCGACATCGGTTCGCCGCCGGAATTAATTTCGAAGCTTGGTAGCGGGCGTTTGCACTGGGCTGAACCGAACGAATTCGAGCAATTTGCGGTACGCCGAAAACCGGACGGGAATAAGGGCGACTACGGACATGCACTAATCGTTGCAGGTTCGGTGGGCAAGAGCGGAGCGGCGGTTCTGGCCTCCTGGGCGGCTTTACGCGCTGGCGCCGGACTGGTGACGGTGGCGACGCCTGAGCCGGTATTGCCAATCGTGGCCGCGCACACTCCAGAAATTATGACGGAGCCGCTAGCCTGCACTGACGCGGGAACTATTTCACTGCGCAGCCTGGAGAACGGCCGCTTCGGCACAATACTAAAAGGAAAGCGCGCTCTGGCAATGGGCCCGGGACTTACTACGAATGAAGAGACGCAGAAATTTGTTCGTACAGCGATCGGCAAGCGGGGTTCTGTGCCGTTGATTCTTGATGCGGACGGATTGAATGCGTTCGCCGGACGCGCCGCGGAACTAAAGGGACCAGAGGGATTCATCGCCGTCACGCCGCATCCGGGAGAAATGGCGCGGCTCGCTGGATTGAAGACGGAGGAAGTTCAGGCGCGCCGTATGCAGCTAGCTCTCGAGTCTGCGAGAGCCTGGAACGCATATGTAGTCCTGAAAGGACACAATACAATCGTCGCCGCGCCCGACGGAAGCGCTTTCGTAAACTCGACTGGCAATCCGGGAATGGGCACGGGTGGAACAGGCGATGTCTTGACCGGAATGCTCGCGGGTTTAACCGCGCAATTTGGAACCGACGAGTGGGAGCAAGTTCTGGCTTTTGGAGTTTATCTGCACGGTTTGGCCGGCGACATAGCCTATGCTGACTTCGGCGAAGCTCCTCTGATAGCGAGCGATTTGATCCGCGCGATTCCGCGGGCCTACCAACAATTTTATGCGGCGTCCGACCGTGGCTAGCACTGAACTGACGACACATTCCTCAGAGGAAACCATAGCGCGCGGCCGGGAAATCGGCGCGCGATTGAAGCCACGCGTGTTGGTCCTTCTGTCGGGAGATTTGGGCGCAGGCAAGACCACACTCACGAAGGGAATCGTCAGCGGAATTGGCGCCGCCACTGAGGATGAAGTGACCAGCCCCACGTTTACGCTCGTTCACCGATACGATCACGCTGCCCGCGTGTATCACGTGGATCTGTATCGCGTGTCCGGCCTGCACGATCTGGAGACGCTTGGGCTCGAAGACGTATTTTCTGAAGATGCGGTGGTGATCGTTGAGTGGCCGGACAGGTTTAAGTTGCGCGTAAATTGGCCCATCGTGCGGATTCAACTTGAGCACGTTTCGGAGGATACGCGCAGAATTTCAATCGTGGATGACGATGGCGTTTTGCTTTAACACGCTGTGCCAAGAACTGGCAAATTACATCTCGCGTTTTTCAGCGTCTGTTCACAAACCCATAATCTGGAATCCCGCGTCTACGTAAAGAACGTTGCCGGTCACTCCGCGGCCCAGATCGCTCGCGAGAAACACGGCAGTATCAGCGACTTCCGCCGGATCGGTGTTGCGGCGCAACGGTGCGTGCTGCTGAACGAAATCGAGAACCTTGGAGAAGTCCTTAATTCCACGCGCGGAAATCGTTTTGATGGGGCCGGCTGAAATTGCGTTGACGCGAATTTTACTGGCTCCCAATTCGCTCGCCAAATATTTCATGGACATTTCGAGTGCTGCTTTGGCTACTCCCATCACGTTGTAATTGGTGACCACACGCGTGGACCCCAGATACGTGAGGGTCATGATGGCGCCCCCGTCGGTCATCAGCGGCGCGAGCGCTTTGGAGACAGCTACCAGCGAGTAGGCGCTGACGTCGAGCGCCAGCTTGAACCCGTCACGCGAGGTATTCACAAAAGGCTGGTTCAAATCCTCATGATTCGCGAATGCAAGACAATGAACAACCACGTCGAGCTTTCGACCCTCGGCTTTCAGCGAGGCTGCGAGACCATCAATGTCGGACTGCAGCTGTACGTCGCAGGGATAGTAATTGCTCACCCCGAGTTCGTTTCCGAGTTCCTCCACCGTGGGCTTCGCGCGCTCATTCTGGTGGGTCAGCAGAAGCGTGGCGCCCTCGCGCACGAATGCCTGCGAAATCGCATGAGCGATACTCCATTTATTCCAAACGCCGAGAACGATTGCCGTTTTTCCTTCCAGTAGTTTTGGCATGGTCCGCCATTTTACCCGGAATTGCGGGTTTCGGAGCTATGTTCTGCGTGGCCTATAAGCAACGCCGTCAGGCTGCTCAATGCGCATGGATCCAACGAATCACTTCCCTCACGATATCCGCGAGATAGGGCCATATGACTGCGACGATTGCGAGAACAGAGGCGGCCAGTTTTTTCGAAGGCTTTGCAATTCCGCCCACTGCTGCGCCAGGCTGGTGTATAGCGCAAAACCCTCCCGTTGTCGCGCGCCTGCCGCAGCGTTGGCCACGAGGGCCAAGATAAAGGCAGGGGCCTTGATCAGCGCCGCCGGAAGGAGCGCCCGGGACGGAAAGCGTTTTGATTCCGAAATCATCAGTGTAATCGCCAGTTTCGTCGATCGACCCAATCCCGAATCCGCGGCCGGAGTTGCCGCTGTCGCGAGAAGCATTAACGGTTAAGACTCGTCCCATTGCGCCCGGCATTTTCCCTCGGATAGAGTGAATGTGGAATCGAGTTCCTGCGTCTGCCAAAGGATCAGGATACTTCGCATTCGTATGCCCGAAACCTATATAGCGCCGTCACCCGCCCATCCGGCTCGGATGAAGCTCGAGCCTTATACCGCCGAAATCCGCCTGGGCAGCATTACCGTGGGCGTTGACAACATACATTATGACGTCTTTCTGAGCCCGCGATTCGTCGAATTCATCCGTAAATACCTGCTGGACCTGGTGCGCCAGACGGTGAATATCAGCCTGGTGTACGGCAACGATCGCAAGCAGTCGGGAACGCCCGAGCACGCCGCTTTCCGAAAGATGTTAATAGAGATTCTGCAGGCCTCCATCACGCGCGCAAAATTCCAGCAGTCCATCGAAACCGATCTTCTGCACCAGCTCGCGCTGCTGAAACACATCACTTCCGAATTGGGGAATCAGTTTTCCAGCATCGTGGTGGAATGCAAAGAATGGATTCGCAGTCGCGGCGAACTTTTCGAACACAGCGAGCAGGCGCATGTGATGCGTTCAAAAATCGCCGAAATCCAGGCGGACAAGAAAAATATTTACAGGGCAGTCGGTGAGACAGTCTGCCGGGTTTGGCGCGACGTGGAAGAGGGCACGCTTTCGAAATCGCGCCGGGCGCTTTTCGGCGAAGATTTCCACGAGGCTTACGAGCTGCTGCAAAATCGTTTTCTGTTCGTTGACAGCGGCAACGACGATCATCTTTTCCTCGAGCACTACGTGCTGATGGGGAATTTCGTGAATGACCCCGATCGATTTGAAATCTTCGACGGATTGCTGCTCGATCTCGTGCGGGATCTCATCCTGACCGGGGACAGCTCGGAAGATTTCAGCAAGGCTCGCAAGGCCCACGAGCGTTTGCTGGAGCAGGCGCGGTTGCTGCGGTCTGAGATGGCGCACGTCGAGGAAGAGCAGGAAGAGCTCGCCGGCCGCTCCGGGGATGGCGGTGAAGGCTTTCCGTGGCTCTTCAAGCGCAAAGGCGCATCTGCAGAATCCCACGGTGAGCGCGCAAACCTGCATGAAAAATCCTTCTCGTTGGAATCGAAACTCGCAGAGATGGGCTCTCAGATCGAAGTTGCCAAACAGCGCATGAACTTCCTTACCGAGGAACATCGAAATCGCCTGGGCGACTATTTGAATCAGCCTGAAAATGCGCGGAGGCTTTTTGACGCGCAAGCGCCTGCGGGGAAGGGAGAAGCACCTGCAGCCACTCGCGCGCAGCTTCTGCAAGAGTGGGTGCACCGTTTGGAGGAGCGCGATCTGCTTTTCCACGTGCTGGCGAGCTACGAGCTGAGAAAAATCTATTCGGATTATTGTCCGCCGGTCCACTTGCAGGCCCTGAAAAAAGCTCTGGTGAACCGCGAAGAAGCGAAGCGCGTGGAGGCGATTCTGGAGCAATTTCCGGCGCGCAAGATTTCGATGAAGCGTCTGGACGATGCCTCGCGCTCGATTCGCCGCAGCACGCCGGAAGAGCAGTCATCTACCGCGCTTCAATTTGCGAAGGATTTGATGCGCTTTCGCCGAGACCGCCGGAACTATCAGCAGGTCGCAGCGTGGATGGAACGAATCAACTTGGTGCGTTCGGAGCGCGCTCGCGAGCTTTCTCGCGCGAACAAGAGCCTGTACGAATTCTTGCATCCCGATGAAGGCCGTCCGACCGAGGACCCCGTCATCAACCACACGGTCATAAAAGCCGATGTGCGCGGGTCCACCGGCATCACCAAGGATCTGCTTGCGCGCGGCATGAATCCTGCTTCGCACATCAGCATGAACCTGCACGAACCGGTGAAACGCATTCTGGAACGCTACGGCGCCGCCACCGTATTCATTGAAGGGGACGCCATCATCCTGGCCATTTATGAAACGGAGGCTACGCGGGCCACCACGCGCGGTGTGGCGCGAGCTTGCGTCCTGGCGCGCGAAATTCTCGCGGTAACGCAGAGTTACAATCAGCGAGCCAATGCCTCCAGCCTTCCTGCACTGGAACTTGGGGTGGGTGTTGCGTTCCAGGATTCCGCGCCATCTCTTTGGACCGACGGCGATTCAAAGATTATGATTTCCCGCGCGCTGAATCTTTCCGATCGTCTCTCGAGTTCCTCAAAAATAGCGAAGCGCCTTTTTCAGGGAAATCCCGCGCCATTCAACGTGTACTTGCTGCAAACTCTGATGGAGGATGCGGAAGCGGACGAAGGCGAAGAACTTCTTGTGCGCTATAACCTGAATGGGATTGAAATTAACGAAGAGGGATTCAACAAGTTGAACGCGGAGATTGCGCTCGCACCCATGGGTGGCAATTTTCCAATGCCATGGGGCAAAGAACGAGTTCAGCTTTATTTTGGCGAAGTTCCGCTAGGCGATTCACTGGAGCCTATCGTCATCCGCAAGGGCTTCGTTCGCCAGCTATTGCCCGGTGCAAAAATCGGTGCGCAGGGAAATCGCCCGTACTACGAAGTGTGCACGGACCCCAAACTGCTTGACCTTGCCCGCAAAAAGTTTGCCGCCGGCTCCCCGAAAAGTTGAAGGCTGTTCGCTGCACGCTTATAATTCCACGACGGAGGCGCATGGGGCCCGGTGGTCCTCGCAGCCTTCAAAGCTGCCGTTCGAGCCCTTCGCGGGCTTCGAAGGTGGGTTCGACTCCCACTCGCTTCCGCCACCATGCGGTTAGATTTCGTCGCGACAGTCGCAAGCGCCCCTGTCCGTTCGTACAGTTTGTAATTGACCACTCAATTCTCCGATACACGCTTCGTCTCCCTGACCTGAACTCATACTGAGAACAGGAATGTACTCGAGAACTTGAGAGGTCATCATGCGCGGAAGGCTTTCTCCAATTTTCTTCATCTTGATCGCTGTTGCGGGGGGCTTCGTTAGCAGCGCTGTGGGCCAAACCGCATCTCCGGTTGAACCGGCGGCGTCCGCAAACTTAGTCGCTGCGGCACCGCCTTCAGGCAAGCCCGGCCAGATCCCGTCAAAAGCCACAAGTGCGCAAGCCAACTCTCAAGACATCCCAGCGCAAGCGGACCAGCCGATGTCGCTCGGCGAAGTCGCACGGCTGGCGCGCTCCAAAAAAAATAGCCAAGCTAAAGCGGTCAAAATATTTGACGAGGAAAATATGCCTAGAGCGCCCATCAGCGCAGGCGAAAAGGCTCCCGAGTTTTCGGACGTTGGCTCGTCCAGCGCCGGCAAGGTTACTATCCTGGACTTCTGGGCCACATGGTGCGGTCCTTGTCGCCACGCATTGCCCGGGCTGAAGCAGTTGCAAGCGGTTTACGGCGGCGATCAGGTCGAGGTCGTGAGTATCAGCGAAGATGAGGACGAAGGCGACTGGCGCGCTTTCGTCTCACAGAACCAGATGAACTGGACGCAGCGACTGGACTCGAATCATCAGATCATGCGCCAGTATGGAGCAAGTTCTCTGCCTACTTACGTGTTGATTGGAAGAGACGGCACAGTCCTTCAGCAATATGTGGGAGACGATCCCGACGAGCCCATCATCGAGCGCATGGGCCAGGATCTGAAGAAAAGTCTAGAAGGAAAATCATAAATCCTGCAGCTTACTCGTTCGAGGCGGAAGGCTAGATGTGTCTTCCACTGGCACTAGAAAACAATCGTGCCAAGCTTCCGAATGCAACCGCAGCCAGCAGCATTACGACGGGATCGATGGGCAGGCGGTAACGAGGCAAAACGAGAGTTAAATAGTAAGCCCAGGGGAAGACAACTGGAAAGACAGCGGCGGGGAACGCGTACACGCTACGGCGGCGAAATAAAACTACGATACCGAGTAGCGCGCCCATCGCGGCGATCACGTTGAAGAGCAGCACGAAACGAAACCACAGAGACGGAACATTCAGCAAATCTTTCACCGGAGTTGGAGTGCCGCCGGACCAAACTGAAATAATACGATTTCCGATTAAATGTGCTTCTCGTGCGGGATGAGCGGTCATATATTCAACGGCTTGTTGCTGCTTCTCCTGCATGTAGGCGGTTTCACCCATTTGGACGTATCTCGCACGCTCGTCCGCGTTGTAAATCGGGTGAAGTTCGGCGCGGAAGATGTCCTTGGTGTCGTCGTTGTTCCCGAGCCACAACTGCAAGCCAAACCCTGAACGGAGCGGTACGAAGGTGTGAAAGATTTCGTAGTTGCGGATCGCCCATGGCAAGCAACACAAAACTACGATTCCGATTGAAAGCGCCAGGCGCCCGAGCCAAGGGCGCCGCTGTTTGTAGCTACGGTACGCCAACCAACCCAGCAGAAGGGGCAGAAGGGCGGACAACGTGGCGTTGGTCAGTAAAGTGATGCCCCAGAGCAGTCCGTAGGCGCACCAGTCGCGCACGCGGGTCGATTCGGCCAGTAGTAGAGTGGCGCAAAATATAGTCGCCACTAAGAGCGCCGAGAGCGATGCGTCCCACATACTTTGTACGGGAATGAGGATTGCGTTGGGAAAAACGGCCCAGAGCCACGCGGCTCCCGCAGCCACGCCCAAGCCGCCAATTCGTTTGCCGGCGAAGAAAATCGGCACACAAGTTAGCGTGGCAAATGAAATGTTCAACAAAGCAGCGGCGATAAATGAGTGGAATGTGTAGCTTCCGAAAGTGCGGAAAATGCCCACAAGCAGCAAGGGATAAATCGGTGGAAGCCACGCCGTTGGGCCGGTGTCCACGCGAAAGGGCGAGCTGAACCCGTTTCCAGCGGCGAGCGAGTGCGCAATGTTGCCGGATTCGAACAGAAACGGGACGACGCTAACGGCCTGCCGCGGATGCTCGTGAGTGTAACTCCAGAGATATCCGACCCTCAGGAGCAAAGCAATTGCGAGGATGAGCCACAGCGACGTTGCCGCAGCACGGAAGCCTATTTTCATATTCTGAATATCGATATTCGATGAGCAAGCAAATCGCAAATGGTACACTGCCCGGCGAATTTTAAGTGCATCACAAGCCGCTCACAATCACTTTCTCTTCCGATGAAACTGGAAATGCTGCACTATACTAGCGGCGCGGGCGGTGCGGCGAGACCGCTGGCTGCCTGTCGCAATTCGCGCGGACTACTGCGATGCGCAAGAAAAAGCCCGGAATTAGGATTGAGAAGGAAGCGCGCCGTCGCGCGCGAGCGGGAATTGGCATGCCGCCAGCGGCGCGGCTAATCCCCGACAAGCGCAATAAACCTCCGAAACACAAAAAGACTCCGTTGGATTCAGGAAGAGCTTGAGTCTGGTTTCCGCTGTCTCACCGCAATCGTAGGTTCACACGGAACCTAGTTTTTTGAGCCTCAGCCGTGTTTAGTTTCGGGGATCACTTCTCCGCGTTTGAAGAGTGGCTCGGCTGGTTTGCCGGCAGCGTGTGCCGCTTGCGCCGTCATTGCTTCCAGATCAGTCTTGGAGAACCCTACACTGCTGGATTGAATCTGTCCGTCTGAACTGATCCAAAACATGGTCGGCACGTTGGTCAAGCCATACTGATTTGACACGGGGTAGCCGTGCTCATCGATTAGCGCGGGAAACTGCACGTCGTATTCCCGGCAGAAATCACGAGCACGGCTACCCCGTG
>JBEKSN010000164.1:0-8546 GCA_049517055.1 Candidatus Acidiferrales bacterium | reverse complement strand
AAGACGGCAAACAAGGACTCGTCCTGGGTAGTCTGGCACAGAGGACTGGAATGGGGCCGCAACCTCAAAACCGTGTCGCCGCTAGAATTGCAACGCGTTTACTCCGCCAGTTGACGCAAGACCTTTGGAGTTAAAATCCAGCAGAGCAGCCATTTGCCATGCGTGGCCGTGTGGTCGAAACACGCAACGCCGGCCTTCTTCAGCTCCGTGACCGCGCCGCGCGCGCCAAGAAGATAGGAAATCGTAAGGTCCAACTGCGGGGCATGGCCGAAGCACATTACTTCCTTCGCGCGCAGGCTGATGACTTCCTTGGCAATCTCCGCGGGATTGCCGGCGGGTTTCAAGGCATCGTGCACGCGGATTTTTGCGGGCGAAAATCCAAGCGTCTCCGCAAATATCTCAGCTGTTTGCGTGGCGCGGACATAGGGGCTGGTTATCATCACGTCCGGCTTGATGCCCAAGACACTGAGCCCGAGGGCGGCGGCGCGCGTCTTCTGCACACCCTTTGCCGTCAGCGGACGCTCGGGCTCGGGAGGCGATTTTGGATCGTTGGGGTCCACGGCGATGCCGTGGCGCACAAGATAGAGAATCATAGTTTAGGCCACCTCTTTTTCTTTTTTCTGAGCGCGACGAAACTCCGCGTTGAGATGAAATTCTTTCTCAAACAGCTCCGCTTTTCGTTGGAGTCCGGCCAAGTCCAAACGGGTGCCGTCAATAGCGCGGATTACAAAAATCGCTTTGCGTCCGGCAATCTGTACGTCCACGCCCGTTACACGCTGCTGGTGTTCGGACTCGAGTTTTTCGGCAATGCGCAGCAACGAGGTCAGCAGACGAGCCTGGCGGCGGCGCTGGCCGTCAAGAGCGGCATAAGAGGAGTGCTCGAGCTGAGGCTCTGATTTCGAATTATGGTATCGCACGAGCGCAGCCACCATTTCGCATCGCCAGCCGCGCAAACCGGGGATATCTCCATTGCGGATCAGATATTCGCCGTGACGATGGTGGGCCTTGCGATTAATGAAATGGCCCACATCATGCAACAGCGCGCCAATTTCCAGAAGGAGACGCAGATCGGCTCCCATTTCATGAATCGGACGGAGCTGGTCGAACAGCGAAAGAGCGAGCCGAGCGACTTGCTCCGCATGATTTTGATTGTAATTCAGGCGGCTCGCGAACCATAAGGTGCCCTCGCGCATTTCGGCGGCTCGTCCTCTTTCTTCCTCGGACGCAGAACCGGCGGAGTATTGCTCCGCGACCAGGTCAATCAGAATCCCTTCGCGGACGCCGACGCCGGGGACGAGCATGGTCCGCAAATCCAGCCATTTCGCAAGCGTGGTGATGATTATGGCGGCGATGCCCATGACTTCGGCACGGTCCTCGCGCACACGGAAAACTCGCATTCGGTGGGGCACGTCGAGGGCTATCATTCGCCAAGTCTGATCCTTCAGCAGGCGGACATTCATGGACGGAACGCGCTCAATCATGGGTCCCGGGGCGATGCGAACGAGAGCTTCGGCGTTTCCTCCGCAGGCAACAGCAATGGACCGGGTGAGCCTGGGAGGCGAAGGGAGCGCGCTGCGAAGAATCGCCAGCACATGGTGACGAAGGCGATTGGCATCGTCTTCGTCGATGGCGCCCTTGATGGAATACGTTTCCATCAGACGAATGGTGCCGAGCGGAAGCCCGATGCGATGTTCCAGCACGCCGCGCTGGAAAAAATTTAATTCCAGGCTGCCTCCGCCAAGGTCAAAAATCAAACGCGGCTGGAGCCGGTCGCCCAAGGCCCACTTCACGGCGGAGCAGACCAGTTGTGCCTCTTCTTCGCTGCTGATTACTTCCAGCTCAATTCCCGCTTTTCGCCGGACGCGGTCCATGAGTTTGCGATAGTTGCGCGACTCGCGAGCGGCGGCGGTTGCCACGGCGCGATAGGCGGTGACTTGATGAGCGTCCATGCGGTCGCGGAATTGGCGGAAGACACGCGCGGCGCGCGCGATGGTGTCGTCGTCGAGCAACCGGCGAGTAAAGGCGTTGTGGCCCAGGCGGACTGCGGCCCGTTCATTGTCGAGGAATTGGATATGCTGCGGAGAAGTGGCGCGGGCAATAACGAGCCGAATAGCATTGGAGCCGGCATCGATCGCGGCTAGTTGAACGGGGGCGGCCACTTCTAGCGCCAGAGGTGAGACAGAGCGTGCGAAGGCTTGTATTGCGTGCTCCGTATGCCCAGGTGCGAGGCAATGCGTTTGCGTAGCACCCGGTTTACGCTGGAGACGCTGCTTTCGCCGTCTAATTCGAGAAAGCCATGCCGTTTCGAAAGATACTCGAATTCGCGCTTGATCATGGATTGATAGCGAATAAAGGATTGAAACAAATCATTGGACAGGGACATGTCGCGTCCCGATTCCCAATAGCTGATCGTTTGCGATTTCTTGAATTCACGGTCGAAGGCAACTTCCGGGCGCACATTCAGCCAAAAAGTGAGGTCGGGCCTGAGGGCGATTTCATAAATCCCGTGAAGATAGTCGCGGGCTATGCCACGGACGGCGGCGCGGGCAATTAGCGTGAAAATGTAGCGGTCCGCGAGAACGATCAAGCCGGAGCGCAAGGCGGGAAGAATACGGCGCTCGAGTTGGTCGAAAAAATCGGTGCTGTACATCAGTGCCAAGGTCATGCGGGTGACTGCGTTCTCAGCGAGGAGTGCGTCGATGTCTTCACCCACGAGATAGGATCTGCGCAGCCCCATCGTCTGCACGGCGAATCCCTGGGATTCCAACCATTCGGTGAGGAGGGAAATCTGGGTCGAGCGGCCGGAGCCGTCCGTGCCCTCGATTACGACCAGCGTTCCGCTCAATTCCTCAGGCTTCACACCGGGAAGGGGTGCCCCGTAGAAACGCGAAGGAGGCGTTACAGTTGCACGGCCATTGGCCGACTTCTTTTTCGCGGGGCGGCCATTCGCGGGGATCGACGCCAGCGGCTTTTTGTTGGAGCGTTTCATTTTTTCTTCGGCGCGAATTGCTGGAGAGAAATTTTCTCGCCGACAATCTGCCGCATCATTTTTTGGAGTTTGTTTACGCGCACAGTGCCGTCCATCAGGACGAAATGATCGGTTTCGACCATCTGATCGTAATTATTCAGTATGCGTTCCTGAAAAATGCGGAAGCTCTCGGAGCGATCAAGCGAGATTCCGAGGTCCATTCCGGCCTCATAATATTTCAGCTTGGGGCGTCCGGCGACAATGCGATTTACGGCCACGTCCAGCGGGGCGCGGAAATAAAAAGTAATGTCAGGAGCGGGTGCGAAACTGTAAAGGTTTCGCAGCCAGTGGGGCGAGCATCCGCGAGCGCCGTCTCTCGCAAAGGCCGTGTAAATGTAACGGTCGGCGAGAACCAGGTAGCCGCCGTGCAATAACGGCATGATTTGGCGTTCGCAGCGATCGGCGAAATCGGCTGCATGCAGGAGGGAAAATGTTGTGGGCGTGAGCAGGCGGCGCTGTTTACCGCGACGTGTGGCCGATCGCACCAGCGGAGACGAGTTCCACTCGGTGAAGTGAGTGCGATAGCCGCCGATTTCGAGCCAACGTTTCAGCAGGTAGAGTTGGGTGCTCTTTCCCGAACCGTCAATGCCCTCCACGACCACCAGAGCGCCGGGATATGAGCGCTTGGCGGTTGCTAGCTTGGCCGGAGCGAGTTCGGCAGTGGACGGGATGTCAGGCGTACTCGTAACCATATGAAAAATCCGTACGGAATCGCATATCATATCCCGGAACGATGAATACAGAGTGAACAAAGTGTTACCGCAGAGAAACAGGATGGGGCGAGAGAGAGGTTAAAAGTTCGGCAGGCTGTTCGAGGAGATTCGAAGGATGGCAACGAAATTCAGTAAAGAGCTCGCGATCAAGCCCGGGCATAAAGTGAAACTGTCAAAGTGGGATGCGGACGACACGCTTGGTTGGGACAAGAATCACGAGATGAAGGAAAGCCTGGCGAGCGCTATTAAACGACTCGACAGCTTTCAATACCGGCTGTATGCGGAAAAGAAGCGAGCGGTCCTTCTAATTTTTCAGGGACTGGATGCGGCGGGCAAGGACGGAACGATTCGCCACGTCATGTCAGGCGTAGATCCGCAGGGTTGCGTGGTCCGGTCGTTCAAAGTGCCTACGGCGGAAGAGGCGGCGCACGATTTTCTTTGGCGGGTGCACAAGGCTGTTCCAGGCGAAGGCGAAATCGGGATTTTCAATCGCTCGCACTACGAGGACGTATTGGTAGTGCGGGTGCACAACCTTGTGCCCAAAGATGTGTGGTCACGGCGGTATGCCCAGATCAATCACTTCGAACACATGCTGGCTGAAAACCAAGTGAAGATTCTGAAGTTCTTTCTGCATATCAGCAAAGACGAGCAAAAGAAACGCTTCCTGGAGCGCATCGACGACCCGGATAAGCGCTGGAAAATTTCCGAAGCCGATTTCACGGAACGGAAATATTGGGACGACTATACCGCAGCGTACGAGGACGCGCTGGAGCGCTGTAACACGGCGGATGCGCCATGGTTCATTATTCCGTCGAACAAGAAGTGGTTTCGCAACCTCGCGGTATCGCACATTATTGACGAAACGCTGAAGGACATGGATTTCAAATTTCCAAAGCCCACGGTCAATCTGAAAAAACTGAAATGGCGATGAGCGTCGATGGTAGGCGCAAGGTTTCCTGCTAGAATCGCTCGTCTCCGAGCGATGACGAAGCGGCGTACCCTTCGAATTGCCCTGGGCGAATTCTGGCGATCTGGCCGCAAATGATGGATGAAGCCGTTTTCCCGCGAAGTTTCCTGAAGGCGTACCCACAAGCGGTGCGTGCCGAGGGATGTTTTGTCTATACGGCGGAAGGCCGGCGGTACCTGGATGCGTCGGGAGGCGCCGCAGTGGTCACGATCGGGCACGGCGTTGGGGAGGTTGCCCGCGCGATGGCGGATCAGGCGGCGCAACTTGCTTACGTTCATTCTTCGCAATTTCACACTGCCATCGCCGAAAAGCTTGCAGAGCGAATCCTCGCGCTCGCCCCGGAGGGAATGCGCCGGGGCGGCCGCGTTTATTTTACTTCGGGCGGGTCGGAGGCCACGGAAACGGCGCTGAAGCTGGCGCGGCAATACTGGATAGAACGCGGGCAAAAAAAGAGATTCCGCGTGATTTCCCGCTTGCAGAGTTATCACGGCAGCACGCTGGGGGCTTTGTCGGTTTCCGGAAACGTCCGGCGGCGCGAGCCGTTCGCGCCTATGCTGGCGGAGTGGGGACACATTCCGCCTTGCTATTGTTACCGGTGTCCGTACGGGCTTCGTTATCCGGAATGCAACGTGGAGTGCGCGGACGAACTCGGGCGCATGCTGGAACGCGACGGCTCGGAAAACGTGGCGGCGTTTATTTTCGAGCCTGTCGTAGGAGCAACCTTGGGCGCAGTCGCGCCTCCGGAAGGTTACGTTCAGCGAATCGCGGAAATTTGCCGCGAGCACGGAATTCTTCTGATCGCCGACGAAGTGATGACGGGAATGGGGCGAACGGGCAAGCCTTTCGCCGTGGAACACTGGGGCGTGGCGCCGGATATGATTCTGGTCGGCAAGGGAATTGCGAGTGGTTATGCGCCGCTGGGCGCGGTGATAGTTGCAGGGCATGTTGCGGAAGCAATTTCCAGCGGGTCCGGCACTTTTCTTCATGGCTTTACCTACAACGCGCATCCGGTGGCTACGGCGGCGGGAAATGCCGTGCTGGATTACATCGAGCGCGAGAATTTATTTGCGCGAGTGCGCAGCGCGGGGATCGAGATGCGCGCGTCGCTAGAGCCGCTGAAGAAATTCTCGGTTGTGGGCGATGTGCGCGGCATGGGGCTGCTGTGGGGCGTAGAATTTGTGCGCGACGCAGTGACTCGGGAACCGTTTCCGGCCGATGCTCGAATCGCGTCGCGAATTCAAGACGATGCGTTCGAAGCCGGGATCATGACGTATCCGATTCAGGGATGCGTGGATGGCACGCGCGGCGATCACATTCTGCTGGCTCCGCCTTTCACGATCACAGCAGCCATGATACAAATGCTGGCCGCTGGGCTGGAAAAGGCAATTGCAGCGCTGGAGAAGACACATCTGGCCGGAATGGGAGGCTCGTCTGCACTGGGCTGATTGCCGCGGCTATCGCGGGGCGTTCGCCGCACTTCTATTGATCTCGCCGCTGGGATTTTCGGCGCTTGCCGGGTCCGGCGATGCGAATTCAATCGTCGGATTTTCAGCGCGTGGAGCGGCTGAGGAAGTTTCTGTTGAGCAACAGTTTCGTTCTCTGACTTCAACCGATCAAATTTCGAAGTTTCATCGCTACCTTACCTCCGAACCTCACCCCGCCGGTTCAGCACGCAATAACGAGCTGGCGCAATGGGTGGCCGAGCAATGGCGTCAACAAGGACTGGAAGACGTCACTATCCATGAATACGATGTGTTGAATTCTTCGCCGCGTGAAATTTCGCTGGAGATGGTGCATCCAGGTCATTTTCACGCGAGCCTTCGCGAGGATCCTTACGATGTGGACCCGGACACCAAGAACCCGAAAGCGGATGGCGCATACCTTGGATATTCGGCTTCGGGCGAAGTAACGGCGCCCGTGGTGTACGCGCACAGCGGGAATCCGGAGGACTACGACTATCTGCGCGCGCACGGAATTGACGTCCGCGGAAAAATTGTGCTGGTGCGCTATTCGAATCCGTACAGCTATCGCGGATTCAAGGCGCTGACGGCGGAGCGGCTGGGGGCTGTCGCGATACTGATTTATTCCGATCCGCAGGAAGATGGTTACACGCGAGGTAAAGTTTATCCGGATGGGCCGTGGGGACCGGAAAGCCACATCCAACGCGGCGCGATTACTTACGACTTCCTTGAGCCCGGGGATCCGTTAACGCCGGGATGGGCTTCGGTTCCGGGCGCGAAGCGGATCCCCATAGAGCAGGCGATATCGCTGCCGAAGATTATGGGGGTGCCGCTTTCGTGGCGCGATGCGAAGCCGCTGCTCGAAAAAATGGACGGGCCGGTGGCGCCGGATTCCTGGCAGGGAGGGTTGCGGCTGAAATATCGTCTGGGCGGGAAGCGAGTGCAAGTTCATTTAAAGGTGGACATGGACACCCGCGTCCAGCCGTATTACGTGACGGAAGCGCGGATTCGCGGCAGTGAGGCGCCGGACGAGTGGGTGATTCTGGGAAATCACCGCGATGCATGGGTCTATGGCGCCGTGGATCCGTCCAGCGGGACGGCTTCCATGCTGGAGCTGACGCGCAATCTGGGCGAATTGTTGCGGCAAGGAATCCGGCCCAAGCGGACGCTGGTGATTTGCAGTTGGGATGGCGAGGAATACGCGCTTACGGGCTCAACCGAGTGGGGCGAAGAATTTGCCGACGAGTTGAAACAAAAAGCAGTCGCGTATTTAAATGTGGATGAGGCGACCTCGGGTAAAAGCTTTCAAGGTGATGCAGTGGGCTCGCTTGCGCCACTGCTCGTGGACGTGAGCCGCACGCTGGCTGCGCCGTCCGGTAAGAGCCTGTACGACGAGTGGAAAGTTTCGCGTCAAGCGGAGCTGAGCGACAAGCAGACCTTGACGGATTTTGAGCTGGCGAATACTCGCATTGGAAGCGGCTCGGACCATACTGTATTCCTGAATTTTCTCGGGGTTCCCACAGTCGGACTTACTTTTGCCGGCCCTTACGGCGTCTATCACTCGTTGTACGACGATTTCTACTGGATGAACCATTTTGGGGACCCGGGATACCGGTACCATTCCTTGATGACGCAAGTTTGGGGCACGGTAGCGCTGCGATTGGCTAACGCGGAAATTCTTCCGTTCGACTTTGAGTCCTACGGCGGGCATATCCGCCAGTTTGTCACCGAGCTTGACGATTCGAGCCACATCGCCACTCATATCGATCTTGCTTCGCTGCAAAACCACGTCGCCGAATTTCTGCGAGCCGGGCACGAAGTGAATCAAAGCGCAGCGCGAGCAATTGCGAGCGGACATTTAACCGCCGCGAATGCGTTTGGCGTGAATCAGGAGCTTATGCAGGTGGAGCGCAATTGGTGCAATCCGCAGGGAATCCCCGGACGGCCATGGTTCAAGCACTCCCTGTATGCGGCGCGCTACACCTACGCGCATCTCGAGTTGCCCGGGCTGACGGAAGCCGCGGAGGCAGGTGATTGGAAGCAAGCTGTGACGCAAGCCAAAATTCTGGAAGACGAACTCGCGAAAAATACTGAATTGTTGCGTCAGGCTAAAAAGGGCCTGGATTCTATCGCTGGGACGGAATTGCCATGAGCAGAAGGTGGACTATCTTTCTTTGGATCTTTTTTGCTGCATCCATGCCCGCAATAGCGCAGACCTCGGCGACGCCGTCCCGGAATGCGCGGGCGCGCGAACTTGGAGTGCCATTTGAAGGTACGCCGGGACCACTGGATGCAATTACGGACGTGAAAGGCGTGGAAGTTGGTTACCGTACATTGATTTCAGGGGAAGGCAAACTGCAGGTTGGTGTTGGGCCAGT
>JBEKSN010000163.1:0-8546 GCA_049517055.1 Candidatus Acidiferrales bacterium | reverse complement strand
CCACGATCGATATCGATAGCGATGTTCATCAGGTGTGTGCGCATCCAACCCGGCCCGACATCGTGATCGCAGCGGCGGCGGTGGGTCTTTGCATGAGTCGCGATGCTGGAGCGACGTGGACTATCGAACAGCGAGGACTTCACGCGCCTCATTGCTCTGCCGTTGCTTTTGGGAGAAACGACATTTTCGTGTCGGCATCCACGGACCCTTTTGCGGCGCAAGGCGCGGTTTATCGGCGCCCGATTGACGGCAACGGTCCGCTGCAGCCTTTGGGCGGAGGCATGCCGAAGTGGATCAACGGCAAAGCCGATACAGACTGCATCGCGACTCGAGATGCAATGGCTGCGGTGATCGACCGGTCGGGATGCCTTTACGTGTCGGATGACAATGGCGCCAGGTGGTCGAGCCCATTTGATCCTCTGCTTGTTCCAAGCGGGCTGCACATCTGTTGACCTAGTTACGTCACCAAACAGTTTAATGGGTGCCGGTCCCATTACGTTTCGTGCTAGGATTTTGCACAGTCGGATGCTGACTTTCAGGCAATTCGTGTGGTTCAGCGGGTGTTTGATTGAAGTTGCGATTCTGGCCCGCTCGATTCAGTGCAAATCATTCGGGAAATACTCGTTATTTTATGCCTACATTATGGGTTTGTTCGGCGTGTCTCTTTTTTTTCGAGTCGCAGGCACGTCGGTTCTTATTCGATTTTATTTGGCCCAGTTCATCACGTGCGTTTTGGGCTGCGGAGTGACGCTTGAAATAATCAGACACGTGTTCGCCGAGCACGCAAGCCTGGAGCGATCTGCGCGAAAGGCTGCGGTGATGGTGTTTGGAATGATCTTCTTGGAGCTTGCGATACTTGCGGCATTGCGGCCGCATTGGAGTGCAGCAGATTATGTAGCTCATGTGGCAATGGATTTGCAGCTAGCCCAAGCTGCTGGATTGACGGCGATACTTTTTTTAATAGGGCGCTACGGCATCGAAGTCGGGAGAAACATGAGGGGAATAATTTTGGGGTTTGGCGTTTACCTCGGCGCGAGCTTGATTCTTGTTCCGCTGCGACAATTACTAGGGATGCAATTTTATCCGGCCTGGAAAATCACTCAGATGTCCGCTTTCTTAGCGGCTTTATGTATCTGGGCTGTTGCGCTGTGGACTTACGAGCCGGAGACGGGTGAGATGAATGGACCGACCGCCGAGTAACGCGCAAAGCGGGAATTTCGTTTAGCATCAGGCGGACTGGAACACCGTTGCGCCTTTGCCTGTACGTTTGGCTTCGTACATTAATTTGTCCGCGACCGCCAGCATCGCTTCCGGGGAATCGAGCGGAGCGGGAAAACTGACCACACCAAAGCTGAAGCCGACGGGCCAGCGCGTGCGCTGCACGAGGTTTTGCAACACAGCATTCAGTTTTTTCATGATGACGGGAGCGACTTGCGCATCCGTTTCGGGCAACAAGATTGCGAATTCGTCGCCACCCAATCGCGCCACGGTATCGGTAGCGCGCAGGCTGGAGCGTAACGCCTCCGCGACGGCCGCCAACACCTGATCGCCGGTCTGGTGGCCGCGCCCATCGTTCACCTTCTTGAAGTCGTCTAGGTCCATATACACCAGCGTTATCGGCCGGTTGTATCGCCGCGAGCGTTTGCATTCCATCTCCAGCGATTCTTCAAAAGCGCGGCGATTGGCGAGGTGGGTGAGGTGGTCGGAACGCGAAAGGGATTTTTCGTTGTCGAGCGCCACTGCCAGCCTCCGTTTGTGCTCCTCGAGATCGGCTTGGGCCTGCACCTGCGCGGTAACGTCCTGCGCCGATCCGATTACATATCCGGCGTGCTCGCCATCTTCGACCACGCGGTTGGAGTACGACCAGGTGAATGCGTTGCCGTCTTTCGACTGCACCTTCATATAACCGCTGACTTCACCTCTTTCCTTCAGAAGCGCCAAGTAGCCTTTCAGGTTCTCCTGCTGTTCGGGCACCAGCAGGTCGCGCAGATTTTTGCCCTTCAATTCTTCCGGCGCGTAGCCCAGCGCGGAAGCACCGGCTTTATTCACGGAGATCAGAACGCCCGCCAGATCGTGCGTGCACATAAGCCCGCCGCTTTTTTCCACCAGAGTGCGATAGCGGTCTTCGCTCTTCCGCAAAGCTTCTTCCATGCGGTACCTTTCCGCGATGTCCGAAAACGAAACGACGGCACCCTCGATTTTCCCGTGCATCAGGAGCGGCGCGCTGGTGCACTGCGCCATCAGGAATGAGCCGTCTTTTCTGCGGAACCAGTCCTCCGGCACTTTGCAAATGTCTCCGCTACGAATCACCTCGACCAGGGGACAGTCCTTCTCTGGGAGATGGGTGCCGTCGGGACGCGCGGCATGAACCATGTCGTGCATGGACCGGCCGCGGATTTCGTCCTGGGAATATCCCAGCATTTTCTCCCCGGCGGGATTCAGGAAAACCAACTTGCCCTTCTCATCAAGCTGGTACAGGCCTTCGCCGATGGTATTTATCACCGCGGAGAGTTTTAAGTGCGCTTGCGACAACTGGGCGCCGACCGTGGCACGGTATTTCAAATCGCTCTGAACCGTAATGGAGAGGATTAACAAAAGAAACATTTGCCCGGCGAAGGCGGCGGTAAACAAAAGCTCGGTGCGGACCACGCTGGCACCGTACTTGTCTTCGCTCAAGGCCTGGCGTGCGCGGACTTTGCGATCTATTTGCGCTACGACCGTGCGGATCGCGTCCATCTGATCGTTTCCTTCGTCCGTGTTTACGATCGCAAGAGCGGCTTCCAGGCCGGCGTCCCTGCGCTTCTGGATGGTCACCGCCAATTCGTCAAGTTTCGCGGACGTAAGGGTCTTCAACTGCTGCATCAACAGCACGCAGTCCGGATCTTCTTTGGTCAGCTCCGCGAGCCGGGCGAGCCGGTCAGCGATCTCGGATGTGGCGACGGTATAGGGAGCGAGATACGTTTCGTTACCGGTGAGCAGAAATCCGCGCTGGCCGGTTTCGGCGTCCTCCATCGCGGTGAGATAGCTGTGTAAGGCGTCCACCTCGATGCGTGTCTGCGCCACTTCGTCCCGATATTGCCGAAATTCCAAGGCCCGTTTGCGAAGATAGACCGCGAGAAACGCAAGCAAAATGACGGCTAGCAAGAATCCGGCGAGCACACGAGTTGGCAAAGCAACTTTCATCTAGTTCCATCTTAGTTTGTTTGCGGGCGGGAAATTTCGCGAAGCTGGGGCAAATGCCGAAAGGCGCAACTATTGTGCGCCGTCAGGATTCTGCTGTTGGTAATGACCGGACTACAGAGACGATTGAACTTGGGGCACAGTTCAGTATCCGGCGGCTTTGCCGGTGGCGCGGCCATCCGGGGCGCCTTGGAGCCAACCGTCGCTGATTCGAATGGCCTCGACAAGAGCGGAGTACCCCTCGTCGATGGAATAGCCCATGCGTTTGAGGGCGGCGATAGTATCGGGCGAAACGCCGCGCTCGACTGCAAGGCGGTCCGGCTTCCATTGATCGTGGACGCGGGGAAAGTCCACGGCATCCTGCAAGCTCATTCGGAAATCAATGACGTTGACAATCACCTGGAGCACCGCGGTGATGATGACGGGTCCGCCGGGAGCGCCGAGCACCAGGAACGGCTTGTCGTCTTTGAGGATGATGGTGGGAGTCATGGAAGAAAGCGGGCGCTTGCCGGGCGCGATGGAATTTCGCTCGCCTTGCACGAGTTCGAACATGTTGGGTGTGCCGGGCTTGGAGGCGAAGTCGTCCATTTCGTTGTTCAGCAGAAATCCGGCGCCGGGCAAAGTGACGCCGCTGCCGTATCCGCCATTCAAGGTGTAGGTGACGGCAACAGCGTTGCCTTGGTCGTCCACGATGCTGTAGTGCGTGGTGTTGGTGCCTTCGCCGGCGGAGGGCAGGCCCGGGCTGATCTGGTCGCTCGGAGTGGCGCGAGCGGGATCGATGGTCGCGCGGCGCTTTTGAATGTAAGCGGAATCGAGCAGCGCTGAGATGGGGTTCTTCACGAAATCGGGATCACCGAGGTATTCGTTGCGGTCGGCGAAGTAGCGCTGCATGACGGCGGCCAAGTAGTGGTAAGTCTCCGCAGACCCCGGTCCGGTTTTTTCGTATGCGGTGCCATCGAGCATGGCGAGCATTTGCAGGATGCCGACGCCGCCGGAACTGGGAGGGGGCGAAGTAATGATGTGATAGCCCTTGTAGTTGCCTTCGAGCGGCGCGCGTTCGACGGCCTGATAATCGTGGAGATCAGCGAGAGTGATCAAGCCTCCGTTCGCGGCCATGGCATCGGCGAGCAGGTGAGCGGTTTCGCCTTGGTAGAAATCGCGGGCGCCGAGACGCGCGATGCGCTCGAGGGTGCGGGCGAGCTCGGGCTGGCGGAAGTTTTCCTGCCAGTCGTAGAAGGCGCCGTCCTTCAGAAAAATCCGCTTGGATTCGGGGAATTGCGAGAGCAAATTCGCAGCGTGACTCCCGCGCCAGGAATCCATTTGCGACTTGGAGACCGGAAACCCGTTGGCGGCGAGAGCGATCGCCGGCTTCACCAATTCGGCCCAGGGTTTGCGGCCGAACTTCTGGTGCGCGAGTTCAAAGCCGCGCACCGTCCCTGGAACTCCCACGGAGCGCCATCCCACGATGCTGTCGTTTGTGGGGTTGCCGCTCGAATCGAGATACATGTCGTGCGCGGCTTTGGCGGGCGCCTTTTCACGGAAATCGATGAAGGAGGTGCGACCGTCGGCCATGCGGATGAGCATGAAACCGCCGCCGCCGATGTTTCCGGCGAACGGGTGCGTAACGGCCAGCGCGAAGCCGACAGCCACAGCGGCGTCCACGGCGTTGCCGCCGGATTTGAGCACAGCGACGCCGACGTCGGCGGCGAGAGGTTCCTGGGCAACAACCATGCCTTTGCGCGCGTAAACTGGCTCGCGGCCCTCGGCCGGTTGGCCGATAAGGAGAAGCGGAAGCAGGAGAAGAGAAACGAGTCGCGCAGCCTTACTTTTTTGCGGCGGCGTCATTGCGTTTGCCTCCTAACTATAGAGACCGAGGCGGCAGGGTCGTCCGTGCCACGGGGTAAGCCGCCATTGACGGAGCTTTTCGTGGCGCTGGCTGGTCCTGAGCGTAGTTGGCCGCGCGCTATGATATAAGGTCTGCGACGAAACCCCAATGAACAAGCTGATCCTCGTTCCTGCGTTTATCGGGTGCCTGCTTTTGGCTTCCGCGGCGGTTCTGCTTGCCGGCGACCCCGCCGCCCGGTCTGCGGGTGACGACTTGTGGCCAACCAAAGGCTGGGCAACCGCCAGCCCTGCGAGCGTCGGGCTAGATGAACAGGTGCTCCTCAGGCTGGATAAGGATATGGCGTCCGGGAAATATTCGCAGATGGTGGACAGCTTTGCGGTCTTCCGCTGCGGCAAGAAAGTTTTTGAACGCACCTACCCGCACGACTACGCAAAGCTCTATGGCAAGGAAGCCGGGGAACGCGGGCCGTACAACGAGCGCTTGACGGGTCGGTACAACTATTTCGATCCGTACTGGCACCCCTATTATCACGGCACGGATTTGCATACGATGCAATCGGTCAGCAAGACGGTCACTTCGGTGATTATCGGCGCGGCCATGGAGCGCGGCGACTTCAAAGCGGGGCTGGATACACCGGTGCTGAAATACTTCGACACTTCGAAAGGGAACGCCGAAGTGAAAAACGTGGACGACCGCAAGCGCCGCGTGACCTTGCGTGATCTGCTGGCCATGACTACGGGACTCGATTGGAATGACGAAGGCTTCGACACCGGTGACAATCCGCAAAACGACACGAGCTTGATGGAGGCCTCTGACGACTGGGTGCAGTACGCGATCGACAAGCCGATGGTCGCCGAACCCGGCAAGGTCTGGAACTACAACAGCGGCGCTACGGTACTTCTCGCATACATTTTTCAGAAAGAAACCGGTCAAGACATTGACGACTACGGCCAGAAATATTTGTTCGCGCCGCTGGGAATCAGGCATGAATGGAAGCGCACGTATCTGGGAGTGGTGGACACCGAAGGCGGCTTGTATCTGAACGGCAGCGACCTGGCGAAAATCGGTTACTTATATCTGCACGATGGAATGTGGGATGGCCGGCGAATCGTCTCCAGCGAATGGGTGAAAGAGTCCGTGACGCCCTACTTCGAAACCAATCCCGAGCCGCAGTTCAAAAATGAATTCAAGTATGGCTTCAATTGGTGGTTGTTCAAACTGCCGGATTCTACGAGCCGCGTGTGGATGGGCCGCGGATTTGGAGGGCAGAATCTGTACGTGTTTCCAAAGCAGGGCCTGATTGTGACGTTTACGGCTTGGGATATTCTCCCCAGTTCGACCGGTACAGAGCCGAACCCATCCGACTTTCTGCGTCTGGTGAAAGCCAAAACTTGCACAGGCGCGCCCTGATACGGCTGCCAAACCGGAGCGCATTGGTGCGGTGAAGTTCGCACATCGAAATGTGCGCGGAATTTCCGGTTTCGCAAATGGATTACTGGTGGTATGGTCAACGGCGAATAGTGTTATGACTAAAGCTGTAGAGAACTTCGCTCCAAAGCTCATCATTCTCACGGTTCGAAGGGCGCTCGCCACGACGCGCCATCTCCTCTCCCAGTTTCTACTCTTGATTTTGTTTCTTGGCGTAGTTGGCGGCAGCGCGAGAGCGGAGCTGGATATTCGGAATCTGCCCGCTAAGCCGGTTGGAGCGGGCTCACCATTTGCGATTTCCGACTTTGACGGGGATCTTCAGCCGGATTTAGCCAGCGTTGAAGCCGGCCGCAACAATTCCGACGAGACTGACTACTGGATTCAACTTCACCTTTCCACCGCCGGGCAACAATCTATTCGACTCGTGGCGCCTTCCGGGGGGCTTCAAATCGAAGCCCGCGACGTAAACGGAGATCATGCCATTGATCTGGTCATCTCCTCCACCGGGCGCAGAGAGCCCGTAGCGATATTACTTAACGACGGTCACGGCGCTTTTTCACGAGCCGAACCAGGTGCATTCCCGGGAGCGTTGGGCGAATCCGAGAAGAATTGGGTTTCTCGTTTGCACCTTGTGCCGGTCGCGCTTGGCGTGACGCCACAGTCGGGCTCCAGCATTTGGCCGAAAGAGAAAGATTCACCGCATGACCGATCGCCGGCAGGATTCGTTTCCACTTCGAGTGCGGGATTTCCTCTCAGTTCCTTCGTAGTCTCCCACGCTGGACGTGCACCTCCCTTCGCAGCTCAGCACTCCTCATAGCCCGGTTTAGCGCTGAAGCGGCGCCAGGCAAAGTCTGTCGTTCCGAGGCCACTCACTCTAAGTTTTTGGGACCCCTTTAGGAAAAAAGTACTGGGCGGTGTCACTAGCGCAAATGCGAATGGTTTGTGCTGTTCGCTTCCCGTGAGAATTTAGCAACGGAAATCGGATCCTGGGCCGGAAGGGAGATACATGAAATAAATGGAGCAAGCCGATGGTTATAGCTGAAAGGTTGAAGTCTTTGCGGCTGTATCGAAGGTTGTCTCAGGGAGACATTGAGAAACGCACTGGCCTGCTGCGCTGCTACATCTCCCGCGTGGAAAACGGCCACAGCATTCCTGTGATTGAAACCCTGGAAAAAATGGCGCGGGCGATGGATATACCCCTTTACGCTCTCTTTTATGACGGCGAAGAGCCCCCCAAACGTGTTCCAAAGCCCAAACCATTGCCGGGCGGTTGGGGCAGCCACGGCCGAGATGCGCAGGTGCTGGCAAAATTTCGCGAGTTTCTGAGCCGAACAAATGATGCGGACATAAACTTCCTGCTCTTCATAGCCGAGAAAATGGTTCAGAAAAAGAAAGCCCAGGAACGAAGCGGTAAAAAGCTTCGATAAAGGGATGAATTTCGAATCAATGAAAAGTATTGGAAAAGCCTGACTGATTCCAGACGGGAAATTTCCTGACTCCCGCATCCGGCCAATCGGCCAAAGAGGATTAATGAGCAACCAAATCGTCTTGATCGTCCGATTTTGGGTGACTGCGCGGTCCAAGCCGCTGTTTGTGGAGAAGTTGAAAACACTTTTTGACCAGATCCAGCACGAGGCTACATTTGTGAGCGCCTCGCTTCAGGAAGACGCCGACCATCCGGAACAACTTCTGATCTATGAAGTCTGGCAGGGAACCCGCGAATCCTTCTTGCAGAACCAGATGAGCAAACCATACCGCATCGGTTTCGAACGGGCCATTCTTGATTTGAAGGTTGAAAGAACACCACAGTGGCTAAAGCCGGTAGCCAGGTGGAAATGAATTGCTGCCTTGAATCTCGGGTTGGCCGACCAGTTAGGAACTATTCGGGTTCAGGCATGCGTGCCATTTCGCCCCCGGGATCAGGGTGCGTAACGGGTGAAGACATAGTCGTGATCTTTCGCAGGCGCGTGGCAGGGGAAGCAGGTCTCGTGCAGCGCCTTGTCGCCCGGCTTTTCGCCCTTAAAGTCAGCGAACCCCCAGCCGCCCGACTCGGCGTACTTCTTTGAGTCCTTTATCATGATCTGGATATTCA
>JBEKSN010000162.1:0-8565 GCA_049517055.1 Candidatus Acidiferrales bacterium | reverse complement strand
GCACCGGCATCGGGATGCTCTTGTCCACTGCTTCCATCAATTCCAGGATCGACTTCTCGTATTTCGCGTCGCCTTCCAGAGCTTTCAGCGCCGACCCGCGCACTATCGGAATCGTGTCTCCCGGAAATTGATAGGTCTTCAGCAGGTCGCGCACTTCCAGCTCCACCAGTTCCAGCAACTCCGGATCGTCCACCATGTCGCACTTGTTCAAGAAAACCACAATCGCCGGCACACCTACCTGACGCGCCAGCAGAATGTGTTCCCGCGTTTGCGGCATCGGTCCATCCGTCGCTGCCACCACCAAAATTCCGCCGTCCATCTGCGCTGCGCCGGTGATCATGTTCTTCACGTAATCGGCGTGCCCCGGGCAATCGATGTGCGCGTAGTGACGGTTCGCCGTCTCGTATTCCACGTGCGACACTGCGATCGTGATGCCGCGCTCGCGCTCTTCCGGCGCGTTATCGATCGAATCGAACGCGCGGAACGACACCTTCGGATTGTTCTTCGACAGCACTTTCGTGATCGCTGCCGTCAAAGTCGTCTTGCCGTGGTCGATGTGCCCAATCGTCCCAATGTTCACATGCGGCTTATTGCGTTCGAATTTCTCCTTCGCCATCTCGCCTCGCTCTTTAGAAGGACTTCGCGACCTTTCTCTTATCCAGAGACGCCGCGCTGAAACTCTTCACTTCGCATCTACTGAAACTCTTCACTTCGTTGGCTCGAACCCTGCCCGCGTTTTCTCTTGAACCCTGCCCGCCGCAGGCGGGCCGCGAACATCTACTTTTTCTCTACATCACCATGGAGCGGGGGACGGGACTTGAACCCGCGACCATCTGCTTGGAAGGCAGAGACTCTACCACTGAGTTACCCCCGCTCATACCCGCAATCCGTCGCTCGGACAAGTACTCACAACCGTTTTCAAGAACTCCCTACCCACTCCACTCTTTAAGAACTTTTCTCTCTTCCGAGCTTCCAGCCGCGAATCACAACGCTCGACGTAAACTATCTCAAAGGGTCCGCGTGATCGAGTTGATTGACCGTAGCCCGCGTTGTGTTCTTTCACGCGCCTCTCGAGATTCGACGTCATGCCGACGTAAAACCCTCCATCTGTCTCGCTTCGCAATGCGTAGGCGAACCACATTGTTTTCACTTCCGTCGGACTTGAACCCTGCCCGCCGCAGGCGGGCCGCGACCATCTGCTTGGAAGGCAGAGACCTGCCTGCCGACAGGCAGACTCTACCACTGAGTTACCCCCGCTCATTCCCAGCTACTTTCGTCCACATCTTCCGGACTTGAATGGCTGGAGCCTGGGACCGGGATTGAACCGGTGACCTCGTCCTTACCAAGGACGCGCTCTACCAGCTGAGCTACCCAGGCACATTCCGGTTTCCCGCAATCGCTGCCGTTACTTCGAATCGCAGCCAACTCCTCCGCGCTTCGAACTCTACTCCTGAATCTTTGCCAAGCTCGCTTGCCGAGCCCCTGCTAAATCCTCAACTAAGCCTTGGACCGCGATGTGGTAATCAAAAACTGGTGGACGGGGGAGGATTCGAACCTCCGTAGCCCGCAAGGAGCGGCAGATTTACAGTCTGCTGGTTTTAGCCACTCACCCACCCGTCCCGCAGAATCATTTGGGACGCAGGCTCCGGCGTCCCGTCAATCCTTCGGGACACAACTTCATTGTCCCGCGCTTCCAACTAGAACTGTACCGGACTCCTGTTTTTACGGGGCACTCCGCAATGCAGAAAGGGCTCGTGTCCGAAGACACCAACCCTAGCGCTTTTGTCGCGAGGAATTCTGTCCGCAACCTTGCAATTAATTTCGCCGTGCCGTCAAAGTCAGCTGGCGGAGGGAGTTGAACCCCCGACCCTCTGATTACAAATCAGATGCTCTACCAACTGAGCTACGCCAGCGTTGCTCAAACCGAACAAAAGTATCACAGAGGCAATCGGATTGCAAGCAAGTTTCAGTCGCCCCCGCAAACCCATTGCCAAGCCAGCAGTTACAGTACGTTCAAAACCATCCCTTTGTCCTATTGAGCAGCAGGCTTCGCGAACTGCCCATCTGACAGATCCAAGTTGTGGTGAACCTCAGAAAACGTAATCGTGTACTCAGTCTGGGCGCTCGATTGGTGCACCTTAAACGGCAACTTGATTCCGTCCGTGTCGCGGTAATCCGACAGTTCCGACTGGATCACTGCCGCTCCCTGAGCAGTATGCAGCGTTGTAATGGCTCTCAGCATCAATCCACTCTGCGTGTCGAAATACATCTTATCAACATCACCCGCCAGGGACGTAGCTTCCACAACGTAAGCATCATGATCGCCGATTTTTTCCGTGCCGGTGACCTTCCAGTTCGAATAGTACTTTCGCATGTTGATCTGATGATAAAAATCCGCCTGGCGCTTCGAGTCCTCAGCTTCCGCGCCACTTAATGTTCGCAGTCCGTTCTGTGGATCATCCGACCATGCTGTTGCGCCGTCACAACCTCGCTGGAAAGTCGCACCGCCAAGGCTTACCACGGCCAACGAAGAACCCGGCGCCTTGTCGTGAACTTCCACCGTTCCAGACAAACTCATCGCCGGGATCTCGATCGTGCCCTTCGAAACGCGCGAATTTAATTTATGCCATGCGGCCTCGCCGCCGATAGCAGCTACGTATTTATCCAGAATCTGGTCCGCGCTCGGTAAAGTCGTGGCGGGACTGGTTACAGCTGGAGCCGTGGCTGGAGCTTGAGTTGTTGTCGCTGGAGCTTGTGCGGACGCTGTAAAACTCATTGCCAGAATCGCGATTCCAGCGCCGAAAACTCTTATCTTATTGAATGTCATCTTAGAAACCTTCCTTCGAGGGAACTTGTTGGCGCTGCGATTTTGGAAGTTACCAGCGGCTGCGTGCCTGCCCGTGAACATCGGGCGCATGTTCACCCTCTAATTCTATTACGTGGAGGGAGAATAAACATTACACTAAATCCGACGAAACAGACATAATTTTAACGTGCCTATCTCTTCTGCAAAACGCGCATGGATTGTTGTCGCGATATTGTTTCTGCTCATTGCGGCCGCGCTTGGTTTCTTTTATTACCGCCAGCACGGGCCTCTTCCGGCGCTCCCCGGCGTCACCAATAACCCCGGGCCGCCGCCGGACATCCTCAGCCTGCTTCCCGCAGACGCTCCCGTCATCGGCTATATAGACGCGGCAGCGCTCCGCAAGTTGCAGAATTCTCCGCTCGCAGCTGTCTTGGGCCTCACTTCACCGGGCCCCGAAGCCGACCGCGACTACGCTGAATTCGTGCGCGATACCGGCTTCGATTACACGCGCGATCTGGACCATGCCGCTCTCGCTTACTGGCCTGTCAGTTTTGGCGCTCCCGACAACGCCCTCGGCCAAGACCGCGTGCTTGCCATTGGCGACGGCCGCTTCGATCAACAGAAAATCGAAGCCTATGCGCTGCGCACGGGAAAACTAACGGTGCGTGGAGCTCAATCGGTTTATGAAGTTCCTGGGAACCCGCCTGTTTCGATGGCCTTTTTATCGTCCACCAGAATCGCTCTCGCCGGCGGAAGAAACGCTTCGGACCTGATTGCCTCCATCACATCCGCTGGAACGCCTACCCGTGATTCTGGCATGCAGTCGAGCATCAAACGCGTGGCAGGCGCGCCAATTTTCGCCGTCGCGCACACTGATCGGCTCCCCGCCGGCTTCTACGCGAATTTCAAGAATTCCCCACAGCTCGAACGCCTCGCTCGCAGCATCCGGGCCATCACCCTGGCAGGACAGCCCGTCGGCAATAACATAAATCTCGCTCTGGATGCTGAGTGCGATTCGATGAAAAACGCCTTCGAGATTTCCACCTTGCTCGATACTTTCCGCATGGTCGGCTCCATGGCGCTCTATGATCCCAAGATGCGCGCTCAGATGACCAAGCAGCAAGCCACCTTCCTCGCTGCTCTTATAAACCAAGTAAAGGTCGTACATCAGGATAAGTGGGTGCGTCTCTCGCTTCAGGTCACCCCCGAAATGCTAGGCGCCCCTAGGCCGCACTCCGCCGGAGTTGCTTCCCCGCCCAGTCGGTAGAAACACGTCCACGCGCGATAATTCAGGTCGGCGATGAATCTAAGAGGAAGCCGGCTGACTAGTCGGCGGACGCGGCGACGGTAGAAGCGGTGCTCAGATAACGCCAGGGATTGACCGGCGTGTTGTAGATCCGAACTTCGTAATGCAGGTGCGGGCCAGTCGAGCGGCCGCTGGCGCCTTCATATCCAATAATGTCCCCACGCTTCACGTGCATCCCGGTCTGCGTGTTGAACCCCGAGAGGTGCCCATACCACGTGCTCACGCCAAAGCCATGGTCTATCACCACCAGTCGGCCATACCCCGCGCGTCGATCGACTACGGTGATTACCCCATCGGCGGTCGCGCGAATCTGGTCACCATAATGCGAAGCAATGTCCATGCCCGCGTGGAACGCGCCTTCCCCGCTAAACGGATCCAGCCGCTCTCCGAAATGTCCGGTGATTTCACCCTTTACAGGCCAGAGCGTGGGCACCACTCCCAGACTGCTCAACTGCGCCGCAGGCAGCAGTCGCATCCCGTTACCCGACATGGCCACCGCTGTCGCGTTCTTCTCCAGGTAGCTGAATTCATCCACCGATTCTTCGAATTGAGCTTGGGGCTCGTCGTCCGGTCCCTCGGCGAAAGCAAAAGGAGTTTGCCGGAAGCGTGTGATTCCGTAGGCCATTGCCACTTCGCTGGCCAGCGATTGCAGCGAGTCCAGCCGCTGGTTGGTATCCTTTACCTGCGTTTGTAGCTGAATGTACTGCTGCTTCAACGCGTCTTGGTTACGCCGTAGCGTGTTGTAATTTGTGGCCTTCCACAGCATCCGGGAGTAGGAACTCATCCCCGCAACCACGGTGATGCCGCCCACGGCAGCCAAAATAGCCAGAAAATGAAGAACGTAGAAAGGAATCCGCACGCGCCGCATGCCGCCCGAAGCGCTCGAAGCAATAAAAAACGTGTAATACTTGCCTTTCACTCTTTAATTTTCCTAGTTAGTTTGTTTTTGCTGGCTTCAGATCGCGAGTCCCCGTTCGCGGTCCGCCAACGCTGTTAGCGAATTGGACACATCTGTTCGAAGGCGCGTGAATTGTAGTGACCTGCGGGGTGCAGGTCAACCTCAATCTTCCATTTTGCATAGGTGCGCCTGATACCGCAAGCTATTCCCGGACCTCATAACGCGTTTTTAATTTAGCATTCGCCTTCAGGACACCTTACCTTATATAGAGCAGACGTCACAACTGTACGAAGGGTCAGGATGGACGCGGAAAGTAAACTGGTCGCCAGAATAGCTCGTGCGTTTCCCAAGAAGGACAACGGGCGACGCGACGCGCGACTGCGCCTGGGAATTGGCGATGACGCTGCGATCGTTGCACCCGGCGGCAAAACCGACTGGGTCTTAAGTTCCGACGCGTTTCTCGAAGGCGTTCATTTCCTGGCGAAATCGCATCCTCCCGACTCCGTAGGTTACAAATCCCTCGTTCGGGCGACCAGCGACCTCGCGGCAATGGGCGCCACCCCACGATTCTTCCTTCTGACCCTCGCCATTCCGGCCAGCCGCACCGGATCATGGCTCGACGGTTTTCTACGGGGCATGTCGCGCGCGGCCCGCCCGATGAACATGGCGCTTCTCGGCGGCGACACCACGAAAAGCGACGCAGTCTCGATCAGCATTACCGTACTGGGGGACATCGCCCGAGGCCACGCGGTAACTCGGTCTGGCGCCCGCCCGGGAGACCTTATATATGTAAGTGGTAAGCTCGGCCCGGCACAGCTAGGCCTGGAAATCTTGCTCCGGAGCTCTTTCCGCGGAAAACTCGTCGCGGATAGAAGTATTAAGGATGGCGGTGCGGAACTCCGCCGCCTCCTTCACCCTCACCTTTATCCCGCCATAAGGCTTAAGCTCGGCGCCTGGCTAGCGAAGCACCGCGTTGCCTCAGCCATGATGGATATCTCCGACGGCCTTTCAACCGATCTCGCCCGCCTCTGCGCCGCCAGCCGAGTCGGCGCACAAATCCGCTCCGAATCAATCCCGCGCGTCGCCCTACCCGGAACGCTAGCGAGCCGTTTCAAATCCCTGAAGCCAGACGCCCTAAAGATGGCCCTGCACGGTGGAGACGATTACGAACTCCTTTTCACCGTCCCGCCGCGCAACATCAAAAAGTTGAGCCAAGCCCCCGGATTCTCCCAACTAACCGCAATTGGCGAGGTGACGCGCGGGAAGAGCATCACGCTGATCAGCCGGGAAGGTAGTAAAAAGCTCTTGAAGTCTCAAGGCTGGGACCCGTTCCGCTCCTAGCGCGATTGCCTAGACGACTTCTTCGCGCGATGCTTACCGCTTTTGCTCCACGAGCCCGGCAATCGTATCCATCAAATCAAATTTAGTAAGAACTTCGAGCTTCTTGTCCGGCATTTCCACAAACACCGCGGGGCTATCGTGGCTGAGAATATGTGTAACGCGCTCAATGGGAGAATTTGACGGGACCTGCGGCAAAGGAGTGCTCATCACTTCGCGGATTACCAGTTTGCGTAGATCTTTTCCCTGCAGCGCGAGATTCAGAATCTGATCCTCGAAAACCGTCCCAATGGATTGCGATTCCTCAAACACAGGAAGCTGCGAGATGTCCTGCTTCTGCATGGTGTGCAGCGCGTGGAAAACGGTTTGGTCCGGGCGCGTGACGATCAGGTCGCGCGTTTTGCCATTCTGTCGTTTCACCCGAATCACGTCCGCGGCGGTCAGCGTCACCTCCGCCTCCACGTAACCGTGCTCCCGCATCCACCCGTCGTTGTAAACTTTGCTCAGATAGCGCGAGCCGGAGTCCGGGAGAAACGCCACCAGCAGGTCCCCTTTCTTTAAGTTTTTCGCCACGCGCAGCGCCCCAGCGATACATCCTCCGCCCGAGCCTCCGGTAAAAATTCCTTCCTGTTTCGCCAGGCGGCGCGCCCACACGAAGCACTCTTCGTCATTCACTTGCACCACATCGTCCAGAATCTCCAGGTTCATCGCGCCGGGAAAAAAATCCTCTCCGATGCCCTCTACCACATAAGTCTTCGCCTTGCCCACTTTCCCCGTCTTCACGAACTCGTAGTAGAGCGAACCGATGGGGTCCACCCCTATGATTTTCACCTTCGGATTTTTTTCTTTCAGGTATTTTCCCACCCCGCTGATGGTCCCACCCGTGCCCATTCCGCAAACGAAATGCGTAATCTTCCCTTCCGTATCCTTCCAAATCTCCGGGCCCGTAGTCTTGTAGTGCGCTTCCGGATTCATCGGATTTTCGTACTGGTTCGGATAATAAGAATTGGGAATCTCACGCGCCAGCTTTTGCGCCACGGAATAATAGCTGCGCGGATCTTCAGGTTCCACCGCCGTGGGACAAACAATCACCTCCGCCCCAAACGCTTTCAGCAGATCGATTTTCTCGCGCGATTGTTTGTCGTTGATGGTGAAAACCACCTTATACCCGCGCACGCACGCCACCAGCGCCAAGCCCATTCCGGTATTCCCGGATGTGCCCTCGATGATTGTTCCGCCGGGCTTGAGTTTTCCACTCCGCTCCGCTTCGTCAATCATCGACAGGCCGATGCGGTCCTTCACCGACCCGCCCGGGTTCAGGTAATCTGCCTTAATGTAAATTTCGGCCGGCGAATCCTTTCCGACGCGATTCAACCGGATCAGCGGCGTGTTGCACATCGCCTCGAGAATGTTATTGCACTTCATGTGCGCGCTTTCTCCTGGTGCCTAACGAATCTCAAGCTTAGTGACTTCCGGATTTCCTGTCCAGCAGCATCCCCGCCGATGGTGCGTCAATTCCCAGTAACTGCATTAATTCAGGAGTTGACGCCTTCTGGCCTCTCCGTCAGAATTTCCCGCGAACAAACCAATGATTGTCCAAACCGAATACGCGGACGTTCCTCTCGCGGGTTCCCCGATGCGAATCTTCGTCGCCGCGCCCAAGGCCGCAGGCCAATACCCCGGCATCTGGTGTTATTCCGACATTTTTCAGCTCACCCCGCCAATGCTGCGCGCTTGCGTACGCCTGGCCGGATATGGATTTGTCGCTGCTGCCCCGGAAATTTATCGCCGCATCGAACCCCCGGGAACGGTGATTCCATTTGATGACGCCGGCCGCATCCGCGGCCAGCAAGACGCCGCGAAGACTCCCGTCGCGCATTTCGATGCCGATTGCCGCTCTGGTCTCAACTGGCTTTCCACACATCCTAAAGTCGCGCCGGAGCAAATCGGCGTCGTGGGTTTCTGCATCGGCGGCCACCTCGCCTTCCGCGCTGCCTTTCAGCCCGACGTCCGCGCAACAGTCTGTTATTACGTCACAGGCCTCCACGACGGCAAGCTCGGCCAGGACGCAGATGCCGGATCCTTGGCTCGCGCAAAAGAAATCCGTGGCGAACTTCTGATGATCTTCGGCACCGACGACCCGCACGTTCCCGACGCGGGCCGCGAAACGATCGATCGGGCGTTGCAAAACTCCGGTGCCCGCTATAGAACCCTGCT
>JBEKSN010000161.1:0-8583 GCA_049517055.1 Candidatus Acidiferrales bacterium | reverse complement strand
CGGCAGATCTGAAAACTCGCTCGGGCTGTTTAGCGACCTGCTGAAATTCGGTGTTGGTAGTCCCAGGGCAAAGCGCGCAAACACGCACACCAGAACCGCGCAACTCTTCCGCTACGCCCTCCGCGAACGAAAGGTCGAAAGCCTTCGTGGCAGCGTAAACAGTGCTGAACGGCACCGCCTGGAACGACGCCAGCGAGGCCACGATCAATACATCGCCGTGCTTGCGCGCCACCATCAAGGGCAAATAGAGCCTCGTAAGCCGCACCACTGCGGAGCAATTCACCTGAATCATCTCCAGCATTTTCTCCACGGGAATTTCGTGCACGTACCCGAATGCCCCAAAGCCCGCATTGTTAATCAGCAATTCCACTTCGATGTTTTTCCCGGACGTAAAATTGAAGATTTCGGTCGGCGCCTCGGGTCGCAACAGGTCCGCGGAAACAATCTCAATTTTCACTCCATGTTGGGCGGAAAGCTCCGACGCGATATTTTGCAAACGGTCAGATCGCCGCGCCGTCAGCACCAGATTCGCGCCGCCAACCGCGAGCAGCTTTGCGAACTCAAGTCCGATCCCGGCGCTCGCTCCAGTAATCAGCGCCCATTTCCCGGCCCAAGTTTTCAGCGCGTCGTGTGCCACGGGTTCCTCCAGTGAAAATGCGAGAAAAAGATGAAACCACAAACGGACCAGCTTCGGAAGTAGCAAATTATTGTTCGATTGAGGCGGGTGGAACCGGTTCCGCGAGGCGTCGAAACGATATTCTCAGCTTATCGAACGGTTCTAGAATTTGAAGACAATGCCGGCGGATACTTTGGGGTTGTACTGATAAGTGCTGAAGTAGCGCGTGCCGAGCAGGTCGGCTTCGAGCCGATAGCCAAAGCGATGATGCGGCTGGATAAGATCTACTCCTCCTCCAAGCTCGTACGCGAAAGCGCCTTCCGTGCCGTAAGGAGATTGCGGAGTGAGGTGCGCCACTCCAACCAATGCGTGGGCGAAGACTTGAAGGTTTCGCGGGCCGGACCACCGGAGACGCGGACCTCCGCCGCCAAACAGAGACCACGAGCCGGCGCCCGATAGCGTGCCGTACGCACCCATGAGCTCGCCGTCGAATCCGAGCCAGTCCCGGTAGAACCACACGACCGAAGCGTTGAATCCGTTCTGATTTTCCGCAGCGCCGGGCACTTCGTAGAAACGCAGGAAGGTGTAACCGGCGTAGGCTTGCCAGCTATAGTTCTCGAACACGCCCTGAATACCCTGGGGCTCAGGAGCGGGAGCGGGGGGAAGGAGCGCTGGATCCGCAAAAATTGCGGGCATAAAGAAATTTTGCGCGTTGGGCGCAGGCGCTGCAATCGTTCCGCTGAGAGGCGAGGATGCCAGGGCGTAGGATGAAAAATTCGCTTGCGCGCCCGCGCCGGAAGCGACCATACAAACAATTCCGAACAAAAACAGTGCGTATCGCATAGGCTTGTTACCCCCGACAGACAACAATCCCCAGTGTTACCAAGCTTCAATTTGAACAATGAGGCAAGCGGCTGTCTATAGCTATGATTCGCGATGCTGCCAGGGAATTACCACCTGTCCGTTTGGGCAGGTCGAGTGGAGCTTTCAAGTCTAGACGTAGGCAGCGCCGGAGGCCTGAAGCACGTATGGAGCGACGGAAATGAGCGCATCGAGCGGTGTCGCGACTGCGCAGTACTCGGACTTCGTATTATTTTGCGCGGCGTTCCAATTCTTTTCTTGACTGCCCTCTCGATTTTGCTATCCTGAATTCGCTGCTGTAACCGGCAGCGCTTATCAAGAGTGGCTGAGGGGACAGGCCCGCTGAAGCCACAGCAACCTGGCGCAACTGCCAAGGTGCTAATTCCTGCCCAAGTGGGGAGAGATAAGATCCTCGACTGACCGGAACCCCGGTCGATTGAAGATTCAACTCCCAAATTGAAGTTAAACCAGGCTCGGCGTCCGCGCATGCGGATTTGCCGATACGCCTATCGCGGCGCATAAAGCGCTCGCGCAGGCTGTGCTGCATCGCTATTCGGATGCGCGACTGTCTGCCGAGACTTCATGGCGCTGAGGCGGATTTAATCCGCCGCACCGGGAGAGTTTTGTATGTCAGCTAATTCGACGGGGCCCAGACGCATCGCGGTGATCAAGCTGGGTGGCTCGATACTGGTCAACCCGAAGGCTTACAAACAGGCGGCCATTTTTGTGCGCAACCGGCAGCGCGCAGATCCGGATGAATATCTCGTCATCGTAGTTTCGGCGCAGGAAGGAACGACGGACAAACTCGAGCACGCGGCCCGGAAAATCGTTCGCAAGCCACACGCAGCAGCGCTAGATCTGTTGTGGTCCACGGGAGAAATCCGTTCGGCGGCTATTCTCGCGTTGGAATTGCAAGCACTGGGCTTGCGGGCCGTTCCCCTGAATATTCATCAGGCCGGATTGAGGCTTTCTGCGAGCGGAAGCGAAGACGCGCATTTCTCTGAAGCCGTGCAATTCACTCCTCGGCGGCTATATCAGGCTCTTGCGAAATATCAGATTGCGATAGTCCCGGGATTTTTTGCAACCGATCCAGAGGGTGCGATCGCCTCGCTTGGACGCGGCGGTTCAGACCTGACAGCCGTTCTGGTGGCGAAAGGACTGCAAGCTTCCCGGTGCGAACTCATCAAAGACGTGCCGGGATATTTCACGAGCGATCCGCATCTGGACGCGAGCGCGCTTCCGATTCCGCAGCTCACCTTCGAGCAAGCTCTCGAATTCGCGGACGGCGGTTGCGAGTTAGTGCAGCGGAGCGCAATTGAAACCGCAGCACGTTGCGGGCTCCCTCTCGTTATTCGGAGTTTAATTGAAACAGAGCCGCTCAGCCGCATTGTCAGCGCGGAAGAAAGTGATACTTGGGCCGCTGGGATACCGTCCGCGGTGCAGGCGGTCTAGGAGAGTCGAAATTCCGGAAAGTTTAATGAGGTGAAGCGCGGCGAAGCAATTCAAAAACCAACTGATGAAAAAGGAGCACGAAATGGAATTTGCAACCAAAACGATTCATGCAGGGCAGCCTTCTGAACCGGAAACCGGCTCGCTGATCGCGCCGATTTTTCAAACTTCCACTTACGAGCAAGAGTCTCCGGGTCACGACAAGGGATTCAACTACTCGCGCACGAATAATCCCACGCGCCAGCGCCTGGAAACGGTGCTGGCGGAACTCGAGGGCGTCGCGCACGCGGCTCTGTTCGCCTCAGGCCTCGCGGCGGAAAATGCCGTGCTGCAAGCATACTTGCGTCCCGGCGATGAGATCGTGATTTCGCTGGACGTTTATGGCGGCACCTACCGGATTCTCAATAAGGTATTTCAGCCGCTCGGAGTGACGGTGACACAGCTTGACGCTTCCGATCTTACGAAACTTGAAAAGGCGATCAGCGAGCGCACGCGGCTGGTGTGGATCGAAACACCCACGAATCCGCGCCTGCTGGTGTACGACATTGCCGCAATCTGCAAAATCGCGCACACGCGCGGCTCGCTCGTGGTAGTAGACAACACTTTTGCCACGCCGTACTTCCAGCAGCCCTTCGAGTTGGGCGCAGACATCGTAGTTCACAGCGTGACGAAATACCTTGGCGGCCACTCGGACACGATTCAAGGGGCCGCTCTAGCCAAGGATCCTGCGATTTTTGAGCCGATTAAGTTTTTGCAGAACGCAACGGGCGCAGTTCCCTCTCCTTTCGATTGCTGGCTGACGCTGCGCGGACTGAAAACCCTCGAATTGAGAATGCAGCGACACGAAGCAAACGCCATCGCCATCGCGAATGCGCTAAAGGACCATCCGTTGGTTCAACGCGTTTACTTTCCCGGGCTCAGCGAGCATCCCGGCCACGAAATCGCGCGCCGGCAGATGAGCGGATTCGGAGGGATGGTTTCGTTTGAGTTAGCTGGAACGGAGGAAGAGGTTGTGTCGTTCGTTTCTTCGCGGAAATATTTCACACTGGGCGAGAGCCTGGGGGGCGTGAAGGCGCTGGTATGTCATCCGGCGACGATGACGCATGCTTCGATTCCAGCGGAAGCGCGGGCAGAGTTGGGGTTGCTGGACACTCTAATCCGGCTTTCGCCCGGTTGCGAGAACGCGAAAGATTTGGTTGCGGATTTACTGGAAGGCCTCGAACGATTGAGCGAGCAACGAGTGTCGCGAAAGGCGGTGGCAGCCAGTGCCGACTAGTTCGATCGAAAAAAAATCCGGACATGGAACCCAATCCGACCGACCTGAGATTAGGAAAATTGAGGTTGGCATTCTGGGCGCGACGGGAATTGTGGGCCAACAAATTGTGGCACGACTGGAACGGCACAGATGGTTTCGGGCAACGTGGCTGGCGGCAAGCGTCCGCTCGGCCGGGCAGCGTTTCGGCGATTTGCCGTGGAGGCTGGCTTCGCCAATGCCGGCGAACGCAGCCTCCTTAACGGTTGAAACGATCAAGCCTGGTTCAGGCCCACAATTGATTTTTTCGGCGCTGGATTCGGCAGTAGCGGGTGAGGTAGAAGCCGAATTCGCGGCCGCCGGGCATGTGGTAGTGAGCAATTCGCGAAATCATCGCATGGATCCGCTCGTGCCACTGCTGATTCCAGAAGTGAATCCCGAACATTTGGATCTGCTTCCGATTCAAAAACAGAAGAAAGGCTGGAAGGGCGCGATCGTAACCAATCCAAATTGTTCCACTGTTTTTCTTGTGATGGCACTCGCCGCGTTGCGGCCATTTGATCCAAAACGAGTGCTTGTTACCACGCTGCAAGCGCTTTCCGGCGCGGGATATCCTGGAGTGGCGTCGCTGGATGCCAGTGCGAACGTGATTCCTTACATCGAGGGAGAGGAGGAGAAGATCGAAGCGGAATCGCGCAAGATTCTTGGGTGTTTCGAGAACGGAGCGATTGAGCCGTTCGCGGCCGAGGTCAGCGCGACGGCGACACGCGTTCCGGTAATTGACGGCCACACGGAAGTGGTGTCAGTGGAATTGGACAAACAGGCTTCGCGCGATGAAATCCTTCATGCGTTCCGAAGCTTTTCAGGAGAGCCACAAGAATCAAGTTTGCCGAGCGCGCCGCCGCACCCCATTGCATATCACGATTTGCCTAACAGGCCGCAGCCTAGATTGGACGCCGAGAGGGAGGACGGGATGGTTGTGCATATCGGGCGGCTTCGCTCGTGTCCGGTGCTTAGCTATAAATTCGTGGTGTTGGGGCACAACACGATTCGCGGCGCAGCCGGAGCCGCTTTGCTGAATGCCGAACTGTTGGCGGTGAGGGGATTGATCAATTAACAGAAATGCTGCGGCGGAAGGTGGAACCCGGTTGCACGCGCCTCTTAATGTGCGAGTTTATGTAGCATGGCTTTGCCTTCCCCGTCGGTGAGGATGCCCTTGCGCATGAGCGCGATAATCACTTCGTTCAAGACGTAGGATGATTCGTTGCGGGACGCTTCCCCGACAGTTTCCAGACTGTCTTGCTCGGAAGATTCATCGTCGGGTTGGGTTGCGCCGCTTAACTCGCTAAGCCATTTCTCAAGGATGGGAATTTGCTCAGGCTCAAGCTCCTTAAATTTAACCCCCATTCCCATCCCTTCTGTAGCGTAAGCAACGGTGGCCTGCGCCAGAAAGGGTGTTTTGTTCTTCATGATGCGCATTTTCAGTAGGGAGCCCTGCGGAAACGGACTCATCATTTCGACATAGCAGCCCGAGCGGCTTAGGTCGCTGACTCGCGCGCTCATTTTCGTGCGGCTTTTCGATTCAACTATCTCTGCGTCAGCGCTCAAAGAATAGCGCGGGTGGACGCGTCGCTCGTCCCGGGCCATGGAGGAAGAACCCGCGACCGGCTTTTCGAGACTATTGGGCATAGCCCTGCGCTCTCATATTAGGATTCGAAAAACAGGTTTGACGGGAAGGGGGTAGCCAAACCGACTTTGACTAATAACTGTTGTAATTGTAGCGTTCCGGGTGGCGTTTGCACAACTGTGTTGCTTCCGTACGGTGCCTGGCTCGCAACGGTAACGAGGCGATCTCGTGGTTCAAGCTGGCACGGCCGGATTCCTAACGTTGTGGGGACCGACTTCCCTTCCGTGAATACAAACTCCGATCCATCAACAATTCACTGCTATGCTTGCGCGGGCCAGATATGCGGGATCCCACGAAACCGCTGAGGCTTCGCATATTTGGGTCTCTCTCAAGCGTTGCGGTGTAGAGGATTGCGGTCCATGCCTGAAGAAAACCAGCCGTCACAGGTTGCAGCTACCGGGTTGGTCAAGCGTCTTGGCCTGATTGACGCGAGTATGATCGTCGCGGGCTCGATGATTGGCTCGGGAATTTTCATCGTTTCCGCCGGCATCGCCAGGCAAGTCGGCAGCCCTGGCTTGCTTCTGGTTGTCTGGCTGGCGACGGGATTAATGACGATCATGGCGGCGCTGTGCTACGCGGAACTTGCGGCCGCGATGCCGTTTGCGGGCGGCGAGTACGTTTTCTTGCGCGAATCTCTTGGGCGGTTGTGGGGCTTTCTGTACGGCTGGGCTACGCTGCTGGTGATTCAAACTGCGACGATTGCCGCGGTGGCCATCGCCTTCGCAAGCTTCACTGGTGTGTTGTTTCCTTGGTTTTCAGGCTCCGTATGGATTTGGAAGCTCGGTACTTTCGGACCCTATAAGATGTGGTTTGGTTTGCTCGGTCCCTACAACGTCGGGCTGAACTCGCAAAATTTCCTAGCTATTTCGTCAATTATTTTTCTTACCTGGATTAACTCTCGCGGCCTGCGCACTGGCGCCGTGGTGCAGAACATTTTCACCGCCGCAAAAATCGCCGCCCTCGCAGGACTGACTCTGCTCGGTTTTGCGTTCGCCACACAGGCGGCGCGCAATGCCAATTTCGCGGATTTTTGGCGGAACGCGAACCTCTTTGAACTGCACGCTTATCAAGGTGGCCAGCAGACTGTGTGGGTCAGCACCGTGACGTTAGTAGGGCTGGCCATGGTGGGCGCCCTGTTCTCGTCCAGCGCCTGGACGAACGTTACCTACGTCGCATCCGAAGTAAAAAAACCGAAGCGCAACCTGCCGCTTGCTTTGGCATTGGGTACGGGAATTGTGACTCTGCTCTACGTTTTGGCGAATGTTGCTTATTTGAAGGTGCTGCCTCTGATTGGCACGGCGAACGCAGGATCGGTTTTCGAACGAGGAATCCAGTTTGCAGCCGGAGATCGCGTGGGGACTGCAGTCGCCGAGGCGATCGTTGGCTCGAGCGGCGCAGCTCTGGTAGCGATTGCGGTGATGATCTCAACTTTTGGCTGCAACAATGGACTGATCCTGGCCGGGGCGCGCGTTTACTACGCGATGGCCAAGGACGGTTTATTTTTCAGAGGTGTCGGCGAGGTGAACCGGAACAATACTCCTTGGGTTGCGCTGTGGATGCAATGCATCTGGGCGTGCATTTTGTGCCTCTCGGGTACCTACGGACAATTGCTCGAGTTTCTGGTTTTCGCTGTTGTGCTGTTTTACATCCTGACGGTGTTAGGTCTTTTTGTCCTGCGCTTCCGACGGCCGGACATGGAACGACCGTATCGAGTGATCGGCTACCCGATTCTCCCGGGGTTATATCTCTTGCTCGCTTCGTTTATCGAAGTGCAATTGCTGCGTTACAAGCCGCAATTCACCTGGCCGGGATTGGCGATCATTTTGTCGGGCGCGCCGGTTTATTGGTTTTGGCAAAGGTCGCAAAGCGCGAAGCTTCAAAAGCATCAGAGTAGCCGGGACTAAACGCACCAATCGTTTGTCGATCAACGCAACGCGCTTAGTTCGACGCCAGCTCGTCGCAGAGTTTGCGCGACCGCTGCGGCAATCTTCGAAGCACCCGGCGTGTCCCCATGAATGCAGATAGTCTGCGCATTCACTGAAACTTCGTTTCCGTCGTGTGCAGTTACCGTGCCGCGTTCCACGATTTGCAATGCTTGCCGGCCGGCCTCTGAGGGATCGCGTATCAGCGCGTCATCAAATTTTCGCGCACGCAAAGTTCCGTTTGCCTCGTAACGGCGATCGGCAAACGCCTCAGCGACGACTCGGAAGCCGGCTTGTCGAAACACGTCGAGCATTGAAGTTCCTGCTAAGCCCACAAGTATGACGTCGCGGTTCCAACGACCTACGCCTTTCGCTATTGCTTCGGCCAGCACGCGATTCCCTACAGCTTGATTGTAGAGCGCGCCGTGCGGCTTCACGTGCGCCACCCGGGCTCCGTAAGCTGCGGCAGCTTTGGCTAACGCTTGCACCTGCTCGAACACAGAGTCCGCGACTGCTTCCGGAGGCAGATTTAATTCGAGCCGGCCAAAATTGGCGCGATCCGGATAGCCGGGATGCGCGCCCAGAACCAGGTTCCATCGAAGCGCCTGCTCAATTGTTGTTTTGATTGTTTGTGCGTCGCCCGCATGTCCACCGCAGGCGATGTTGACGGATGTGAGCGAGGGCATCAACGATCCCTGGGTGCCGTCGAGAATGGCTTCCGGCGACTCGCCCATATCGCAATTTAGGTCTATGCGCTTCACTCTAGAATCAACTCCTCGGAAGCCAGGATTTTCTC
>JBEKSN010000160.1:0-8617 GCA_049517055.1 Candidatus Acidiferrales bacterium | reverse complement strand
AACACATCGGCAAAGGCAAGATTGGGCTGGAAGCATTCGGCCGGATCGTGAATCACCCAATGCTCGCGGGGCGCGCGTTTATTCTGGAGACCCCCATCGACAAGCTGGGCGACGACCGCAGAAATGTGGCGGCGCTGTGGAAGCTGCTGGGAGTAGGTATTTCTGTCACTGGAGGGCGCGACGGAATGAAGCCGCGCCGCAAGAAGAAAAGCAAGAAGCATGCACGCAAAAATGTGAGCAGAGCGAAGGCAGGAACGAAAAAGCGTACTGCGAGAAAAAAATCCCGGGGGAAGTGAACTTGTTCGAATACGATCCGCGCACAGTCGAATTGAAGTGGCAGAAGGTGTGGGCGGAGCACAACGCATTCCGCGCGGTGGAAGATCCCTCACGCAGCAAGTATTACGTCCTCGAGATGTGGCCCTATCCTTCCGGGACCCTGCACATGGGTCACATGCGCAATTACACGATTGGCGATGCCGTGGCACGCTACAAACGCATGTGCGGCTTAAACGTGCTGCACCCTATGGGCTGGGATTCGTTCGGATTGCCGGCGGAAAACGCCGCAATCAAGAGCGGGACGCCTCCACGAGAATGGACGAATTCGAATATCGCGCAGATGAAGGCCGTGTGCGAAAGGTTCGGCTTCGGTTACGACTGGACACGCGAAATATCGTCGTGCGAGCCGGAATACTATCATTGGAATCAGTGGCTGTTTCTGCGGATGCTGGAGAAGGGTCTGGCGTACCGCAAACGCAGCCGCGTGAATTGGTGCCCACAGTGCCAAACGGTGCTCGCGAATGAACAAGTAGTCGGCGGCTGCTGTTGGCGTCACGAAACTACCACGGTGGAACCAAAGGAAATCGAGCAATGGTTCTTGCGCATCACGCACTATTCCGATGCGCTGCTCGAAGGGACAACTGAGCTGGCGGACGGCTGGCCCGAACGCGTCCTGGTGCAACAACGCAACTGGATCGGCAAGTCTCGCGGCACGCGAGTGAAATTCGGAATCGCACAGATGCCAGACTCAGCGTTGGAAGTTTTCACTACACGGGTGGATACGATTTTTGGCGCTTCGGCGATTGTGCTCTCGGCGGGACATCCCCAGCTAGAGCATTTGCTCGAAGGCGTGCCGGGACGCGCGACGATCGAAGGACAACTTAAAGCCATGCGCCAGAAAAGCATGCGCGCGGCTGACATTGCCACCGCGGAGAAGGAAGGTTTCTTTACCGGCCGGTTCGCGGTGAACCCGTTTTCCGGCGGGAACATTCCTATATGGGTGGCTAATTTTGTGCTCGCGGATTATGGAACCGGCGCAGTGATGTGCGTGCCGGCACACGACCAGCGCGACTACGAGTTCGCGGAAAAATACCATTTGCCGGTAAAAATTGTGGAGCAGCCGATTAACGGGCCGGCGGTGCGGCTGGATCGAATGAGCGAAGCCTTCACGGAACACGGCAAGGTGGTGGATTCGGGGACTTACACGGGCCTGACGTCCGATCAAGCTATTGAAAAAATGGCGGCTGACGCTAAAGCCAAGGGCTTCGGTGAGTCCGAGACAACGTACCGGCTGAAAGATTGGGGAATTTCGCGCCAAAGGTATTGGGGTACACCGATTCCCGTAGTTTATTGCGAGAAGGACGGCGTCGTCGCGGTGCCGGACGACCAGCTTCCCGTGCGCTTGCCGGAGAACGTGACGCTTACGGGGGAAGGCCAGTCGCCGCTGGCAGATGTGCCGGAATTTGTGAACACAACGTGCCCCAAATGCGGCGGACCGGCGCGGCGTGAGACGGACACGATGGACACATTTGTTGATTCGTCCTGGTATTTTTATCGATTCACAGATCCGCACGACGCTCGCGCGCCTTTTGCGAAAGACAAAGCGGCGTACTGGTTTCAAATAGACCAATACATCGGCGGGATCGAACACGCCATCCTGCACCTGATCTATTCGCGATTTTTGTGCAAGGTGATGCATGACCTGGGGATGGTGAAGGAACACGAACCGATCAAGCGGCTGTTTTCGCAAGGCATGGTTCATAAAGACGGCGCGGTGATGTCGAAATCAAAAGGCAACGTGGTCGGTGCGATGGAAATGGCGGATAAATACGGCTGCGACACGGCGCGCATGTACACGCTGTTTGCGGCACCGCCGGAGCGCGACCTGGAGTGGAGCGAACAGGGAATTGAAGGCTGCTCGAGATTCCTGAACAAAGTGTATCGCCTGATTGCAAAACACGCGGACCAAGTGCGAAGCATTGAGACCGACTTGAGCGCGAAAACGGATTTCGCCGCCGCTACCGCGAAAGAGAAAGTGCTGGTGCGAAAAGCGCACAAGACGCTAAAGCGCGTGACCAATGATTTCGAAGTTCGCTGGCATTTCAATTCCTCCGTGGCGCTGATCATGGAACTGCTTAACGAGCTTCAGGGACAGGAGCCGCTGGACGTGGAAGTGTCGCCCATGATTCTTAAGCGCGTTCTTGAGATTCTGGTGCTGATGCTTTCGCCTATCACGCCGCACATCGCGGAGGAGCTTTGGGAGAAGCTGGGCCATCCGACCGGCCTGATGGGCGTTAAATGGCCGGCATATCGCGAGGATCTGACGCACGAGGAGCAAGTCGAGGTGATCATTCAGATCAATGGCCGCCTGCGCGGGAAGATCCTGGTGGACGACGGTTTTGGCAGCGACGAAACCCTCAATCAGGCGCTGAAGGATCCGCGCATTTCCGTTTTGATTGCGGGCAAAGAAATTGTGAAAACGGTGGTGGTGCCTAAGAAGCTGGTAAATATCGTGCTGAGATAAATTGGGGCAAATGATATGACTTCGAGCAGCGGCGCGGCGCCAATCAAATCGGGCAAAGAGAGTGAAAAGGCTGGAGGCATCGTGAGCACGCGACACGGGATCGTCGTCCTCGATTTCGGCGGGCAGTATACACAACTGATTGCGCGCCGCATCCGCGAGCAGCAAGTTTTCTCCGCGATTCTACCTTGCACTGCGAGAATTGAAGAGATTCGCGCGCTCGAACCTGCCGGCATCGTGCTGTCAGGTGGGCCAAGTTCCGTGTACGACGCGACCGCCCCGGTTTGTGACCCGAAAGTTTTGCAACTGGGCATCCCCGTTCTCGGAATTTGTTACGGCATGCAATGGCTGGCGCATACGCTCGGCGGAAAAGTGGAGCCAGCCGAGCGGCGCGAATATGGCCGTGCAAAATTGGCGGTGGAGAAGGGTTCGAAGCTTTTCGCGGATTGTCCCGACCGCTTCACAATTTGGAATAGTCACGGCGATCATGTCGTCGGCCTTCCGGAGGGATTTACTGTTACCGGGCGCACGGACAATGCCATCGGGTCGGTGGAAAACGTGGAGAAGAAATTGTACGGCGTGGAGTTTCATCCGGAAGTCAATCACACAGAGCGCGGAACGGAGATTCTCAACAATTTCGTATTCCAGATTTGCGGCGCAAAACGAAATTGGGATCGGGCTGGATTTATCACCTCCATGGTGGATTCCATCCGGAAGCAGGCCGAAGGTAGCCGGGCCATATGCGCGCTAAGCGGCGGGGTGGATTCGGCGGTGGCCGCGGCGCTGGTTCACCGAGCTATCGGCGACAGGCTTACGAACGTCTTCGTGGATAACGGCCTTTTGCGCCGCAATGAATTTCACGACACGCTCGAACTTCTGCGCGCGCGCCTGGGATTAAACGTGATTGGCGTGGACGCTTCAGACCGTTTTCTCGGCCGGTTAAAGGGCATTACCGATCCTGAGGAGAAACGCAAGCGCATCGGCGGAGAATTCATAAACGTATTCGTGGAGGAAGCGAGAAAGCTGACAGCGGCATCGCAAGGGCCCCCGGTAAAATTCCTAGTGCAAGGCACGCTCTACCCCGACGTGATCGAGTCTGTTTCGGTAAAAGGCCCTTCGGCGGTGATAAAGACTCATCACAACGTCGGGGGGCTTCCCGCAGACATGCCCTTCAAGCTGATTGAGCCGCTTAGGGACTTATTCAAGGACGAGGTGCGACTGATCGGACGCGAGTTGGGTTTGCCGGAAGAAATTTTGATCAAGCATCCGTTTCCCGGGCCAGGATTAGCCGTGCGGCTCCTAGGCGAAGTCTCGCGCGAAAGACTGGAGACTTTGCGGGCGGCGGATGCAGTAGTGGTGGAGGAGATTCGACGCGCGGGCCTGTACCAGAAAGTCTGGCAGGCTTTTGCGGTTCTGTTGCCGGTACAGAGCGTGGGCGTGATGGGGGACGGGCGGACGTACGGGTTTGCGATCGCGGTGCGTGTTGTGAATTCGCAGGATGCGATGACGGCCGACTGGTCCCGGCTGCCGCATGAAGTGCTCGAACGGATTTCGGTGCGTATCGTAAACGAAGTTCCGGGTGTAAACCGGGTGGTTTACGACATCAGCTCAAAGCCGCCAAGCACGATTGAATGGGAGTAAGACAGAGCCAAACCGCTAAAGAGTTTTCCGGATACAGAAAAAACTAGCGGTTGGCCATCTTCTGGGCCATATAAAGCAAAAGCCGGCGGTCGCCATCGTCAACACGGCTAAGCAACCGGCGGAAGCGGCCCAGGAGCCGCGCCTCTTTCCCCTTGCTTCCCCACGCGATATCGTCGGCAGTCTTCCGCTTCGGAAGATTCGGCAACACAGGGGGTTCCTCGCCGTCGTAGAATAGCTGGTAGAGGGGAATCTCCATGGCCCGGGCCAGCTTTTCCAGTGTCTCGATAGCCGGAACGGTGTGGCCGTTCTCGACGCGCGAGATGTAGCAGCGAAGTAGTCCTGTGCGCTTCTCGATGTCGCCTTGAGAAAGTTTTTTCGTTTCACGCAACAGACGAATACGTTCTCCGATTATCATGGCGGGTATTGTTGCATGGACTACTCCCTGTCGCAAGAGCGAATCTTTATATCGCGGCGGCGCCGTGCGCCGCTGACCGGGAGTCAGTACTATCAGTTCCAGAAATCGGTACCATGAGTTTACGTATCGGTGTGGAACACAATTGCTTTAGGCGATTTTAAGATATAAACGTTTTATTTGGCGTAACCAAAACTGTATGGCAGACGTCCCAAAGAGTATGGCGGCAAGCGCCTCGGCGATCTCGCTACCGGCCCGCGCGAGAAAGCGGGAAGAAGAAGCGGAACTCGTCCGCCTGGCTCAGAGCGGCGAAGAAGCTGCTTTTGAAGAGCTGATACGCCGCCATCAGCAAAGGGTTTTCGGGCTGGTTCACGGGATTCTGCGCCGGCGCGAAGACGTGGAAGACGTAGTGCAGCAAGTGTTTTTGAAGGTTTTTGTTTCCTTGAAACGTTTCGATTTGCGGGCGGCGTTTTCGACTTGGCTCTATAAGATCACGGTCAATGAGTGCTGGGATTACTTAAGGAAAAAGAAAGTCCGGCCATTGGTCTACGAGACCGATCTTTCCGAGGAGCAAGTCTCACGGTTGGACGGTGTGGTTTCGGCGGAACGTCCGCCGGAGAGCCCCGCGCGACGCGCAGAAACGAAAGACATCCTGGACCAGTTGCTGGACGAATTACCAGAACGGGACCGGGAATTGCTGATGCTGAAAGAAATAGAAGGATTTTCGGTGCAGGAGTTGGCGGAGATGCTGGATCTGAACGTCAACACAGTGAAAGTGCGGCTGTTTCGTGTGCGGGCCCGGCTGATGGATGTTTACCATCGCCGCGTGGGCCCGAGCCAGGATCATTCGGCCGCAAAAGGAAGGAGCAAAACCGATGGAAGCGAGATTTAACCAAGCGGCCTGTTCGGAATTTGAAGCGCTGTTGGAAGATCATCTGACGGGCGAGCTGAGCGGCGCCGATGCGAAGAAATTAGCGGAGCATCTGGAAAACTGCGCGGCGTGCAGCACGGCTCTGGAACATGCTGCTCCGAGCGTGGAATTGTTGCGCTCGGTGCCGCCGTCGCCAGACCCTGGTCCCGGCTTCTCGCGAGTAGTGATGGCGCGGATTCGCGCGGAAATGTCCAGGCGGGGCGAGCAGAAATCCGTCTGGCAGCCCTTCATTTCGCTGGCATGGCGTTTTGCGGCCACGGCAACGCTTGCTCTCGCGGTACTGGTGACGTTTGACGCCGTGAGGCACATGCAGTACGGGCCCTACACGAACACGGACTATACGACGGTGACGGAAACGCGCGATCTGTTTCCCGACCCGTCCAGTCCTCCGGCGAATCGCGACGAAGTTATAATGATGGTGGCGGACACGAATCATGGACAACACTAAGAAACGCGGTGAAGCCGCAGTTCTCGTACTCGTAGTATTTCTGCTCGGCGCGCTGCTTGGCGGGGTGGGGAATCACGTGTGGGGCGAGCGGGTATGGGGCAAGCAAATCATAAACACCCAGCCCACGCGCAACGAGATCGTCGGTGATTTGACCAGGGATTTACAACTTACACCGGATCAGCAAAAGCAGCTAGGTTCCATCGTAGACGATACGCGCGCTCAATGGCGGACGCTCTACACCACGATCGAACCGCAGCACGAGCAAATTCGCCAGCAGAGCCGGGACCGCATTCGCGCGATCCTAACACCGGACCAGAAGCCCAAATTCGAAGAGTTCATGCACCGCATCGACGAGCAGCGCAAGAAAGACGAACAGCAGCTACCCCGCTAGTGGCAGTCGCGAACTCAGCCTAGAACGGAATATCTTCGTCCGAAATTTCCGGTCCTGAAGCGGAAGGTTCTTCGAGCATCGGTCCGCCTTCCATGTCCGGATCGGCGGGACGCGATTGCGTGCCGCCATGGCCCGCGCCTGCACCAGCGGCCGCCGCAGCGCCGTCGGCTCGTCCTCCGAGCATGCGGAAATTATTGGCGACGATCTCGAAGCTGGTGCGCTTCTGGCCTTCCTTATCCTGCCATTCGCGGGACTGAATGCGCCCTTCGACGAAGACCAGAGAACCTTTCTTCAGATACTGCTGCGCAATCTCGGCTTGTTTGCCCCACACAACGATCTTGTGCCACTCGGTGCGCTTCTGGCGTTCGCCGCTCTTGTCCTTATAGGTTTCATCAGTGGCCAAAGAAAAATTGGCTACCGCCTGCCCGCCGCCCGTATAACGCGTTTCCGGATCCCGGCCCAATCGTCCGACGAGAATTACTTTGTTGACTGACATGGATGTTTCACCTGTTTAAAGAATTGTGAGGATGTCGCGAGTATAACTGAAGTGAACCTTTGCGGAGCGAAAAAGTATCGGACGCCGCCGGGGTGGGTTGGCTGCGCGAACTCTGCTAAGATTTCGGCGGAACAGAAGTCGAACCGAACCGGAGGATACGGTGGCACAAAACTTCGAGAATCACACCAAGCTTGTTCCGGCTTTCCACTTCTTCGTTTTGCCGGTGCTCGCGCTCAACCTAGTGTGGTCCATAGAACGCGCTTGGAAGTTCTTTTCAGCAGGCACGGTTATCTCGGCGCTGCTGGCTGCCGCCTTGGTCCTGATGGCGTTGCTTGGACGCCTCTTTTCGCTGACGGTGCAGGACCGGGTAATCCGGCTGGAAATGCAGTTACGTTTGCAAAACGTTCTGCCGCCGGACTTGCGAGCGCGTATTCCCGAGTTCAGCGTGGCGCAATTCGTCTCGATGCGTTTTGCAAGCGACGCGGAATTGCCGGAGCTAGCGCGAAAAGTTCTGGATGAACATCTGACCGACCGCAAAGCAATAAAAAAGCTGGTCCGGAACTGGCAGCCGGACCTTTTGCGCGCCTAGCTTCTTCCGGCCTTACCGCGAGGCTGGTGCGCGAGGAGCCGTGGCTGCGCCCAGTTCCTTGAGTTTGGCCTGCGCCCGGCGGGCTTCGTCGGAGCCGGGGAAGCGGCGGAGCACTTCGCGAAGGTCGCGGATCCCGGTGGACTTCATTCCCAATTCAACTTCGGCAAAGGCTTTCTTCAACAGCGCAGCAGCAAGCTTAAAGCTCTTGGGATAATTGCCGGTCACGATTTCATACTGCGCGATCGCGTCCTGGTAATCTCCCTGCGCATAAGATATTTCACCCAGATAGAACTGCGCATTGGAAGCCAAATCGTTGGTGGGAAAATTCTTGATGTAATCGCCGAACTCCTGGCGGGCGAGATCGTATTTTCCGGTGCTGAAATCGCGCAGCGCATTTTGATAGAGGGTGTCGGCGGACATGGCAGGCATTGCGGGAACCGGATTTCCCGCCTGCGGAGGCTGCGACGAGCCTGGATTCGGCTGGGCAGATTGCGCGGAAGCGGGCCCAGGCGCGCCGGAATAACCACTCTGCGCACTCGACGCTCCACCTGAGATTTTTCCGTCGATGCTTTGCAACGAACCCTGAATGTCGTTCATCTGTTGGCCAAGCTTTGCCACACGCGCCTGGACATCCTGCATGTTGTCGGAGAGGCCCTGCGTCTGCGTACTCATAGTATCGATGCGCGAGCTGCTATTTGCGGTGGCTTCCTGCACGCTTTTTTGCAGAATGCCCATTTGGGAGTTCAACTGGTTGGTGGCGTCCAGGGATTGCTGCACCAGGGTGCGCAGCGTTGCATTATTCGTGTCGATGGCGCTGCGCAGATCTCTCTGCCCCTGCAAAAGTTGAGTCACCTGTTCCTGCAGCTGAATCATGTCTTTCGAAACCGCGCCGGTGGGCTTGGCGGTGAGCAT
>JBEKSN010000159.1:0-8648 GCA_049517055.1 Candidatus Acidiferrales bacterium | reverse complement strand
ACCAGGTGCTTGATTGGGGTAGCTGCCTTGACGCTGCTCGGAGGTGGGGGAGCAGCTCCCAACATTCCGGGATTCAGCATCATTCCGGCCAGCAAAATCGCGAAAACTCTGCGCATATTTTGAATCCTCCATTGGCTTCGTGGCTTGTCGGCTGCCCCGTACAGCCGGCACGAGCGAAGGAAGGCTAGTCGCAGGAAGTTACAGCGTTGTGAACCTGCCATGATGTCATGGTGAAGTCGCAGGATGCCTCGCCCTGCTGATGGGAATGTGTCAATTCTAGAACCGGTTAGAATTGTAAGAGGTGATTGTTTTGTGCGAGTTACGACGATTTTTGTTTGTGAGTCAGAACCGGTTAGAAATGCAATGAGAGCCTCGACGCACGCTCGGACTGTGTTCAAGTTTTTGGGTTTGCAGAATTTGATTTTTTGGCGATTTGAGCTGATCGCCGTTGTTTGTTTTCCGTGAGTTACGAGGTGTTCTACTTCCTGAGTTTGGCGATTTAATTTGGCGCGATTCCCGACAAGACCCGCGGGAAAAATGGAGGCGAGCGGCGTCTCTTGAGGCGTGCGGTGCACGGCTGCGGAGTTGCACACTCCGCACCGGTCGCGGACTAGCGACGGCACTCCCGATGCGGAGAGAGCGCGTGGTCCCGGGCCCGTCCGAAGACGAGCTTCGGCGCGGCTCAGAGCTGAACCTTCCGTCCTGCTCCTTCCGTCGCAAGCCATCGCCAACAACCTCCTTAAATTACTGCTCATCTCAGCCGCTTTTGGCGAGCAAACGCAGCTCTGCCCTTGGCCCCTTTTCCGGGGCGCAAAGCAAACAACATTACTAAGTTACATTTAGGGGAAGTGCCTTTTTATCATACTTCTAGGGTGATGTCAAGGGATCGCCTGTGTGAGCATATGGTGGAGCGAAACGGTTCTGTTCCCATCGCGGCGTGAGGGGCCACCACGCCCGCCTACCCTTCGCGAATTCTCTCAGGGTAAAAAGGCGGCCGCTACAAATGCAGATCCGAAGCACATCACGAGAGCCTATCTGGTGGAGGCCGGCACGGACTTCAGGTAGGCGATTATGGCGACGGCGTCCTCGTGATTGAGGTGATAGATGTGCATGGGGGGACGGATGACTTCGCCGTTTGGGTCTCGGCCCTGTTCGAGGATTGCCTCGCCGTCGGAATCGGTGTAGGCGGCAAAGCCGGCCAGCGGAGGGGCTTGTTGGGCCCAATTGTGATCCGGATGGACGGGCACGATCCACACCGGGGCTCCTTGCAGTGCGCGAGAGTTGTCGAGATTGCCTTGCGCGTCGCGGGGCGTGTGGCATTCCGTGCATCTCGCGACTTCCTCAACAAGATATTTTCCGCGCTTCACCTGAGACTGGCCGGATGACGACGAGGAGTTGGGCGCAGTCTGCTTGGAGGTTTGGGTGGAAGCGAAGACTGCCGCAGCGAACAAGACGAGCGCGAAAGCGCACAAACTAAAAGAAGTTTTCATTTGATTTTAGTAGCACACCTTTACGGCACGCGTCCAGCAAATGATTGGGCGGAAATAATTGCGGGCTCGCTGAATCCAAATATATTTCCGTGAGCGACAATTACGGCAGGACAGAAAGCGCTTTGAAGATGCGATCGCCGAAGGAAAACCCGGACGCCGGCTGACCTTTCGGGTCCCGCGCGTTGGACTCCACGAAAGGTCCACCGTTGTCGAGCACCAACCGGTCGCCCCAGCCGATAAGACCGAACAGGCGAATCAGGTCCTGCGTGGGCTTCGAAATCGGAACGATGTAGGTGGGCAGCAAGGAATATTGGACCCGCTTGACCACGGTGGGCGCCAATCGCCGCATGGCGTTGTGCAATTCGCCGGGATTCTCGATGGGACATTCGACCGCGTGAATCAGAAAGAAGCCGCGCTGGCGGAAGTCATTGAGAGAGCGCGATTCATCGATCTGCGAACTCACGGGGCCGCTGCATTTCACCAATTCTTCAAAATAGACGCGGGCGGCCACCGAACGAGTGGAGTGATCCGTGGCGGCGCGATAAAAATAATCGCTATCCAGCGCGGGCGGGGCGGCATTTAAAAGCAGAGTTTTGATCTGGGTGGGGCGAAAGCGCGCGGCGAGGTCGAGCCGCTCTTTGCGGCGGAGAACATGCGCATCGTCAACGCGAGCCCCGCAACCTTCGCAAATAGGCATCCGATACCTTCTCCTACGCCGTCGCCTGCCGGGCCTTAGCCGAAAGAGGATGCCATGCGTCCCGCAGCAGCGCAAGTGCGCGCGGTTCGCGTGCGGATAGGTACAAACCGCAACTTACCGTTGGGGATCGATGAATTGATCGAAATAAATCCACAGGACGCGTCCTAAGCGCGTCACGGTTGGAACGGCCGGAAGGAATATCAAAATCGCTACGACGCAGAGTTTCTCAAAAGACCAGCGCGTGAAACTCCACAGGAGCGCAGCGATCGCAGTGGTGATCACCATCGCCAACGCATAGTCGACGATCATGGCTCCCAGAAAATAGCCTTCTTCCCGCTCAAACCAGAGACGGCAAACCGCGCATTGATCGTTCATTTTCGGAAAGCCGCGAAAAACGGAAGACGGATAAATTCTCCCCACGCGGCACCGCGGGCAAGTTTGGCGCAGCATGTCCAGCAGCACCGGAACCTTGGCTTTATCGGACATTCGCCATTCACCTAGATTTGTTGCATTTTGCGAATCAGCGTGGCTTCGGCTGGGCGCGCGTCAGTGCTGAATTGTAAAGAGACGCGACCTCATGTGCGATTTTGTCGGGCTGAGAATGGTCGGAATCGAGATTCGTCAGCACGATGACGGTCAACCTGTCGTCCACATAGCGCGAGATTTGCGTGGTGAAACCCTGCCAAGCTCCGCCGTGCTCGATCAGCTTGTGGCCATTCACTTGGGTCACTCTCCATCCGAATCCGTAGGGGTATAGTTTTCCGGAGTTGAGTCTAACGGGCGACCACATCTGATCCAGATTTGCTTTCTTTAGTAGTTTTTCGGTGTAAAGCGCGGCGTCCCACTTTGCCATGTCGACAATATTTGTATAAAGCGCGCCGTCTGCGGTGGTATTCAGCGATGGCGAAACCCATTCCTGATTCTTGATTTCTCCCTTAACCAGGCGGTAGCCGGAGGCGCGATTGGGAATAATGTCAGCCTCACTGATGATTCGCGTGGACGTCATTCCCAAAGGACGAAAGATTCGCTCCTGCAGCACGTCGCCATAAAACTGCCCGGTTACTTTATGTATGAGAATTCCCAGCAGGAGGTAGCCGGTGTTGCTATAGCTCGATTTTGAGCCTGGAGGAAAAGCGAGCGGCAGCGACGCGAATTTCTGAAAGAGTTCGGCCTCTGTGTAGTCCTTACGGAGGTCGATGAAGGCGGCATCTTTTTTCGTGAGCGAATCGGACTCGTAATCGGGGATGCCCGAGGTATGGGTCAGGAGATTACGCACGGTGATGGTGCTCCACGCCGCGGGCGCACCGGCGAAGTATTTATCGATCGGGTCGTCGAGGCGGATCGTGCCGTCTTCGACCAGCATCATTATGGCCGTGGCAGTGAACTGCTTCCCCACAGAGCCGGTCTGAAAAATTGTTTCCGGTTTTACCGGGACGTCAAGCTCGACGTTCGCCATGCCGTAACCCTGAGCCTTAATCATCTGCCCGTCGCGCACGATGCCAAGCGCGAGACCCGGAATTTTCTCAGCGCGCATTTCGGCAGCGATGTAGGCGTCAACTGTCCCTGTCATTTCGGCAGCGTTCGCCGCCGGCGTTTGATTCCGCGAAGCAAGCGGCGCCGCAATCGCGACGACGGCGAAGATGCCTATCAGTGCGCACGATGCCGCCTTGATTCCGATTGCAGCCTTCAATTTGGTTTTGCTCCTAAAACAGGCGCTACGGCGCGGTTTGAACGGGCATTCCGAACGGTGCGAGAGCTTCACGGACTACGCTAGCTTCGCCGACCGCTACAATTGCGGCGCGGGATGCCGGAAAATACTTCCTAGCTGCGGAGTCCACGTCGTCGGCTGTGGTCGCCGCGACCTTCTTTCCGTAGATGCCGATTTCATCCGGAGGCAGACTTTTCACCCAAAGAGCAGCGAGTGCGCCGGCGACGGAAGCCCGGCTTTGCAGGCTAATGGCCTGGATGCCGACAAGGAAGCGCTTGGCCTGACTAAGCTCGTCGGGCGTGGGGCTGGTGGTGACGAGGCGATTGAGCTCGTAAGTGATTTCGTTAACGGTAGCGGCAGTGACCGCGTTGCGAACGTCGGCGTGACTTACGACAGCGCCAGCGGCACGATACGTATTCACGGATGTGCGAGGCGAATAGGTGTAACCCTTTTCCTCGCGAATATTCGACGTGAGGCGCGAGCCGAACGTGCCGCCGTAAATGGCGTTGGCAACCACGGCGGATTCGAAATCCGGATCGCCGCGCAAGGGACCGGGGGCGGCAAACTCAATGGTTGTTTGGACCGAGCCGGGACGTTCGACTACGAATACAGCATGGGGCGGATCGGGAGTGAAACGCGGAGTCTCGGCGATGGGAGATTCCGCCGGGGACTTCCAGGCTCCGAAATTCGACTTCACCAGCTCGAGCATTTTCTCATTCTGAAAATCACCGACGGCGATGAAGACCGCCTGGTCCGGGCGAAAGCGCTGCGCGTATATCTTGCGTAAATCGGCGGAATTGGACGCAGCGATGGATTCCTTAGTGGGAGAAATCACGTGATAGGGATTTTTGCCGAAGAGAACGTTGGCCACGGCGCGAGAGGCGAGAAAACTGGGATCGGCTTCCTGCTGTTGGAGATTGTCCGCAAGATTGCTTTTGGCAAGGGCGACTTCGTCGTCCGGAAATGATGCGTTCTGGAGAATGTCCGCCAGGACGGCCATGGCAGGCTCGGCTTTGGCAGCGAGAACCGTGGTGGAAACTTCTATGGAGTCTTTCTCCGCATTGGCGCTGAGGTCACCGCCGGCGCCCTGAAAATCTTCGGCAATTTTCTTTGCATTTCGCGACTTGGTTCCCTGATCGATGGTATTGGAGAGCAATTCAGAAATTCCAGGGCGATCGGTTGGGTCGGCGGCAAGACCTCCGCGCACCGAAACGCTGTAAGACAGCGTCGGAAAACCGGGTTTGGAGACGAGCCACACGGTGAGGCCGTTATCGAGCTTGGCGATTTTTACGGAAGGAGCTTGCAGGGGCTTTTCCGGCCCGTAGGGGGGAAGATCTTTCGGCAACGGCGTCTGCTGTTTCTGCGCGAAGGCACACGACCCGAACAACATTACGATGCCAACCAGCTTCAGGAATCTCACTGTGCGCCTCCGGGCTTACCCGCGCCGGGACTGGCGGGCGCAGGAACTCGATTGATGATCGTACGGTTCGTGCTGACGAGGTACTTGGTTGCAAAGGCGCGCACTTGATCGGGCGTGACTTTCGCGAGGTCGCTAGGAGCGGTGAAGACGCTATCGAAACTGCCGGTAAAGAGAACAGCGTGAGAGAGGGCGGATGCGCGGTTTATAGGAATTTCAAGCTGGGCGTATAGATCCGCGCGCATCTTTGCGACGATGCGATCCAATTCTTCCTGGCTGGGGCCTTTGGCGGCAAGGTCTTTGACGGTGGCATCGTAGGCAGCGAGGACCTGGTCTTCGGTTACGTTTGGCGGATAGACGATGAAGGAAGTCATGAGCGTGGGGCCGTTATATTCAAATGGATTGCCGAGCGGCCAGTTCAGGCCACCGTTCACAGAAAGCGCGACCTTTTTATCTTTCACTAAAGCTTGGTAGAGAAGAGATGCCTGGCCGTTGTGGAGAAGTTCGCCGGTGACGGCGCCGGCCAGAGCATCCGCTGAACGTGCCGGAGGCATGCGATAACCGATGGCGAGGGCCGGAACTCTGGCGAGTTTATCGGTCTCTGTTTCGCGGCGTTCGGCGGTTTGAGGCTTCTCTTCCACGTTCGGGCGCGGAGGGGTGGGACGCGAAGGAATTCCGGCGAAATATTTTTCTACTTTTTCAAAGACTTCGCTGGGCGTGAAATCGCCGACGATGGCCAGCACGGCATTGTTCGGCGCGTAATATTGTTCGTAAAACTTCTGAACGTCTTCAATTTTGGCGGAATCGAGATCTTTGAAATCTCCGTAAAAATTGTGCGCGTTGGGATAGGTGTCGAAGGCTTTTCCGGGCAGGTCGATGGCGAAGAAAAGGCCATAGGGCTGATTCATCACGTTTACGCGAACTTCTTCTTCCACCACGTTTCGCTGATTTTCGAGATTCTTGGGCGAAAAATCGAGCGTCTTCATGCGGTCGGCTTCGAGCCAGAGCAGTGCATCCAGAGCAGGCAGAGGAGCGGTCTCAATGTATTCGGTAAAATCGTAGCGCGTATCGCCGTTGAGAGCGCCGCCGCCGCTTTCGGTGACGCGGTCAAAGATGCCCTTGGGCGAGACCGGCGTGCCTTCGAACATCATGTGTTCGAAGAGATGCGCGAAGCCCGTGCGGCCCTCCGGCTCGAGGCGAAATCCGATGCCGTAGCTGACGCAAATTCCGAAAGTAGGCGCGGAATGATCTTCGGAAACCACCACGGTCAAGCCGTTCGGCAGCTTTTTCATCGTAGTGGCCGCTTTCCACTCCTGAGCCTGCGCGGGAAGCGTCACGAGCAGTACGGCACACAAAGCGAACAAGAGAAACGAACGTTTCATAATCTTTGCCTTTCCTTTTTGAGACGCCGCGGTAGCGGTGGGTTCGCGACAAACTGCGAATCTGAGGGTATAGCACATTGCGCCGCGAAATTCGAGGGTGCCAGTGTAAACAAAGTCTCGGAGTGCCCTTCCAAATCGCGGGACGCGCATTTGCGCCAGGCGAGCGCCTGCAAAAGCTTTCATTGCGGGCGCGGACTTAGAATGATTAGAATCCGGCGCCGGGCCGGTAGATGATGCACGGACCGGCGTCGAGATGCTCGTGAGAAAACAATGATGCGATTCAACGTGAGTTTAGTTCGAAGGATGTTGCTGGGAGCGCTTTTATTCTTCGTGATTGCGCAGACGCCCCTGCTGGCGCAAGCGCCGCTCACGGTTAAATGGGAGGAGCTGACGGCTGCCGACTTTGCGAAGGCCATCCAACAATCGGAAGGGACGTGCATTCTGCCCATTGGCATTCTTGAGAAGCACGGACCGCATTTGCCGCTCGGCACCGATTTGATCAACGTGAGATACGTTTCCGTGGGCGCAGCGAGGCAGGAATATGCTGTCGTCTTCCCGGAATATTATTTCGGACAGATTTTTGAAGCGAAGCACGAGCCCGGCACGATCGCTTACAGCGCGAAGATGCAAATGGAGCTTTTGCAGGAGACCACGGATGAGATGGCGCGGAACGGTTGCAAGAAAATCGTGATCGCCAACGGCCACGGCGGCAATGAGAGTCTGCTTCCTTACTTTGCGCAAACGCAACTTGCCGCGCCGCATGATTACGTCGTTTACATCATGCCGCTGCCGGAACATTTGGACCAACCGGGGAGGCCGTCCGTGAAGGATCCTGCCGACATGCATGCGGGGGAAACGGAAACATCGCATGTGATGGTTTCGCGGCCGGATTTAGTTCACATGGACCGAGCAAAAGATGAATCCGGTGCGGATCAGAAACGGCTGAACCTGCCAGATACGCTATACACGGCGATTTGGTGGTATGCGCGTTTTCCAAATCACTATTCGGGAGAGGGCGCAGACGCGACGAAAGAGCTTGGCGAGTTCGACATGAAGGAATGGACGAACGAGCTCGTGACGGCGCTACGCGCAGTGAAGGCGGATAGCGAGAGTCTGAAGCTGCAAAACGAATTTTTCGAGAAAGCGCGGCATCCGCTTGAGACTAAGTAGCGATGCACCGCGGCGAACCCTAGCGGGCGGGGTGAAGTTGAGGGCGACCGGTGGAGGGGACCGCTGGGAGATCGAGAAGCCGCTGCGAGCGGACGGCGCGATGGCGCGCGAGAAGATGTTTCTGCGCGCGGCGTCCCCACGAGCGGACAAAATAATAATTCAGCGCGCCGCCGAAACCGGCGCTGATGACTGGGATCAGCCGGCCCGACCATTTTTCCGCGACTTCGGCGCCTACTTTCACGGCGATGCGGTCGATGATTCGCGGGACCAGGCGTTCGATGGCCTGCTTTTCGACGAAATCGCGGCCCAGATCGAGGCCTGCTGCGCTGGCGGCGGCCATCCAAAGCTCACCGACTTCGTCATCGGTGGTGTATTCGAATCCGTGAATCAAACTTAATTTCTGCAGCATGCGAATGGTGATGGCCGAAAGAATTCCCGCGTCGGGAACGATGGTGAGCATGCCGCCCATTCCCAAACCCATGCCTTCGAGCGCCGCGGTCTTCATGGAAGACTTGATAATGCGGTTGGCAATCGGAGTGACTACTTCCTCGCCAAGATAAAACATGTCGCGCCAAGCGGTGATGGGCAGTTTGTGCTTGCGCGTTACCTGCTTTAGAAATTTTTGCGGATCAACCTGAACGGTTTCGTATGCCCGGCGGAATCCGGAGCGCGTGGCGGATTGCATCAGCCGGGAGAGCGCAGACGATGCTTTTGTTTTTCGTGGCATGGTAGTTGGATGCGGTGAGCCGGCCGGAGGTAACGAGCGGCTCGACTATCAACTTCA
>JBEKSN010000158.1:0-8660 GCA_049517055.1 Candidatus Acidiferrales bacterium | reverse complement strand
AAGTGCGCGCCACGATGCTGTACCATCGGCGGTGAGTTGTCGGAAGTCTCATTCAGCGGCGAAAGCGTTGACCAAATTGCTTCCGGTTCTCTCTGCAGCGGGTACTGGAAATTCGCCGGCATCACGCCGACTACCGTATATCCCTCGTTCTCGAGCGTAATCGTGCGGCCGATAATTCCAGGATCGCCTTTGAACAGTTGCTTCCAAAGCCGGTCGCTGATGACGACCACGTGATGGTTCGCCTCGTCTTCCCCCGGCAGAAAAGTTCGCCCCAGCTCCGGCGAAACTCCCAGCAAATCGAACGTTTCCGCGGAAACGCTCGCGCCTTCCAAATGCGCCGGATGTTCCTGGCCGGTTAGCGTGAAAGTCGCGCCTGTGTAAGCGGCCATCTTCTCGAAGACCTGATTCTGCGACCGCCAGTCCACGAAATCGGGATACGACGTCGAACCATTCGAGGTGTGCATACGCGAATTGGCCGTCGCAACGCTGACAAGCCGCCCCGAATCGCGGAATGGCAGCGGCCGCAGCAATTCCGCATTCACCACCGAGAAAATCGCCGTGTTCGCTCCGATCCCCAGCGCCAGCGTGAGCACCGCAATAATCGTGAATCCCGGATTCTTCATCAGCATCCGGATTCCGTATCGCATGTCCTGCAGCAGTGTTCCCATTTTCTCTCCTCGTTACTCGTACCGCAGCGCTATGATCGGATCCACGCGCATCGCCCGCCGCGCCGGCAGGAATCCGGCCAACGCGGCAACCACGGCAAGCGTTATTGCGGGGACTATCATTGCCAGGGGATCCACAATCCCCAGCCCGAACAACATGCTCTTAATCAAATGAGTTCCGCCGAACGCTAAAGGCAAACCCACCACGACTCCGATAAGAACCAGAAGCAATGTTTCGCGCAGGATCAGCCAGAGAACGCTGCCAGGCTGCGCGCCCAGCGCCATGCGAATTCCGATGTCTCGAGTACGGCGCGCCACCGTGTACGCCATGATGCCGTACAGTCCGATGCTCGCAAGCAGCATAGCCAGCAAGCCGAACACTCCCGCAAGCTTCGCGATAAACTGGTCGGTATGGAGCGAATCGCCCACCAACACTTGCATCGTATTAATCTTAATCGGTGGCAAGGAGGAGTTCGTCTCTTGCACCACGTTTCGCAGCGCAGCGCTTACGCTCGCAGGATTCGCGACCGTGCGGATTTCGTAGATGGCGTAGGAATGCTCCCACATGGGATTGAAATAGGGAGCATAAATGCGCGTGGGAGTTTTCTCGCGCAAGTTGTTGTACTTCGCGTCGGCAACCACTCCCACGATTTCCATTTCCTGCGGATTTCCCGGGTACACATCTTGCACCTTCTTGCCTATGGGATTCGTGTCGCCAAAAAAGTGTTTCGCGAATGTCTTGTTTATGACCGCGACGCGCGGCCCGTTGCCGCTGTCCTGGGGAGCGATTTCCCGTCCGATCAGCACCGGAATCCCCACGGTTGAGAAATATCCGGGTCCGACATGATCCATTCGAGAATTTGGTTTCTCGTCGGACCTCGGAGTGTAGCCTTCTACTGAAATCGGATCGCCCGACTCTGAATGGCTGAACAACCCGTTGCTCGAAAGCGTCGCAGCACGTACGCCCGGAATGGCGGAGAATTTGTCCAGAAGTTCCTGCTGAAAGCGAAGGTTTGCAGCGCCTTTATAGCCGCCCGCAGCGCCATCCACTTGAAACAAGAGCAGGTTTTCGGACTTATAGCCTAAATTCACCTCGCTAAGTTTCGAAAGACTGTGAACGAACAGTCCGGCAGCCACCAGCAGAATCAGCGAGATCGCCACCTGCGCAATCACCAGCACTTTGGTCGCGGGAAGACGGCGACTTGCGTTTTCGCCGGTCGTCCCGCCCGCGGTTGATTTCAGAATCGGCGACAGATCGAGGCGCGTCGCCCGCAGCGCCGGAATGAGCCCGAAAAGTATCGCGCTCAGGACCGCAATTCCCAGAGTGAAAGCCAGCATGCGCGCGTCGGGACGCAAGTTAACCTGCACGGCTTCATGTCCGGTCGACCCTCGCGAAACCATTTGTAGAAGAAGCGTGTCTGCCCATTGCGCCAGCAGGATTCCTGCAGCAGCACCTGCCAGCGCCAGCAGAAGGCTTTCCGATAGAAGCTGGCGAATCAGACGGCCCCGCCCCGCGCCGATTGCGAGCCTCACCGCAAATTCTTTTTGCCGAGCCGTGCCCCTCGCAAGAAGCAGGTTCGCCACGTTGGCGCAGGCAATGAGTAATACAAAACCAACCAAGCCCATCAGAACCTTGAGTGGCGCCCCATAAGCCTCGTGGAGCGTGGAAGAACCGCGTGCACCAGTTTGAAGATTAATGCGCTGATCTAATAATCCTTTACGCTCTTCCAGAGTTAATGTGGAACCGAGAACGGATTCAATCATCCGTTGGAACGTTACGTTGATACTGGCCTTGGCTTGTTCCGCCCTAACTCCGGGTTTGAGTCGTCCGATGGACTGCAGCCACATGTGTTGGTCCACTCCACCCTTGCCAGGGCTCAGCAAATCGCGTCCCGGATAGATCGTGTCCTGCATCATCATCGGAACCCATACATCCGGGGCTTCTCCCACGGTTTCGCCGAAAAATCCCGGCTGCGTAACTCCGATGATTTCGAACGATGTCTGGTTAATTTGGATTGTTTTCCCAATGACCGAAGGATCAAGGTTGAAGCGGCGTTGCCAGAACGAATAACTAGCCACCGCGAAAGGCGAGCCGCCCCGCGCTTGATCCACTTCGGAGGTAAACATCCGTCCAGCCGCAGGCGTCACTCCCAAGGTAGGAAAATAATCTCCGCTAACCAGGCGTACACGAATGGGCTCCTCCTGGTTTGCTACACCACTGAAGGAACCGCCTACGGTCGCCCGCACCTCCGGAAGCTGGCTGTCGGCAGCGAAAACCGAGGAAAATACGTCATTGTGGTCTCGCAGATATTCAAACTCCGAATAGGCTAGGAGGGAACGGTCTCCCGATTCGCTACCGAACGATTGTCCGTGCGAGTTAGGGTCCGTCAGTATTGCTAGCTGCTCGGAGTGGACAACCGGCAATTCCCGCAGCAAGACGGAATCCAGCACGCTGAATATCGCCGTATTCGCGCCAATACCGAGCGCCAAAGTGACCACTGCAATCGCGGTAAATCCCGGATTCTTCAGCAGCACCCGGACTCCGTAGCGAATGTCTTGCAGCAGTATTCCCATTTTTCACTCCGCGCAAACAACCATCGATGCGAATTGCCCGCTACCAATCATTCGTACACACCCGTGCCAATGCTTCCGAAACCTTTTCGGCCGCTTCACGTACATGATTTTCTAGAATGCGAGATCGAACTGGCTTACACGGACACGCTGCGCGTGCCGACGGTTTCCTCGACGATGCGTCCGTCGAAAAGATGAATCGTGCGGTCCGCAACGCTGGCGTAGCGCGGGTCGTGTGTGACCATGCAGATGGTCGCGCCTTCGCGGTGCAGTTGCCTTAGCAAATCCACCACTGCTTCGCTGTTCTTCGAGTCCAAGTTTCCGGTAGGCTCATCCGCCAGTAGAATCGAAGGCGAACCTACCAGCGCTCGCGCCACGGCCACGCGCTGCTGCTGGCCGCCTGAAAGTTGGGAAGGGTAATGCTTCATGCGGTGCGCCATTCCCACGCGCTCGAGTACTTCCTGCACGCGCTTCTTGCGCTCCGCAGAAGCCATGCTGCGATAGGTGAGCGGCAATTCCACGTTTTCGAAAACCGTCAGGTCACCTATCAAATTGAAGGCTTGAAATATGAACCCGATTTCGCGGTTGCGAATGCGCGTGCGGTCGGAAAGAGAAAGGTTCGCCACCGGCTGCGTATTGATCCAGTAGTTTCCATCCGTCGGCGAGTCGAGCAACCCGAGAATCGAGAGCAGCGTCGATTTGCCGCATCCCGATGGCCCTGCAATGGAAAGAAATTCGCCGTTCTTGATATCCAGATGCACGCCGCCGAGCGCGTGCGTTTCCACCTCATCGGTATAAAACACCTTCGTCACGCCTTCCAACCGAATCATCGATTTTGCTGTCGCGTCCATGCTTGCTCCTCCGCTTATGCTGTCGAGTGTCTAGCCAAACGTTGTTACGTTCCCAGGGCTTTCAAAAGTTCCCTTAATTATTTCAATTGCACGCGATCGTAATTGTCCCAGGCCGACATGTCGGACAAAATCACTTTGTCCCCGATTTGCAGCCCTTTCACGATTTCCACTGTATTCACCGACGTGCGCCCCAACTGCACCTGCACGCGCGTAGCCGCGGCCCCGTCGTCCACCACTTTGAATAAGCCCACCGTGCTATTCGCCTCGCCATGCACCGGCCGGCCCACATACAGCACGTCCGCTAGCCGCTCGATCTCAACCGTGCCTTCGACGCTGAGGTCCGGCCGGGCGCCTTGCGGCAGTTCGCCATCCAGCGCAACGTCCACTGTCACCGTTCCGTTTACCACCGCCGGATCGATCCGCATCACGTGGCCGGCGATCACGCCATTGTGCGTATCCACGGAAGCCTTTTGCCCGATGGTGATGTCTTTCGCCTGCGTCTCGGCGATCTTAAGTTGCGCCTTCAAATGCGTCGGCTGCGCCACGCGCGCCAGCACGGTTCCCTGCGTCACTTTTTGCCCCACTTCCACGTCCAGCTCTTGCAACACCCCATCAATACCGGGACGTACTTTTAGCTGATCCAATTGCGATTTTTTCAGCGCGTACATTGCGCGCTTTTCATCCAAACTCGCCTGTTGTACTGCCACCTGCGAAGCAATCGAGTTCGAAAATGTCTCCACTTCCTTTTGAGCCAGGTCGTCCTGTTTCGCAAGCTCCTCAGCGACTACTTGCGATTTCTTGTATATCAAGTCCGACACCAGGCCGTTGTCGGCCAGCTGCTTATTTGTGTCTCGATCCAGCACCGCCGTGTGATACGCGGAACTCAGCGCCGCAGCTTGCGTGCGTTTGTCCATTAGCTGATTCTGCAGCAGCGCCTTAGTTTGCTCCAGATTCGCTTCCGCGCCTTTCATCTGGTACTCCGCATCCAGCGCCGCCTGCTGCAATTCAGGATTGCTCAATTCCAAAATGATCGTGTCAGCTTTCAGCGGGGTCCCCGCAAGCAGATTGCGCTGCACAATTTGTCCGTCGGTCGCTGCCGGAATCAAACGTATGGTTTCCGGCACCAGGGTACCCAGTCCGCGGACATCCCTCAGCATCGGCCCGCGTTTCACCGTGTCCGTCCACACCGTAGCGCTGTCCACACTGGGCGCCGCCGGCTTCAATCGCGAAAGCGCGTAGGTCACCAGCGGAATCAGAACCACCGCGATCGCTATATAGATCGTCCGGCGGATCTTTTTTTGCCTTTTGGCTTCTGGGCGCGCTATGTCCAAAGCGACCAACCTCTGCTATATACATCGCAAATTGAATTCCGGTCTCACAGCGATGATAAGTGCCTTATAATGTTTTAATTAGAGGTAATTTGCAAGCTTGGAAAGGGCTTGTTTGCCCGCTCGTGGGAATCCCCCATCCCGCTACCGAACACTTCCGTAATTTCTGGATAGCGAAAACCGGACGCTGGCGCAGCAATCAACGCCGCTTCAGGAGGCAGATTCGGCGCTGGCTTTGATCTCCTGCCAGCGTTTCGGGCGTTTCTTTGCGTCCAGAACTTTCTTCCGCAGGCGGATGGATTTCGGCGTCACTTCCACAAACTCGTCATCCGAAATGAATTCGATCGCTTTTTCCAGCGTCAACTCGCGCGGCGGGATCAGCCGTATGGCTTCGTCCGCGCTCGACGAACGCATATTCGTCTGCTTCTTTTCTTTCGTAATGTTCACATTCATATCGTCTTCGCGCGCATTCTCGCCGACGATCATTCCTTCATACACTTCCAGGCTCGGCCCCACAAACATTTCGCCGCGCTCCTGAATGCCCCAAACCGCGTACGCCGTCGAAACGCCCGCGCGGTCGCTCACCAGCGCGCCCGTCAATCGCGAAGCCATATCCCCCGCGTAATCCGTCCACCCATCCAGCATCGAGTGAATCAGCGACGTCCCGCGCGTATCCGTCAGCAATTGCCCGCGCAACCCGATCAGCCCGCGCGACGGAATGCGAAACTCCATGCGCACGCGCCCCGAATGGTGGTTCACCATCTTTGTCATTTCGCCGCGCCGCGTCCCCAGCGTTTCCATCACGATGCCGATAAAAGTTTCCGGACAATCCACGATCAGCACTTCCAGCGGCTCCACGCGCTTTCCGTTTTCCGTGCGCACCACGATTTCCGGCTTGCCCACCATCAACTCGTAGCCTTCGCGCCGCATGGTCTCGATCAAAATGGCAAGTTGCAGTTCGCCGCGAGCCAGCACGCGAAACGAATCCGTCGCGCCCATGTCTTCGATCCGCAGCGAAACGTTGGTCAGCAATTCGCGGTCCAGCCGTGCGCGCAGGTCTCGCGAAGTCACGTATTGCCCTTCGCGCCCCGCAAACGGCGAAGTGTTCACCGTAAACACCATGGTCAACGTCGGCTCGTCGATCAACAGCGGTTCGAGCGGTGCCGGATTCAGCAGGTCCGTGATGCTTTCGCCGATTTGAATTCCTTCCACGCCCGCGATGGCGCAGATGTCTCCGGCCGCCACTTCTTCCGCTTCGTCGCGTTCGAGTCCGCGGAACGTAAACAATTTCGTAATCTTCGTCGGCTGAATCACTCCCGAAAGTTTCGCGATGCCCACTTCCGTTCCGCGCTTCAGCGTTCCTGAAAACACGCGCGCAATCGCCAGCCGCCCCAGATAATCGCTGTAATCCAGATTGGTCACCTGAATCTGCAGCACTGCTGTGGCATCCCCCGAAGGCGGAGGAGTGGAAGCGACAATCGTTTCAAATAGCGGCTGCAGGTTTGTCGACGCGTCGCCCACCGTGCGATGAGCCACGCCCGTCTTCGCGTTGGTGTACAGCACCGGAAAATCGAGCTGGTCTTCTGTCGCGTCCAGATCGATGAAGAGGTCGTAAATCTCATCCAACACCGCCGCCGGCCGCGCGTCCGCCCGATCGATTTTATTCAGCACGATAATCGGAGGCAGCTTCGCCGCCAGCGCCTTCTGCAGCACGTAACGCGTCTGCGGCAGCGGCCCTTCGCTCGCGTCCACCAGCAGCAGCACTCCGTCCACCATGCGCAGCGCGCGTTCCACTTCTCCGCCGAAATCGCTGTGCCCCGGCGTGTCCACGATATTGATTTTTGTGTCGTGATACGTCACTGCGGTGTTTTTCGCCAGAATCGTGATCCCGCGCTCGCGCTCCAGGTCGTTTGAGTCCATCACGCGTTCCACCAGATGGGCGTGCGTGCTGAAAATTCCGCTTTGCCGCAGCATGGCATCGACGAGCGTCGTCTTGCCGTGGTCCACGTGCGCGATAATGGCGATGTTGCGTAGTTTTGAGTTCATTGTATGTCGATTCGTTATGTCGATGCGGCCAGACGAACAGGGCTGCAAACGCGATCTTCAGCCCCGATAGAATTGCGAGAGGTTTCAGGAGCAACGAACGCTTGTTTATTTTAGCATGGAGCGACCAAATCCGCCCCGTTTTCCGGGTCTGGATGGCTCCGCTGCGCGGCCAACGGCGTCGGCAGTTTAGTATAAAGGCGCAGTTCCTCCGTTGAAATAAAGGCTCTGCCGGTGGCCGAAAGGATTGCCTCGCATTTCACCTGCTTGGACGTTTGATCGTAGATGTGGCGTCAGCAGTTTTTCGTCACGAATAAACGCCGGAGGCGTGCTACAAGTTAGCCCAGCCTTTGAAGGCTGGGAACGATTGCCGAGAGAATCTAGCGCCGTAGCTGCGACACCTAACCAAATACAAAACAAGAGGGGGAACGATGGACGTAAGCGTGAACGAAAACATGATTACCACGGCGTTCGAGCTGCCGGGATACCGCGTGGTGCGGAACATAGGTCTGGTGCGCGGAATCACGGTGCGCTCGCGCAGCATACTCGGGACCATCGGCGCTTCGCTGGAAACGCTCGTGGGCGGCAACATCACTCTTTTCGAGGAAATGTGCGAGACCACGCGAGAGCAAGCGCTGGAATTGATGATGCAACACGCCAGCTCTCACGGTGCGAATGCCGTCATCGGCGTGCGCTACGATTCAAACGAGTTGATGCAAGGCGTCACCGAAGTCCTGGTCTACGGCACAGCAGTCCAAGTCGAACGCGCCGCCTAGCGCGGTCACGCTACTCCACAGGCGTTCCGTCCGACCACTTGGACACCGAAATAATGAACTCGGTGATCGGTTGCGGAGCGTATTGATGCACGTACACCTGGGAGCCAGGAAGGCCACCGCCCCAAAACATATCGTCTGTTTTGGGAAACCAAAACATCAGATGGGAATCCGCGTTCCCGTACTTGCGGCCAAAGTACTGCTGTTTCGACATCATGTAGCACATCGAACCAGCTTCCGGGACCGGCAGTTCTTTCTTGTCGAATGCAGCCTTGATGCTGTCGAACATCTGAGTTTTGGACAGCCCAGCCATCGCCAACTCAGTCGTCTTGAAAGTAAGCGGCAGGTGGGTTCGTGCCGCCGGCGGATTCAGGCAAAGCGGAAGCCGCTGGTCGGGGTTCAAAAACTCCGGGTCGTCGAACGGGGCCA
>JBEKSN010000157.1:0-8902 GCA_049517055.1 Candidatus Acidiferrales bacterium | reverse complement strand
AAGCCCGGTGGTAAGCAGCGACGTAAAGCACAAGGTGATCCACGAAGTGGGCGCGAAGATGGGGTTGGATGCCGCGGTGCAAAATTTTCTTTACCTGATCGTGGACCATCGCCGCACCGAGATATTGCACGAGATTCCCGCCGCTTTGCAGCAGCAATTGAACATGCGAATGGGAATCGCCGAGGCGGAAGTGAGTTCGGCCCGGGAACTGAGCGGGCCGGAGCGGCAGCAGTTGACCGCGATGCTCGAGCGGCGCACGGGCAAGAAAATCGAAGCGAGCTTTCGTCAAGACAAAACGCTGCTGGGCGGCGCGGTGGTACGCGTGGGAACGACGATTTATGACGGGTCGGTGCGCGAGCAGTTGAACCGCCTGCGCGAGAGACTGGAAACGGAATAGCGATCGAAATTCAGGAGCGGGAATGGCGAACATCAAAGCGGACGAGATTACAAAAATACTGCGCGAGCAGATCGAGAACTACCAGCAAACGCTGGCAGTAGACGAAGTGGGATCGGTGATCTCGGTCGGCGACGGAATTGCGCGCGTTCACGGACTGGATAAATGCATGGCGGGCGAGATGCTGGCGTTTCCGAACGATGTTTTCGGAATCGCGCTGAACCTGGAAGAAGATCAGGTGGGCGTGGTGCTGCTGGGAGACTACACAAAGATCGAAGAAGGCGACATCGTCAAGCGAACGAACAAGATTATGTCCGTGCCGGTGGGCGATGCAATGCTCGGGCGGGTGGTGGACGCGCTGGGAAACCCGGTGGACGATAAGGGACCCATTCAAACCGATAAGCGGAATGCGCTGGAGCGTCTGGCGCCGGGCGTGATTGACCGGCAGCCGGTGCGCGAGCCGGTGCAAACGGGAATCAAGTCCATTGACGCGATGATTCCGATCGGGCGCGGTCAGCGCGAATTGATTATCGGAGACCGGCAGACCGGAAAGACCGCCATCATTTTGGACACGATCATCAATCAGCGCGGCGGCGACATGATTTGTATTTATTGCGCGATCGGGCAGAAGCGTTCGACCATCGCGCAAATCGTGAAGATCCTGACGGACAATGGCGCGATGGAACACAGCATCGTGGTGGCCGCGTCGGCTTCGGAGTCGGCGTCGATGCAGTACATCGCGCCATTCGCGGCATGCGCTATTGGCGAATACTTTCGAGATACGAAGCGCCACGCGGTGTGCTTCTATGACGACCTTTCGAAGCACGCGCAGGCCTATCGCGAGATTTCTTTGCTGCTCAGGCGTCCTCCGGGCCGTGAAGCGTTTCCCGGCGACGTTTTCTTTTTGCATTCACGCTTGCTGGAGCGCGCGGCGAAATTGAATGATGAACTGGGAGCAGGTTCGCTGACGGCGCTGCCGGTGATCGAAACGCAGGCGGGCGATATTTCGGCTTACATTCCAACCAACGTGATTTCGATTACGGACGGGCAGATTTATCTCGAAGCGGATCTTTTTAACAGCGGCGTTAGGCCCGCGGTGAACGTGGGGCTTTCGGTGAGCCGCGTCGGCGGCAACGCGCAGATTAAGGCCATGCGGCAAGTGGCGGGCACACTACGGCTGGATCTGGCGCAATACCGCGATTTGGCGGCGTTCGCGCAGTTTGGGACCGAGCAGTTGGACAAAGCGACGCAAGCGCAACTCGCTCGCGGCCAGCGCCTGGTGGAAATTCTGAAACAAGATCAGTACCAGCCGCTGCCGGTGGAAAAGCAGGTCTTGATTATTTACGCAGCGGCGAACCGGTATCTCGAGGATTTGGAAGTATCGCAGTGCCGCCAGTTCGAACTGGAAATGTATCCGTTTATCGAAACGAACTATGGCGGGTTGCTGAAATCCATACGCGAGAAAAAGGCGTTTGACGACGAGATTCGCGCGGAAGCGAAGAAAGCGCTGGACGCATTCAAAGAAACATTTAGAGCGTCGCATCCAGCGAAGGCTGAAACGGATGCGGGCGCGAAAAAGGAAGCGGGCGCGGCGGCCAAACCGGCTGCGGCACCGGCGGCGCATTAATTCGAGCGCGAAGATCAGACGCAGCTATCGATGCCTACACTACTTGATTATCGGCGGCGAGTTCGATCGGTAAAGAACACGCAGCAGATTACGCGCGCGATGAAGTTCGTGGCGGCGGCAAAACTGCGACGCGCGCAAGAGGGCGTGTTTGCGGCGAGGCCGTACGCGCACGAGATATTGCGGGTTTTGCGTTCGGCGGCGGCGCGCATGGAAAATGTGGCGCATCCGCTGCTGGTCCGGCGGCCGGAAGAAAAGATCCTGGTGGTTGTGCTTACGGGCGACCGCAGCCTGGCGGGAGCTTTCAATTCGAACGTGATCCGGCACGCGAGCGAATTCATGCGGGAGCACTCGTCGAAGCAGATCGAGCTGATCGTGGTGGGTAAAAAGGGGCGCGACACTTTTCGGAAGCGAGGGCTGAAGTTCGCGGGCGAGTATCTGGATGTGTCTGCAAAGGTGGAATTTTCGAAAGCCAAGGAAATTGCGGCGCGTATAGCCGAGCTTTACATCAGCGGCGAAGTGGATGCGGTGTACGCGATTTACAACGAGTTCAAGAATGTGATGGTGCAGAATCTGCAAGCGCAGAAATTGCTGCCAGTGGATCCGGACGTCGTGAATGCGGGGGAGAAAGACGGGGAAAGATCGCTTGCCAGCCACGCCGGGCCGGGAAGTTCGCTGCCCATGGAGCAGGCACCAAGAGGCGGCGAATTGCTGGTGGATTACATATACGAGCAGCCGGTGGAAGAAATTTTCCGGGCTTTGGTACCACGTTATCTGGAAACTGAAATTTATCGAATTTTGCTCGAATCGGCAGCAGCCGAGCACGCCGCGCGTATGACGGCGATGGATGCCGCGACTCGAAATGCGTCGGAATTGATTGATAAATTGACGCTGCAGATGAACAAGATCCGGCAGGCGGCAATTACGAAGGAAATTATAGAGATTGTGAGCGGCGCAGCTTCCGCGATGTCGTAATCATAGCGTTCCAACGAGACACAGGAGAAGCGGAATGGCAGAAAACAAAGATCAAGAGAAGATTGGGCACGTCGTCGAGGTCATAGGCCCGGTCGTGGACATTTTGTTTCAAGAACATCACCTACCGTTTATTCACAATGCGGTGCGCATCACGAGCGAAGGATTCAACATTCCTGAGCCGCTAGACATTGTGGCCGAAGTTGCGCAGCAATTGGGCGAAGGGCGAGTTCGTTGCGTGGCAATGAAGCCCACGGAAGGGCTAGTTCGCGGAATGAAGGCGGAGAACCTTGGCGAGCCGATTTCCGTGCCGGTGGGCCGGGCCACGTTGGGACGCGTGCTGAATGTGCTGGGCGAGCCAGTGGATAAGCTTGGCCCGGTGAAAACCGATAAGCGTTATCCGATTCACCGGCCGGCACCGTCGCTCGAAGATCAATCCACGACCCTCGAGATGTTTGAGACGGGCATCAAGGTTGTGGACCTGATCGAGCCTTACTTGAAGGGCGGAAAGATTGGATTGTTCGGCGGCGCGGGAGTGGGCAAGACCGTGCTGATTCAGGAATTGATTCACAACGTGGCTATGAAACACGGCGGCGTCTCGGTGTTTGCGGGGGTGGGCGAGCGCACGCGCGAAGGCAACGACTTGTGGCTCGAAATGCAGGAATCGGGCGTGGTGGTGGCGGGGAATTCGGAGAAGTCGCGATGCGCGTTGATTTTCGGACAGATGACGGAACCGCCCGGCGCGCGTCTACGCGTGGGATTGACCGGTTTGACTGTCGCTGAATATTTCCGCGACGAAGAACATTTGGATGTGCTGCTCTTCATTGACAACATTTTCCGATTCGTGCAGGCGGGTTCCGAGGTCTCCGCGCTGTTGGGCCGCATGCCTTCTGCGGTGGGATACCAGCCGAACCTGAATACGGAAATCGGCGAACTGCAAGAACGCATCACTTCGACAAAAACGGGATCGATCACTTCGGTGCAGGCGATTTACGTGCCGGCGGACGATTACACCGATCCGGCACCTGCGGCGACATTCGCGCACTTGGACGCGACAACGAACTTGAGCCGGCAGATTGTGGAACGCGGCATTTATCCGGCCGTCGATCCGCTGGCGAGTTTCTCGCGAATTTTGGATCCGCGCATCGTGGGGCAGGACCACTACAATGTGGCGCGGGCGGTGAAATCAGTGCTCCAGCGCTACAAGGAATTGCAGGACATCATTGCGATTCTCGGAATCGAAGAGCTTTCCGATGACGACAAGCAGACGGTGACTCGCGCACGCAAGATCGAAAGATTCCTTTCGCAGCCCATGAACGTAGCAGCGCAATTCACAGGGCTCGAAGGCAAGTACGTGAAGGTGGAAGACACCGTGCGCGGATTCAAGGAAATCGTCGAGGGAAAACACGACGATTTGCCGGAGCAAGCGTTTTACATGGTGGGCACAATCGAAGAAGTACGGGAAAAAGCGGAGAAAATGGCGGCGACGGCGTAGTCTTTCGGCCGCGCGAGCCTGAGCGTAAATGCTACCTGAAGCCATCGAACTGCAAGTGGTGACGCCCGAGCGGCACGTGCTGAGCGAGAACGTGCAATCGCTGGAAATGCCGGCGAAAGACGGCTATCTGGGCGTCCTGCCGGGGCACGCCCCACTGATTACGTTGCTGGGTGTGGGCACGCTGACGTATCACAAAGGCGCGGAGACGCGTTACCTGACGGTGATGAATGGATTCGCTGAAGTTTTGCCCGACCGCGTGATCGTGTTGGCCGAGCTTTCCGAACGCGCCGAGGAAATTGACGTGGCGAGGTCTCGGGCGGCGCTTGAACGGGCGCAGGCAGAAGCGGCAAAGCCCGGGACGCAGGAAGCCGAATCGAGCGAGGCCGAGGCAAAGGTCGAGCGGGCCACAGCGCGTTTGCAGACAGCTTCGAAAGGCGGCGGTTCGGGCTCGCCGCAGGATTCACGCCGTTCCACGCACTAACTGCTGTGGGAGTAATGGGTTAGCACAAGTCGGCATCCGCTTGTCCCTGCCAGCATCAAATATAGGTAGCATACAGAAGGACCTGAATGGCTGAAATCACTGTGTATTCGACATGCTGGTGCTGCGATTGCAGGCGCGCGAAACAGTTCCTTCGCGAGCGAAAGATACCTTTTCGCGAGGTAAATATTGATGAGTCGCCTGACGCGGAAGAGATCGTGCTGCGCGCGAACAATGGCAAGCGCAAAGTTCCCACGTTGGAAGTCGATGGGCGCTTTTTCGCATGCAGCCCGTTCGACCCCTACTTACTTGCTGAAGAACTGAAGATTCCACTGAACAAGTAGCATCTTAAGCCAGTCCTACGCCGCGCGTCATTACACCTGCGACGCGCAAATCAGGTGTGAGAACCACCAAGTCCGCGTCGGCGCCTATCGCGATGATTCCTTTTTTTCCCGCAAGGCCGAGGCGACGAGCGGGCAGAATTGTGGCCATTCGCAGCGCGTCGATGAGAGGCACGCCGAGAGACACAATGTATCGCAGCGCGCGATCGAGAGTCAGAGTGCTGCCGGCGAGTTTTCCTTCCGAGTTCCGGCAAACGCCGTCCTTCACGGTTACTTCGAAATTTCCGAGACGAAAATGTCCGTCGGGCATGCCGGTGGCTGCGGTTCCATCACTTGCGAGGAGTACGGTGTCGAAACCTTTTGTGCCAAGCAGAACCTGGATGGCAGGGCCAGCGACGTGTACGCCGTCAGCGATGATTTCAGCGGTGACATCGGGCTCGGTGAGGACAGCGCCAATCACGCCTGGATCGCGGTGCGAGAACGGGCGCATGGCGTTGTAGAAGTGCACGGCATGGCGCGCTCCGGCTTGGATAGCGGCGCGAGCCTGTTCGTAATCCGCGTCGGTGTGGCCGATCGCGGCCACGATCCCATTTGTGACTGCGGCGCGGATCAAATCCAGGGCACCGGAGACTTCGGGGGCGACGGTGAGGATACGGATCAAGCCGTCCGAGGCGGCGCGAAATTTATCCAGGATTTCTATGGACGGCCGCGTGATGCTATCGGATGGATGGACTCCCCGGCGAGTTTTTGAAATAAACGGGCCTTCCAGGTGGATGCCCAAGATTTCCGCGGCCAAGCCGGTATTTTCCTGTTGCTCGTGAGAACGGATGTATTGAGCGATTCCTTCAAGGCTCTTGCATGTTTCGTCGACGGGGGCGGTAACGGTTGTTGCGAGGATCGACGTGGTGCCACGGCGCGCAACGGTGGAGGTGATGCAGTCAAGCGCGGCAGGAGTCGCTTCCATTACATCATGGCCGCCAGCGCCGTGGATATGCACGTCAACAAAGCCGGGAACGACGGTCATGCCGGAAGCGACGTAATCCACGGCGCCTTCCGGGATTTTCACTTCGTCGCGGTGGCCGATTGCGGTGATGCGGCCGCCTTCAACGAGAATAACGGCGTCGAGAAGCTCCTCCTGCGGAGTGAGGATGCGGCTCGCATAAATAGCGGTGACAGGCATAGCCTAAGAATCGTACTCGAACTCCGCGGCAAAGACACAGGCGAACCTTGCATCATTTTCCTTCTCCGCTACAATCAGATGTCGCCTATTTCCCGGAGGGTATTGAATGGCAAATGAAAAGCGGTATGTAGCACAGAAGCGGGAACGTCGCCGCCGGAAAGTCGCAAAGAAGAAGGTTCAACTCTACGAACAAGGAAAACTGAAGCACGATCAGCTTTCAGCGCTTGCTAAAAAGTTCCTGACGCGCAAACAGCGCGCTCTGAAGAAATCGGAATAAAAAAGGGGGCGTCCCAGGACGCCCCCTTCTGCCGTACCGCTCGCTTCCGCTAGTGCGCGAGTTTCGCTGCCTTAGTTACCGCCGGAAACTGCTTGCGCGTGTGCCTGTGAAACTTTCGGAACGCTCAAGTATCCAGTGATCTTGTCTTTGCCCACTTGGTTCACGACGAACTCAAGCGGAGCGCGCGCGCCATTTTCGAAGAAATAGAGCGGCTCGTTAGCCGAGAGGCCCTTCTTTTCGTGGCGTTGGTCGTCGACAAAGATGGTCACGGTGTATTGGCTCTTCTTGATATTGGTCCCGTGGAGTTCAACCATCAAATTGCCGACTTTTTCGCGATCGTTTTTCTTTTCGATGCTGAACTCGTAGTAATCGCGTTCACCGAGACGGCGTAGTTCTTCCACTTCGTCGTGGTTCTTCGCGATCAGGGTGCCGAATTCGCCGCGAGTCATTTGAAGGCTGTTCTTTTCGTTGTCGAGATCAGATCGCACGCCATTGACGTCCGTGCCGAGCTTGTTGACATCGTCCACGCTGGCCTTGGTGGCCAATTGGGCGCTGGTCTGATTCTGCAGATCCGACAGCTCTTTCGCGTCTTCTTCCTTAATCTTCTTGGCTTGGAGGCGGGCCTTGCCAAGTTCGCCTTCGGTCAATTTCATTTTGTCGGTCACGACGCTGAGCTCGCCCTGAAGCTGCGCGTTAGTGTCCTCAGCCTTGGCCAAACGCTGATCGAGAACCTCTTCGTTTTTCTTAAACTGTTCGCTCTGGGTGGCTAAATTTTGCTCGAGGTCTTTCGAGCGCGTGGAGGCGGTCCAGCCTGCGCCTAGCGCCACCAGAGATACCACAGCCAGAGCGACGACTACGATGCCGACCCACCGGGGTGCGGAGGCGTCCTCTGTAATGAAATCCTGCCTTTGCTCGTTCATTGCTTTCTCCTGTGTGAAACACGTGCAGGGTCGGTAGGAGCAAGCGCAGAACCAAAGTGGCACACGGCCAACGAGCTGTTTAAGCGACTGATTTATATAGACTTGACTCGCATTAAGGCAAGTGCTGAGAGCGTCGGGCGACGCTAGTACCTGCAATTTTTACGTCATTTTAAATATTTCTGCGTGGTGGAAAATTCGTGGCACTACGCGAATACTTTCTATTCGTTTTCTCCCAGACACACAGTGCAGCTTGGTCACCTACTAGCGGGTGATGGTCATGTTCCGCAACTCAGCGATGCGGTCCGCAAGCGGAGGGTGCGTGCTGAAAAGCCCCGAAAGGAATTGCCTGGGCGCGAGCGGCGCGACGATACAGAGCGCTGCGGTGGATGGCGGAATGTTCGACGGGATTCTCTGATTGTAAGCGCCTAGCTTTTCCAGGGCACTGATTAGACCGTACTGCTGCCCGATCATCTTCACGCCGGAAGCGTCCGCCTGATATTCGCGCTGGCGAGAAATTCCGAGTTGGAGCAATAGAGCGGCGACGGGCGCGAGAATGAGCATTAGGAGCGCAGTGAGCCCTCCGCCTTCGCGATTGCTGTCGCGCCCGCCCCATCCGCCCAAAATAAGTCCCCAGCGGCCCATGTGGCCAATCCACATAATCGCGCCGGCAAGCGTAGCGGCGATGGAAGAAGTGAGGATGTCGTAATTGCGGACGTGCGATAGTTCGTGAGCGATGACGCCTTCCAGTTCGTCGTCATTCATGAGTTCGAGCAGGCCCTGGGTGACGGCAACCGAAGCGTGAGTTGGGTTGCGGCCGGTAGCGAATGCGTTGGGAGCAGGCTGCGGAATCAGATACAGCTTTGGCATGGGCAAATTCGCTTTCGCTGCGAGGCGCTCCATGACGGCGTATAGACGCGGCGCCTCTTCACTGCTGATGGGCTTCGCGCCGCTGGACGCTAGCGCGATTTTATCGGAAAAGAAATAGGCGGTGCCGTTCATCAGGACAGCGACGACGAGAGCTATCGTGATGCCGCGCTCGCCACCGAAGGATGCGCCTATAAAAAGCAGGAGTAAGGTTAAGGCCGTAAGAAGGAATGTAGTCTTTAGAGTTTTCATGGAATTCAGCCTTTGCGCCGCATTTCAGTTCAGGCAGCGCCTGCTTTCAAAACACCACGCGTGATCTTCATTTCGCCAGTCTTGGAATCCGCGTCAACAAGCACC
>JBEKSN010000156.1:0-8926 GCA_049517055.1 Candidatus Acidiferrales bacterium | reverse complement strand
CCGGAAAACACAACCAGCGCGACGAGGAAGAGTATGGAGCGAGAAATGTTTCTCATGTTGGAACTCCTTCGGTGGATTGTCCCCGCTGTGCGCCCCGGGTGCCCGGTAGCGTACCTAGGAATACGAAGCAAGTCCAGCGATTGAGGAACGATTGATCAGCTTCTGGTCAGAGTTTTTATCGGGACTTCGCGCGAAGATGCGGCCTACAGCGGCTGAGAAACGGGGGGGTGCCGTATAATCTGCCGTGATGCATACCATCACCCAGGGCGCATTGGTTGCGCTTCAATGTTTCGTCGTGTTGTTCGTGGCGTTGCACAATTGGATTCCTCTCGGAAAGCTCAATGACGTGAAAGGCGCTCGTGCAGCGTTCCCGGGCCGCAAACTTCTGATTACCACGCTCATCAACTTCACTCCGTTTGCGATCGGACTGGCTGGCAGCGCCTTCCACTTCGGCAGACGCTACCCGGACTGGCTCCTCTGGTGGCTTTGGATCACCTACGTGCTTGCGTGCTTCGGCTCGTTGAAGGCGTGGTGGATTCCATACCTTTTTCGTCCGGATCCAGAACTCGCTGCGCGCTATGAAGTGATGTACGAAACGACGCACGCTTTCCTGCCCGAGCGCAATGGCATCACGCCGAATACGCTGCATGTGATCTTTGACGTTGTGACGATCGCCATATTGATCGCTCTCGGCGCGCTGACGGCTCAGCAGTGGTGACCTAGCTATTCTGCCGTCAACTCTTGCTTGAGGTTTTCGAGTCAGGTGGCGCCAATGGCTGAGCCGGATGCTTGATGTCCGTATAAAGCGCGCGTGAGAAGAGCGCGATAAATGCCAAGAGGAAGGCCCCAGCAGGAATGGCGCGTCGCCATTCTAAATTGCCGATGATTGTCAGGTAGGCTCCGTATAGAAATAGTCCGCTCCAGATTAGAATCAAATATCCGGCGTACGCTCTTAGGGCTCGCTGTCTTCCCGGTTGAGGTGCTGCCGCGATTTGCGGTTGCGTACCGCGAGAAATTCTTCGACTAATTATCGGGATCAGAATCAAGCCCGCCAACATATAGGAAAGGCCGAAATAGGGGAACCAAGGGGGGAGGGGATGCCGCTGGATACGAAACGCAAAGTAGAACGCCACTACGAAATAGGGCAGAAAAACGCCGAGGGTCACGAGCACCGTTTTTGTTTTCGGCTTCAAGGTCGCACCCTCCGAATATTACGCAAATTAAAATTGCACCCTGCTGATGACCCCGCACTCTATTCCCTTAATGGTAACAAGAATTCCCGTCCATTGGTCGGGAACGGGTCTGGCTGTGTCGAGGTGCTAAGTGCCGGACATATGCGCGAACGGCTCGTTAGTAGCGAGATTGTGCGAGCGTTTGATGCGGGGTTTGGCGAGGCGCGTGCGCTCCGGTAAGATGGTGACTCGACCTTTTCAAGCGGATTCGCGACTGCATGGAAGAAAAAAACAAACAACCGGACGGCGTGAAGATCTCTGGCGCGAACTTGCGCGACGAGGTTGAGCGGATCGTACGCGGCGAGGATTCAGATGCGTCGTTGATTCTGGGGCCGCACTGGATCGAGCGCGACGGGAAACGCGTGCTCGTGGTTCGCGGGTTTCGGCCCGGCGCGGTCGAAGCTAGCTTATTGTGGCGCGGAAATGCGGTGCCGCAGCCGATGACGCAGATTCATTCAGACGGCGTGTTTGAGTCGGTGGCGGCTCCCGGCAACCCCGCTTTACGCGACGGTGAAGCGTTGGCGCCGAATGCGTATCGTTTGCGATTTCGATTCGCTGATGGCAATACGTGGGAGGATTACGATCCCTACGCGTTCCCTCCTCTGCTTACCGACTACGACCTGTATCTTTCAGGCGAAGGCACGCACTACCTGAAGTACGAAAAGCAGGGCGCTCATGTGCGGGAAATCGACGGAGTGCGTGGTGTGCATTTCGGAGTGTGGGCGCCTAACGCGCAACGCGTGAGTGTCGTGGGTGATTTCAATTTTTGGGACGGGCGCGTTCACACCATGCGAAACCGCGGTGTGAGCGGCATTTGGGAGATTTTCATTCCAGGACTTGCCGAAGGCGCGCTCTATAAGTTTGAGATCCGCTCGCGCTTTGGAAATTTTGTACGGCTGAAAGCCGACCCGTATGGATTTGCGGCAGAGTTGCGGCCAAAAAGCGCGTCAGTGGTTTGCAATATCGAAAACTATGAATGGAAAGATGCGGCGTGGATGAAAGCTCGCGCTGCGCGAGATTGGCTGCATTCGCCGTTGACCGTGTACGAACTGCACGCGGGATCTTGGCGGCGGAAAACTTCGGAAGGAAACCGCTGGCTCACTTATCGCGAGTTGGCGGAAGAATTGATTCCCTACGTGAAGCGGCTGGGCTACACGCACATCGAGCTGATGCCGATCATGGAGCATCCGTTTGATGGTTCGTGGGGCTATCAGACGGTCGGCTATTACGCGGTCACACGCCGCTACGGCTCGCCCGCGGATTTTATGTATTTTGTTGATTGCTGCCATCGCGAAGGGATCGGCGTCTTTTTGGATTGGACGCCGGCGCATTTTCCGCGGGATGCGCACGGGCTCAGCTTTTTTGACGGCACCCACCTTTACGAGCACGCCGACCCGCGGCGCGGAGCTCATCCTGACTGGGGCACGCTGGTTTTCAATTACGGGCGCAACGAAGTGCAGAATTATTTGATCTCGAACGGGCTATTTTGGCTGGACAAGTATCACATCGACGGGCTGCGAGTGGACGCGGTGGCCTCGATGCTGTATCTGGATTATTCCCGCAAGCCGGGCGAGTGGATACCGAACCCATACGGCGGGCGCGAGAATCTGGAGGCCATTGATTTCATCAAGCGGCTCAACGAGGTGGTGCACAAGCGGCACGCCGGAGCGCTGATGGTTGCGGAAGAATCCACCTCCTGGCCCGCGGTATCGCGCCCCACGTATGACGGCGGGCTGGGCTTCGATTTGAAATGGAACATGGGCTGGATGAATGACACGCTGCGTTATTTTGAGAACGACCCGATTCACCGCCAGTTCCATCACAACGAGCTCACTTTTTCGATGATCTACGCGTTCAACGAAAACTTCGTTCTACCGCTTTCGCACGATGAAGTGGTGCACGGCAAACGCTCGTTGCTGGGAAAAATGCCGGGCGACGACTGGCAGAAATTTGCAAATTTACGGCTGCTCTACGGCTATATGTACGCGCATCCGGGAAAAAAGCTTTTGTTCATGGGATGCGAGCTGGCGCAGCGAAATGAATGGTCGGAGACCGCGGCGATCGATTGGCGGCTGCAGGAATCGCCGCCGCACCGCGGAGTTCAGCGGCTGGTTACAGATTTAAACCATCTACACACCAACGAGGCCGCGCTTCATGAAGTTGATTTCGAATGGCCCGGCTTTGAATGGATTGAGGCCAATGACGGCGCAGCGAGCATTCTTTCGTTTGTGCGGCGCGCCCGAGATTCGCACGACTTTGTTGTTGTGGTGTGCAATTTTACGCCTGTGGTGCGCGAGAATTATCGCGTGGGCGTGCCTGAAGCCGGTTTCTACGGCGAGATCCTGAACACCGATTCGGCGTACTACGAAGGCAGCGACAACGGGAATTCCGGCGGAGTGTCCGCCGAGCCGGTGCCGTGGAATGGCCGTCCTTATTCTTTGAAGATTCGCGTCCCACCGCTGGCCGCTGTTTATTTCAAGGTTCAACGCAAGTAATGCCGTCGGACGGCTACGCCCCAAACCCCGCCGTAGTCTGCCGAGCCAACCTCGCGAAAAAATCACGGAACATTTGCAGGGGCCACTCCGTACATATGACCAGGAAGAGAACGGGAGGCTTCCCAAAAATGAAAAAACAACTATGCGGGATCGTGATGTTCTGCGTTCTGTCAGCAGTCGCAACCGCTCCGGCAGCTCTGGCCGGGCCGGGTGAGCGATACCTGCACGTGAAGGTGGAGGACGCAACGAAGGGCGAAAGTGTGAACGTGAATGTGCCGCTCTCGATGGCCGAAAAGATTCTTCCGACTGTGAACAAAGGTAATTTGCACAACGGGCATGTGAGCATCGGGTCCGCGGAAATGAACGACGTGGATATTCGCGCGCTCCTGGACGCGGTGCGTACGGCTCCGGACAATGAGTTCGTGACGGTGAAGGAAAAGGATCAAGACGTGCGGGTAGCAAAATCGAATGGAAATATCGTGATTCACGTTCGCGACGGAGCGAAAGGCGAAAAGGTAGACGTCACGGTTCCGATGAAGGTGGTCGATGCGCTGCTTTCCACTGCCAAGGATAACGAGCTTGATGTTTCTGCGGCGATTCGGGCGCTGAGCGATGCCGGCGATTCGCTCCTGATTACTGTGGAGGACGCGTCGCAACACGTGCGCATCTGGGTTGACTCGAAAAACGGTTCAGAGTAGCCGGACAAGATTCTGGCGGAGGTGATTTATGATCCTGCTCGGGAAAGTTGCTTTGGGAATCGTGGGAACGGCGGTGGCGGGCGTGGGACTGCTCTGCAGCGACGGAATGGTCGAAGTGAAAGTTGTGGAGCGCCATCCGGAAGTGCATCACGTGTACGTGATCGCTCCGGCGATGCTGGTGCCGATCGGCATGCGCTTTGCGCCGCGGAGAGAGTTAGCCCACGCCGCCGCCCAGATTCAGCCCTGGATGCCGACGATTCGCGCAGCGCTGGACCAGTTGCGTGAGAGTGACGATGTGACCTTGGTGGAAGTGAAAGAGCCCGGCGAACACGTGCGCGTGGCGAAAGAAGGTAGATCAATCGTGGTAGATGTGGAGGAAAAAGACGAAACTGTGCACGTCTCCACGCCCATCCGCGCGATTTCGAGCACTATTGAACAGCTTGCTGCTTCGGCTCCCTCGATCTAAAGCGAGGCCGCAGCGGGAATCCGTCACTGGCGGGCGCAGCAAGGCCCCTTGCACGCCCGTTAGCGCCGGAGAGTCTTCGGTGGAATCCAATACACTTCTTCTTTCAGGGACTCTTTCGCAAATCCGCAGCGGAACAAAATACCCTTCCCGAGTTCTATCATTTGCGGATTGCCGCAGAGATAACCTGTTGTGTCCGAACCCGCCAGTTTCCACTGATCCTTATATTTGCGGATGAGGTCTTCCACTCGGCCTATCTCGCCGCGCCATTGGGTGTCTTCGTACGGACGGCTTACGGTTGGAATATAAGTGAGCCACGGTACCTTCGATGCCAACAGCTCAAGTTCGTCGTGATACCCAAATTCCCAGGAGCGGCTTGCCGCGTTGATCAAGTAAAGATGAATGTCGTTGGGAAAGCGGTTATCGCTCCAATCTTTGTAAAGCGTGCGCATGTAAGAGACATACGGAGCTACACCCGTAACCGTGCTGAGCAAGAGATGATTTTTGTGACCGCTCTTCAGATCCAGCGTGAAGCGGCCCTTGGCAGCTTTGCGCAGGGAAATATAGGCACCCACCGGAAGCGCGTGCAACAGCGGGGTCAGCTCGCCCGCGGGAACAAGCTCGATGAACAACTCGAGCTCTCGTTCGTAGGGCGAAGAAACTATGGAATAAGCCCGCTCAATAAGTTTTTGCGAGGTCTGCACGCCGAGAGTAGCGAACTGGCCCGCGACAAATTGGAATTCCCCGCCGGGATCGAGATGAATTTTCCATAGTCCGGGTGAAAACTCCTCTCGCCTGGTGATCCGGGCTTGATAGAATTTTTCTTCGGCAGTGCGCATGGCGCTGACCTCCGATAACAAAACCGCCTCAAAAAACTAAAGAGGCGTCCCGACAGCATCGGGACGCCTCTTTTCAATTTCTAAAAAAGCTAGCGCTTCGGCATGATCGTTACTGCGGCTGTTGCTGCTGTTGCATCATCATCTGAGGATTAAAAGGCTGCGGCGTGCCCGTTATCTGGTCCTTCGCCCCGCTGATTACCTTGATCAGCTCCATGGACGAGTCATTTGACTTTGATTTCACCAGCCCGTACGGAGAAACCTTTTGCGAAACCCAAACTTCGCCCCCGCTCTTCGCACGGTAGTGCTGGCAGGTGAAAGTGCCGGCCGGCACGGTAATGGTTTCGCTTCCCAAATCCTCACCGCCGGTTCGAACGTCGGCGGTTTGCGGCGCGCGATCCTGGTGCATCATTTGCGTAGGCATCTCCATCGGCGGACGGCCAGGCATTTGCATGATCATGCGCGAGATTTGAGTATCCGGACCATTCAGCACCATCAACTGCTTCATGATCATCTGACCGCTTCCGCGGTTAAAAGACGTCTCATACCAATATGCATCTTTCCCATCGACCGACTCTTTGCCAACGACAGCAATTTGCATATCGGTCTTATCACCCTTTGCTGATTGCATTTCGTATTCCGCACCTTCTCCAACAATGGGATTCCAAAACCCACTGACGTGCGGGGCCGAAAAGTGCCCCATTTGGGCACTGGCAGCCGTTGCCACCACAGCTAGCAGCATTGCGGTCACCGCGTGACGCCACGAAATTCTCATGAAATCTCCTCGAAGGGTTGAGATTATATTCTCGGTTAGCTCAGAGATCGCGTCCCTGCGTATCTTGCATCTTTGAAATGTCGAAGGTCGTGTGAATTTTTGCCCCGTTCACGGAACAAATGAAATCGACGCTTTTTTCGTCGTCCGCTATGGTTGGCTCGCCGTTGGCCGCCTTCCTTAGGAAAATGAACCCCACGGCTTGTACTTTTGTTCCATCCTGCGCCCGGGTAATTTCAACTTTCATTGGCGAAATTTTCTGCTTGGTTTTCTTTTCGATTAAATAGCCGTCGGTCTTGAGCGTATCCTCATCCGCCGATTGGAACGGTTTCATGTCCGGCCCAAAAACGACGAGTTCATAAACATCAAGCTGCTTTGCCAGCTCTTTTTCGGCGTCTTCCGGTTTCATCTGCCCAGCCAGTTCCGCCTTCCGATACACGGCCTTCTCGACCGTTTTGGATGATACCCAGCGGATAAGAAATGACGCTGATCCGGATGAGTTCCCGGAATCCCCGGCGCCGGCGACAGGAGTGCTGACCGCACCAGGCGCCGATCCGCCCATTGCTTTTCCGTTTCCTCCGCCTCCACCCGCAGGCGCCTGCTGGTTTGTGGCAACCGCTGGCCCGCTCGCATCGTTGCCTGAATTATCTTTCCCTGTCTTCCAAGTAGCCTCGACCTGGATTATTTTTGACCACGGAGAATCTTCAAGCACTCTTTGGACGTCCTTCGCGTCCCACTGCTGATAAGGTTTTGATTTCCAAGGATCGCCCCCAGCGAAAACCAAAGCGGCCACAACCAGCACCGCAGAACTTAGGAAGACGACTTTGCGCATAGGATTTTCCCTTACTGGAATTTTTTATGCCGTCGCCCGGCATATAGGCCGTACTCTAACGACTCACCGGCTTGGCCGCAAGCGCATTTTTACCGGAGTGGGCGGGGGCTTCGGACGCGCGCGATGCCCCGAAGACGCGCTCCAGGCGATAAACCGGGTTCTCGCCGGATTCGAAGTGCGTGCGCATGAGCAACTCACCCACCAGCCCGACGGCAAGCAGCTGAACCCCGAATAGACACAACATCATTCCCAAAACGAGAAGGGGTCCGTGCTGAACGAAGATTGAGACGTCCCAGAACATCTTCTGAATGAGGAGGACCACCAGAATCGCCGCGCCCAAGAACATTCCCAGTAGGCCTGGAGGACCGAAAAAGTGCAGAGGCCGCGTCATGTACCGCATTAGAAAACGGATGGTTATGATGTCAAAGAAAACGCGTAACGTCCGCGAAATTCCGTAATGTGACTTGCCTCCGGGACGCACGATATTTCGGATGGGCACTTCCACGATTTTGGCGCCGTTCCAGGCAGCTAGCGCAGGAATAAACCGGTGCATCTCGCCATAAAGTGGAATGTCCTTAATAATCTCGCGACGATAGACTTTGAACGTGGTTCCAAAATCGTGGATGTCCACGCCGGAAAGCTTGCTCATCATCCAGTTGGCGATTCGCGACGGCAGGCGGCGCATTATGAAATTATCCACGCGCTTCTGCCGCCAGCCGCTGACGATGTCGCAATGAGTGGCTTCGAGGGCGTCGAGCAGAGTGGGGATGTCCGCGGGGTCGTGCTGCAGGTCGCCGTCCATCGAAACGATGATGTCCCCGGAAGCGAAGTCGAACCCTGCCGCCAGCGCCGTCGTTTGCCCGTAGTTCCGTTTTAGCCGAAGGACGGCCACGCGCGGGTCTTCCTCGGCAATGGCTGCGAGGATTTGCGGCGTGGCGTCCGAGCTTTGGTCGTCCACATACACAAATTCAACCGGATCATAGCGTCCAGTCATTACTTCGCTTAGCCGCTGATGCAGCTCACGGACGCTATCCTGCTCGTCGTGAAAAGGGACGACGATCGAGTATCGAGGTGGCACGCCTTGGCTCGCCGGCATTTTGCTAGTGTAACTCCCGATAGCTGATTAGGCGAATGTCCCTTTCGGCTAGTGCACTTCTAACACCGGGATCGAGCAACCCCTGCAATTCGGTTTCTCGTTGGTCCTGGAGCCGGGAGCCGGAGTTTGCCAAGTCCGTATCGCAGATGCCTGGATGAAGCATTATCTCGGTGCTGCCGTCGGAAAGTGTGTCAATCATGCGACGGAGAGCAGCGGGGCCCAGTCCTCCCGTCATGGCCAACCCTAGGAAATGGTCCGGAGAACGCAAACCATACTTGCGCGCGATGGTCTGAAACCATGGCGTGACAGCGCGAGCTGCCGCGGCAGCGATCAACTCCTTGGTGCGGCCCGAACTTTCATGGCGAGTCGTCTCCCAGGAATCTCGAAGATTCTCCATGGGCTTGCGTATCCGCGTGATTCCAAGTTCTTTGGCTACACGACCGACGGCCTCCATCACTTTGGGATGCGCGTGAGTGTGCTTGTGCGTGTCGAGATGGGTCGG
>JBEKSN010000155.1:0-8935 GCA_049517055.1 Candidatus Acidiferrales bacterium | reverse complement strand
CCACGGTGATGTGGCTACCGAGGGAGATCCGGGTTTCGCGAAGTTTCCATACAATCCGTTCGGAGCTGTAGAGGGAAAAGTGATGGACAGCCACATGGCGGAATCCATGACTTTCATCGCGCGCATCGGCCATCCGTGCGGAACGGATTTCAAAGCTCGGCCATTCCTGGAAGCGCATCCGGAATATTCCTGGCAGTCGAGCGTACTGATCGATATGAACGCCGGTCCTTGGACGCAATTTCGCTCGGGCGAGCGTGCTCCGAGCGAAGACTCTGCCGAGAAATAGTCACTTTCAGCGGCAGATAAGCCTGTTCCTAAGGGCTAACTGGCGCGGGGGGAATGTGCTCCTCGAGGTAACGCAGCAAGAGGCTGTACAGATGCAGTCTGGTCCCGGAGCCCTCGTAAATAGCGTGTGTGCGATTCGGATATTCCATAAAATCCACCGGTTTGTCGAGTTCAATCAAACGATTGAGCAGTAGCTCCGATCCCGCGTAATGCACGTTGTCATCGCCTGAACCGTGGACGATGAGCAGGTTTCCCCGCAACCCTTCGGCAAAATTAATGGCTGAGCTGTTGCGATAGCCTTCCACGTTCTGCAACGGCAATCCCATATAGCGTTCTTGATAAATCGTGTCGTAGAGTCGCAAATCGGGAACCGGCGCTACGGCCATTCCCACCTGGTACAAATCCGGAGCTCGAAACATCAGACTCAGGGTACTTGTAGCGCCGCCGCTCCATCCCCACAGGGCAACGCGTGATCCATCTGCGAACGGATGAGCGCGCAGGAATGCCTGAAGTGCGGCGGTCTGATCCTTCACGATGACGGGCTGAATCGCGCCGTAAACAATTTTTCGCCAAGCCCGTCCTTTTGGTGCAGGTGTGCCACGATTGTCGAAGCTGACAGCCACATATCCGGCGGCGGCTGCGACGCGCTGAAAATAATTCCCTGCTGACCACTCGTCGAGCACGGTTTGCGCGGCAGGCTCCCCATACACGAAAACGAGAAGCGGATATTTCTTCGCGGGATCAAAATGAGGCGGCTTCATCATCCAGCCGTCCAAGGTGACACCGTCGCCTATATCAACCTTAAAGAATTCGGTCGGAGCGCTGAGAAGCACTGAAGCATTTGCGCGAAGGGCGGCATTATCTTCCAATACTCTCGCGGAACGATGAGCGGGGAGTTCTACAAGATCGGTGACCGGCGTTACGTCGGCTCGGGAATACTGGTGGAATGCCCAGCGAGAATCAGGGGAAATATCGTAATTGTGCGTCCCGGATAAATTGGATGGGCTTACTCGCTCCGCATTTCCGGAACCATCAAGCCGCGCGCGATAAAGATAATGCTGCGTGGCATTGTCTGGAGACGCGCTGAAATAAAGCCAGCCGCCCTTTTCGTCAGCGGGGCCAAGGTCGATCAGGTCGAAATTCCCGTGCGTAATCAGTTGCACGCGACTTCCGTCGCGAGAAACCAGATACGCGTGCCGCCAGCCGTCTCGTTCGCTGAGCCAGAGAAAATCCGCGCCGTTATGAAGCCAGGTGATTTCCGGCATCACGTCAACCCAGGCTGCATCGTGGTCTTGAAAAATCGAGCGGACCGTGCCGCTAGCGCGATCGGCGAGCAGAACATCGTTCGTATTCTGCAAACGATTCAAATGCTCGATCGCCAGTTCGTTAGAATTTCCGGCCCAATCCATTCGAGCAATGTAGTTATCGCGCGGGTCGCCAGGGACCTGCATCCAGCGCGTGGCGCCGCCTTCGACATCCACCACACCCACACGCACCGACGAGTTCGTGGTTCCCGGAATCGGATACGCGATATCAAGGATGGAAGGGTAGCGACCCAGCCCCGGATACGGAAAGCCGGTGACGATTTCGTGTGGGGCTCCGAGGTTGTATATCAGTCGAAAAATCTCCACGCCCCGGGTGTCAAATTGCCAGTACGCAATGTAATGTCCGTCGGGACTCCAGCGAAATCCGTCACGAACGTCGAGCTCCTCCTCGTACACCCAGTCGGATGTGCCATTGATCAACGTCCCTGAGCCGTCGGTGGTCAGCGGCAGTATTTTGCTCGAAACGATATCCTCAACATAAATATTGTTGGCGCGAACGTAGGCGACCTTCGTGCCATCAGGTGAGAATTTCGCAAACATCAGCGAAGAAGGCGGTGCATCACCGCCAAGTTTCCTTAGCGCGCCGGACTTCAGCTCGAGCACCCAATAATCACCGCGTGTATTTTGCCGCCAAACGGGGGCGGAATTGGTATAGACCAGCAACCGGCTCTTGTCCTTGGACCAGGAATAATCCTCAATCGCCAGCGGAGCTTTCGCGCCCGCGGGAATCAGTTTCGCGGCGGATACAAAAACCTCGCGCTTTCCCGTTGCAGTTTCATATCGCACGATTTCCTGCGCATCTTTACTATCCGCCGAGCGCTCCACGGTGGTATAAAAATCGCCACCATCCAGCCATCGCGCCGGGCCGAAATTCTTCACCTCGAAATCCGTAGAAGCGAACATGCGATGGAGAAGCTTGTCGGAGTCCGCCGAGATGGGGGATGCCGTAAGTGCATTTTGGGCAAAGGCAAGCGCAACGTGGGATAGGGCGAAGGCCGAGAGAATAATCAGGAAACAAAGTCGCCGCGCGGACATGGGCATAGTGTTTCTGGTCAACTTTGCGTCGGCAGAACGCATACACACTCCCTGTTTGATTCTTGCAGGATTAGTTTCTACTTCGTGAAATTGCTCTCCTCGATCTTTCGGCCGTTCGTAGGCTGAATGGGGCGGGCGTTATCCGGATACATTCTTGCGAACGCTGCGATCTGCGCCGGGGAAAGCTCCACGGGAGTTTTCAAGACGAACCACTTCACATCGCTGCACGGCGGGATTGTGAGCGAGCCGTCAAAAGTAAAGTAATTCTGATCGGCCGGCAGCAAATCGGCGGCGTTGATCATAACTTTCTTGAACTCGGCTTCTTTGCCGATTTCCTTGGGGATGTGGCTCCAGATGTCTCGGATGAGCGGGTTTTCGTTACCGCTCTTCAGCAGGACGGCGATTGCCACGGCGCTTCCATCCGCATGCACGTGGACCAAGTGAAGAACCATGTCGAACTTCTGGCCATTTATTTCTTCCTCGCTCGGATGATGAAAATGAAACTGCACGAGCGGATATTGCTTGCCGTCCACAGTAATGCTGCTCCCTGCCTCATAACGAAGGAGAATCGTATGGCCATTGTTGATAATTTTCATCGGGGCGAGCTTGTAATCGAATTTAATCGCCTTCAGATCCGCCGGCTTTGCATCTTTGATGTCGATGGGCGACTGGCGCTGGCCGCTCTTGCAGGCGGCAAAGCTCGGGTCCAGATCGCCCCAGTGATCCGGACCGTCGGGGCCGGCGTAACTCCAGTGAGGGGTCCCGCCGGCCGGATGTTCTTGCGCGAAAGCCGGAGTCGCGCCAGCCAAAGCAATGGCAAAAAGCGCGGTCACGCTCCCTATCAGAATTCCGCTGCGAATTTTCATAGGAACTTCCTCCGTCGGATTTTCGCGTTACAGAAACCGCCGCACAAGCAAGAGGCGAGCAATAGCATCCCACTCCTCAGTCAAATCTTCAACATCGTTGCACGCAAGAAGGCGATCCCTCGCAACCATCGGTAGAGTTCGAAGTGCTGCCCGGCGCGGTGCGCGTGATGGCGCCAAATCCGCGTGCGTGGGCCGCCACTTGAAAATCCACTAAGAATTGCTGCTTACTGTTTTTTTTGGCGGGACACTTTCAAGTTCACTTCAATATCGCGGCGTGAATCGAAGCTTGAAATAGTGCGAGTGGAAGACGTCATGTCTTCGTGTTCAGCGTGGATTTCATAGTCCACATTCGGGTCGAGTCCGCTAAAGCGGTAAAGGCCCTTCTCATCGGCAAAAGAAGTCCTCACTGCCTGCGTTTTCACATTTAGCAGATAGACCACGCTTGCGGGAACCGGGTCTTCGTCTTTGTTCTCCACCAGTCCGTGCACCGTGCGGAGCTGCGCTTCGGCCTTCTTTTGGTCTTTGGTTTGCTGCGCGGAAGCCGGAAAAGCCGTGAGAAACATCAGTAGAATAAAAAGCGCGAGGCGAGGAATACGGCAGATTGTCAAGTTCCTATCCTTCCACAGGCCGCCGCTATTCTCCGCGGACATGCGCGTGGTCGATGAAAAGAGTACACAGAGTCTTTGGAAATAGGTTGGAATCATCGAGCCTCTGCCATCCGGGCAAAGCAAACCGAACGAAGGAAAAAAATCCAGTCGAGAAACTGAACGACAATTATTCCGCCTCTTCTTCCTCTTCTTCTTCCTCGACGACGGCCTTTTCGTCCGAATCCTCTTCTTCGTCTTCTTCCTCATCTTCGTCTTCAGAAATCACGATGAGATGAACAGGATGAGTTTGCGTCACCTCAAGCTCGGCATCGCACTCATGGCAGCTCAGGATTTCGCCTTCTTCCACTTCGTCTTCGTCCAAATCAATTTCGGCGTCGCATTCGGGACATCTGGTCACTGATTTCTCTCCTTCCTAAGGCCCGCTTCCACCGGGAAGCGTATTATATAACGCCAGTGTCAAGCTTTTGGGTGGGGGAACATCTAAAAGTGACTAGTCGAGAATATCCCGAGCGTCCGCTCGTGGGCGTCGGCGGGGTCGTGATCGCGGAGAATCGCGTGCTGCTGATTCGCCGCGGCGGCCCGCCGCTGGAAGGCGAGTGGTCCATTCCGGGAGGCATGCTTGAATTAGGAGAAGCTCTGCGCGACGGAGTACGCCGCGAACTTCAGGAGGAAACGGGTCTTGAAGTGCGCGTGGGCGATTTGATCGAAGCGTTCGAGCGCATCATGCCGGACGCGAATGGCAAGTGGCGCTATCATTTTGTAATTTTGGATTATCTGTGTGAAGCGATAAGCGGCGTGGCGCGTGCAGGAAGTGATGTCGTCGATGTCGCCTGGTCCTTCGAAGAAGAGCTAGCTCGATTTTCGCTCACGCCCGCCGCCATGCGCGTGATCAAGAGAGCCTTCGAGATGGCCCGATCCCACCGACGAACCTAAGATTAACTTTCCTGCAAACGCTTCAGCTCTCAAAGCGCAAATAGACTTTCTTGTGCAGGATACTGCCTTCATCGCCGATCAAGACACGGCCGAGCCATTCTGGTTGAGTCGGGCTCGCGATCAAGAGCTTCAGTCCGCTGGCACCGGGTGGAAGTTCGAAGACGAGCGGAGTCAAATAAGACTCGCCGGGACGAAGTGCGTTTGTCAGGGGAGTCCAGCGGCCGGCGAGAGAAGCTTCGAGCGCTTGTTGCGCATCGCGAGAAACCGGATATTCATGGCCTTGGCCGTCGACGAGAGTTACCGCGCGCGGCGAAGGTGTAAGAGGCGAGTCGCCACGGCGCGGCGAAATAGTGTGTTCGTCAAATCGGGTGCGAAGCTTCACGACGAAAAACGTTCCTTTGGCCGCTTTCTGGTTTGAGCCGCTGCCCAGCGTCTGGATCTGCTCTATTCCTGCAACGGAGTACGCCAAATGGCAATCAATCTCGCAGAAATATTTCTCTTCTCCGGGTGAAAGCGCCCATTCATGGCTTGCCGCCGAGGCGCCGACTAACGCTGTCGCATACAAAACGAGCAACAAAGTCGCACCTGCACCCAGTTTCCATGTTACGCCGCGACCTCCTAAGAGCCAGACCGTGGCCGCTCCGCTCCAACGCGATAGCCGTTCTTCTCCCAAGAATTTCAATAACACAAACGCACCAACCACTGCCGCCAGCAGGGCAACAGTTCCAAGGAACGAGAGAATACCCATCACCGCAGCTAATTGTTTTGCTTCCATTGTCGGTCTGCCTTAGAAAGTTTTGTTCTGTGGCTTGGCTGTCACGTCGAGCGTACGTTTCAATACCAGCGGCTTGAAAACTTGCCGGCTGCTAACTTGCGGCGGCTTCGGGCAATTTTCCGAAGCGGCGCTCACGTGTCAGAAAATCTTCCACTGCCGCGGCCAGATCGGCAGCTTCGAATTCCGGCCACATTCGCGGCGTAAAAAATAATTCCGCGTACGCGCATTCCCACAGCATGAAATCGCTCAGGCGGCGGTCGCCGCCGGTGCGAATCAGCAGATCCACGTCCAGCGCCGGGCCGGTGCTATGCGTGACCTCGCCAAGCCTTTTCGCGAACTCGCGCTCCGATATCTCCAGGCTTGAGAGCATCCAGCAAGAGGCACGCAGTATGGAATCGCGCGCCGAGTAATCTATCGCGATGCGCAATTCCAGAATCCGCCCGGAAGCTGTGACTCGCTCGGCGACTTCGATTGCCTGTGACAGTGAAGGCGGAATGCGATCGCGCCGGCCAATCACACGCAGCCGGATCCCTTCCGCAGCGCACTTGGAAGCGTCGTTGCGGAAAAACGCTTCCAGCAACGCGAGTAGCGAAGCCACCTCGTTCGCCGGGCGCCCCCAATTGTCAGCTGAGAATGCATACAGCGTGAGCGTGCCGATGCCCAGTGCCGGGGCCGCCCGCACAACGCGGCGAACCGCTTCCACCCCGCAACGGTGGCCTTCTGACCGCGCTAGGCCTCGCGAGGCCGCCCAGCGGCCGTTTCCATCCAGCAAAATAGCGACGTGAAGTCTCGGATGATCGACTAGCTTCAAGGTACTTTTATTCATATAACCGCGCCCAAAATTTCCGCCTTTAACCTTCCCGCGTGGCTTGAATCAAAGCTTCCATGTGGTTCAGATATTTTTCCAGAGCGCGCCTGCCCGCTGCCGAAAGGCGATATTCAGTCTTAGGAAGACGTCCGGCGAAGGACTTCGTGCAGGTGACGTATCCTGCGTCCTCCAGCTTGCGCGCGTGAACGCTCAGATTACCGTCCGTCGCGCGCACCAGTTGCTTCAGCTCGTTGAACGCCAGACAAGTATTCACCGCTAACGCGCTTACAATCGCGAGCCGCGTGCGCTCGTGGATCAGCCGATCCAGGTCCGAAGCGGATGTCTCCGCGGTTCGCGCGCGGGATGCTCCCCTCTTTGGGGATTCTTCCCGCTCCGCTCGGTACGCCTCTAATTTAGCCGCCATATTTCCTCGCAATCACTGCGCCAAAAATAATGTGAAGCGCCCCAAAGCCGGCGGCCAGAAAAATGTTGCCCCAGCTCCACGGGCAGAACAGCGCCACGGCGCCGAGCACCATGAAACACAAACCCATCAACGGCACCACGCGGATCGAAAACGCCCCACCGGTGACGACTCCCGTTCCATACAGCAGCAGCCATTCACCCGGAATCGCGCCCACCACTCCAGTGCGCAATTGCAGCGCCGTAAGCAGCACACCCACAAGCAGCGGTGGCGCAAAACTGTAAACAAATCGCCGGCCGGGTCCGGAGAACAGCGATGATCCCGCCGCACGCGCTTTCGAGTAAGTCGTCCATCCGGCAATCGCGATTGCCAGAACCGCTTCGGTAATCCAGGTCAGCAGCCAAGCCATCGGCGACGCTTGCGATGATGCAATCGCCGCGGCGCCGAGGGCCGTAATGCCCATCGCCACGCCTCCCCAGCCGGGAACTGCGGTGAATGAGCTGGCCCGTTCCATCGTCTCGCGAATGAATCGCAGATTGTCGCGAGCGTGCTCATCAAGAGCGCGTGGGCCGGACGACCGAGGGCGGTTTGGATCCGTTAAAGCCATACCCAGAGAGGATAGCTAAGCTACGGGCCTGCGTAAAGTACTTTGTTTTCCAAAGTGGCGTGAACATACACCCCGCGGCTGCCGCTGCAAATCACTTGTAAGCCTCAATCTCCGAGTCTATCCTGAGGCTGCAAGAAACGCCGGAGGTGACGCTGTGAGACTCAGCCGACTTTTGCTCCTCATTTTGGCAACAGCTTTCATGCCGTTTGCCTCGAACGCACGGCAAACAAGCCAACCCGAGACAAACCCGGTTTCTAATGCTGTGAGAAGTAGCGTAGAGCGAGCGTCCAAAAATATGGTGGCTGCGGCTGATGAAATGCCTGCGGACAAGTATAGCTTCCATCCCACACCTACTCAGATGTCCTTCGGAAAACTGGTCACGCACATGATCGGTTCAAATTATGGACTCTGCTCCAAAATTTCCGGCGTCGCGGCGCCAACCCAGGATAAGCCGAGCGAGACGGACCCCAAAGATAAGCTTGTCGCTTCGCTGAAGGCTTCCTTCGACTTCTGCTCGCAAAGTCTAGCCAAGGTGGACGACTCAAATCTGGGCGAACAGTTGACGGTGTTCGGTGACCACAAAATGTCTCGCGCGGCGGCAATGATCGCGCTGACGAACGATTTCGCCGACCATTACAGCATGGCCGCATCTTATCTACGGGCCAATAGCCTACTTCCGCCAACCGCGCAACAGCACAAAGAATAACGGCCTATTTCTCGCCGGGCCGTTTGGGATAGCGGCCCAGCAGCCAGTTCCAGCGGATGAGGCCAAGATCGAAGAACATCATCAAACTATCGCGGATCATGTGCACTTTTGTCGCTGGATCGTGCGCCCATCGAACGGCAACTTCCGCGGTTCGCAGGCTGTGACGTTTCGCAAGGAAAAGTATCTCAGGATCGAATCCGAAACGTTCGATGCGCTGCTGCTCGAAGACCACTCGTGAAGGCTCCCGCACGAAGGCCTTGAACCCGCATTGCGTGTCGCTGAAAGACAAGCCGACAAATATCCGCACGAAGCCATTAAAGATCATGCCCGCAAGCTCGCGCAGCCGCGACTGGTGCAGGGTGATCAGTGTACGATCCAGGGCGCGCGAACCGATTGCGACTTCATTTCCATCCTTGATCGCCGCAAGGAGTTTTTCAGATTCCTCGATGGGTGAAGAAAGATCCGCATCAGTAAAAAGAGCGATCCGGCCGCGAGCTTCCAGCATGCCGTGACGCACGCTATAGCCCTTTCCGCGGTTATCCCCGTTTGAGACCACGCGCACGGAA
>JBEKSN010000154.1:0-8964 GCA_049517055.1 Candidatus Acidiferrales bacterium | reverse complement strand
TTTCGTAGCGGAAATCAGCGAGTGCTGAGTAATCAATCCTTCGTCTCGGCGTCTTTGTCACGGCTTTTTAAGTATATCGTAATACGATATTAATTGCCCGGCGGAGAGAACAACAATGTTGCGCGTGGTGAACCTATGGCGGGCTAGTCGCCGGGTCTCTCTGCTCTTCGGCTGGTCACAAGTCTTTGCGGAAGGATTTTTGCGTTTTGACGTGGTGATAGCCGAGGCGTTCGTAGAACGCGTGCGCGCGATCGCGGATTACGTTCGAACGCAGTCCGATGGCGCGGCAGCCTTTTTCCCGCGCCCAGCGCTCGGCACGAGCCAGAAGATGCATTCCAATTCTCTGCGAGCGGTAGCGCTCGTCAACCACCAAGCCGCTGATCTCGGCGCGCGCGTCCGCTTCGATCACGCGATAGACAAACACCGCGAGCCAACCTGCAAGCTCACTGCCGACCTGCGCTACGAACACAGCGTGTTCGTTCGAATGCTGCATGCCAGCGAACCGTTTGGCAATTTCATCGGCGGAAGAAGGATAGCCGAGCTGGCCGGCTAGCTCAGCGATTCGCGCGTAATCTCGCGGCTGGGCTTCGCGAATTTCGACCGCAAATTCTTTCGTGGAACCGCTCGTCGCTGACCCCGCCGTTTTGTCCAAGTGCGTCACGCGAGCGCTCTCTTCAAGACGGCAATTTGCCCGGCGTGATACAGGTCGTGCTGGACTAGGCCTTGCAACAACACATACTGGGAATAATTTTCACGCTTTACCATTTCGTCGAGCTGGTCGTCGCGCACGGTCTTGACGTAATTTCTCAGGCGAGTCCTGTTGTCGCCAAGATTTTCCAGCGATCGCTTCCAAGCCACTTCACTGGCATCCCACACGGGCGGCCAGTCCATCTCGGGCGTCACCTTGATTGGCTCCCCCTTCGATTTCTGCTGCACGATCGTGTTCCAAGCTGCGATGTGGTGCACGAGTTCCCAAATGGAATGCGCGCCGGGTACAGGATGTTTCGAGGCGTCTTCCGCTGAGACGCCCTTGAGCAGCAACATGAGATCAGGTCCGTGCCAAGCCTCGCCGGAAAAGGCGCGGTCCATTTGATCCAGTATTCTGTTGATTTCGCTCATTGGCGTTTCTCCGGGCAAAGCGTAAGCCACAGGAACGGCTGGCGCAAGTGGAACAGATTCCGAGTGAATAGATGCAGTCTTTGCTGATGAAGAAACTCGGGGCTAGAAAGTCTTATCGGAATCCAGGAGAATCGTCACGGGACCGTCGTTCGTGAGTTCGAGCGACATGTGCGCCTGAAACACGCCGGTTTCCACCCGCACACCGAGCGCGCGCAGGGCGACAACAAACTCATCGTAAAGCGCCTTGCCTAATTCCGGCGGCGCAGCTTGAATGAAACTGGGCCTGCGCTGGCCGCGCGCGTCGCCGTAGAGAGTGAACTGTGAGACAGCGAGAATTGCGCCGCCGGTATCGAGCACCGAGCGGTTCATCTTTCCTTGATCGTCGGCGAAGATTCGCAGGTTCACGATTTTCTCAGCCATCGCGGCAGCGGTGGCGGATACATCCTCGCGACCCACGGCCATCAGCACCACGAGCCCAGGTCCGATTTCGCCGGTCACGCTACCGTCCACGATAACGCGTGCACGGCTCACCCGTTGCAGCACAGCTCGCATAATTTTTCTCTCGCTAGGGTCGTTGGAACGGGACCGTTAATTTCCCGCAGGAGCCGTGGGAGCCGGAGCGGGCTTGCGCGGCAGGAGATCCGGCAATTGTGCCACGTTGTAAGCCCACGCGGCCATCACCTGCGCGCCCTCCACCAGATCGGCTTCGTGCGCCTGATCGAAAGTATCGGCTTGCGAATGATGCGTCTCAAAATACTGCGCGGGATCCTGCACGCAGAAAAATCCCGGAACGCCTGCTTCTTCAAACGAAGCGTGATCGCTCCCCGTCATCCATCGTTCAGTTAGTTCCAGCAGGCCGAGCGAGTGCAATGGCGCAACAACTTTTTCCATCACCTCGCGATCCTGATAATTCCGCATCAAGCTGATGCTCACGACTTTTCCTGTGCCGGTATCGTGGATCAACGCGGCGGAGATTTTGGGCAATTCGTCTTTGTGCGCGGTGATGTAGGCGCGCGAGCCATTCAAGCCTTGCTCTTCGCCGGAAAATAATACGAAACGGATGGTGCGCTTCGGTTGCAGGCCGAGCTTTTGAAGAGCCCGCGCCGCTTCGAGTACCACCATCGATCCGGTTCCGTTGTCGGTTGTGCCGGTGCCGAGATCCCAGGAATCGAGATGAGCGCCGAGAACCACGATCTCGTCAGGCTTTTCGGATCCGCGAATTTCTGCGACCGTGTTGTAGACCTCCACGGGCTTATCACCGATGGAATTTGTGAGATTCAGCTCCAAATCCACCGGGCCGCGTTGAAGCAGCCGCCAAATAAGGCCGTAGCTTTCTGAGGAAACAAACGCGGCAGGAATGCCAGCGATGTCGTAATTGCGGCCGCCCATTCCGGTCATGTTGAGCAATCCGTCGGGCTTTCCTGAATCCGTGAGCGTCGCGACCACACCTTCATTTTTGAAGAACTCGGTGCGCGCCTGCATGAACTGGCGGAATCCGGGACCGAACGCAGGCGGAGGCGGACCAGGCCGATGCGGCGCGACCAGCAAAAACGAATCTCCATACGGGACATCTTGCGGATCGGGCGCCGGTTGACCCGCGGGCGGAAGCAGAGCCGGCTCCGCGGAAATCACAATTGCACCTTTTAATTTGCCCTTATATTGCGCGAGATCATCCGGGGAGCGCGCGGTGACGTAAACCACATGGCCGCGCACAACCCCGTTTGTGGAGGGCGCCCAGGCGTAGGATGCGATGGTCAGGGGATGAACTGAGGGGCTCGTAATTTGTCCGGTCGCAGATACGCGCGTCCAGGTATGCGCGATGGTCCAGGGTTCCAGGTGCGGGTTCGCGACGCCATAGTCTGCGAATTTCTGGCGCGTCCAGTCGTTTGCCTTCTTGAGATTTTCCGTGCCGGTCAAGCGCGCGCCGATCACATCCGAAAGATATTCGAGGTTGCTCATGATCTCGTTGTGGTCATGAATTTCGGCAAGAATTTTCTCGTCCGCTTCGGCTATCGCATCTTTCGCCGGCGCGGCCTGCTGAGCGTGAACCGCGGTGCGGCCTGCCACTATTCCAAACATCAGAATCAAACCCAGAGCCGTAACACGTCGAACATTCATTTCGCTCGCTCCCCCGAAAAGTGCAGTTTGTTAGTTTAGGAACCGATAATTCTAAGTGTAGAGCAGATCGAATACAATCCGTGACGATCGCGCTGTTTGGTAGACGCGCGAAGAGCACAAAACGTTTCGCATGCGGGTTTTCACACGGCCCCAAAATATGCTAGAACAAATGGCAAAGCGGACGAAGGCGGCAACTTGAAGATCGCACTGATTGGCACGCACGGCGTGGGCAAAACGACCCTGGCGTACGAAGTGTGTTCGTTGCTGAAGAAATCTCACTACAACGTGGAGCTCGTGGCCGAAGTCGCGCGGCAGTCTCCCTTTCCCGTGAATGCGGAGACCACGCTGGAGGGACAGCTCTGGATCCTGCATGCACAAATCGGGGCCGAGCTTGAAGCAGCACCCCGCGCGCCAATCGTAATTACCGATCGCGCCGTGCTCGATAATTATTGCTACCTGGTGAACAAATTTGGCCGGCAGCCGCACTTGGAAACGTGGCTGGCCTGGTGGATGGAGACTTACTCTCTGCTCATCGGAATTCCAATCGTCGAAGAAGGAATCCCGCGCGATGGTTTCCGATCCGAAGACCGCGCGTTTCAATTGCGCATCCACGATTTACTGATTGAATTGCTCGCCTCAGCTCCATTCAACCGCTTGCCAGCGCCCGCGATCTGGCTTGACGCGCAGGACCGTAGCAATTGGGCTGAGAGAATCGTCAGTGCGGCCTTGCCTCTGATCGAAAGTGCGCCCACGACACATCTTCGCAATCGGTCCGCCCGTTAATTCCTGTTACGAATATGGGCGAAAGTTCTAGCGCGGGTTCATCTGCACCGGCAAAACGCTGGCTCACGCGCGGCGTCCTGGGCATCGGCCTCGCTAGTCTGTTCTCGGACTGGGGGCACGAAGCTGCTACCGCGATTCTTCCCGGGTTTCTTGCAAGCCTGGGCGCGCCGGCGTTTGCGCTGGGGGTAATCGAGGGCGTATCCGACGGCCTCTCGAGTTTTGCAAAACTGGCCGGCGGCTGGATCGCAGATCGTCCAAGATGGCGCAAACCCACGGGAATCGTTGGATACCTGGCGACTGGCCTTTCGACGTTTGCTTACGCTTTCGCACAAAGCTGGCCGGCGATCCTCGTCATGCGCGCGCTTGGATGGACCGGCCGCGGCAGCCGCGGGCCGTCACGCGACACGCTGCTCGCGGATGCTGTAGCGCCCGAGCAGCAAGGCCGCGCATTCGGATTCGAGCGCGCGATGGACACCGTGGGAGCCGTTCTCGGCCCGCTTTGCGCCACAGCGTTGATCGGAGTGCTCGGCGCGCGCGGCGTTCTGAAATGGACGCTGGTGCCCGGCTTGGCCGCAGCGGTTGCATTTGCGTTTCTCGTGCCGGCCCCGAAACGCGCGGACGGACATCACGCTCCGAGCTTTGCGTCCAGCCTGGGGCAGATGCCCAAAACCTATTGGCATTTTCTCGCAGGCGTTTTCGCGCACGGCCTCGGCGATTTCGCGCCTACGCTGCTGATTCTCCGCGCCAGCCAGATACTTACTCCGCAACATGGTGTGGCGCGTGCCGCCACCGCGGCAGTAGCTCTTTACACGTTTCATAACTTGGTGAACGCGGCGGCGTCTTATCCCGCCGGTGCGTTGGGCGACCGTATCGGCAAACGCGGCCTGCTTGCGGCGGGATATTTAGTCGGAGCGGTCACCTACGCGGGTTTCATTTTTGCGACGCCGACGATTGCAGTGCTCGTTATTTTGTTTGGCCTCGAGGGGGTGCATGGGGCCATGCAGCAGTCGCTCGAAAAATCGATGGCTGCGGAGTTGCTTCCCGCGAAAGCGCGCGGTTCGGGATTTGGTGTGCTGGCTACCGTGAACGGAATCGGCGATTTGGTATCGAGCATCGCGGTGGGTGTGCTGTGGTCAAGTGTGAGCCCCAACGCAGGCTTTCTTTATGCCGGACTTTTCGCTTTGGCTGGAGCGCTGCTGATTTATTTCTTTACTGGGCGAGCGCGCTGACCGCCGCGTTTTCGAACTTTTCTTGAACGAGTTCGCGGAGCGGGCTGGCAGCGCGGACAAAAATAGCTGCTGCGGCCGGCCACGATGATGCGGCGAATCAGCGTCCCACAGCGAGAGCATTTCTTCCCTTCGCGTCCATAGGCGCGATGGCGAATCTGAAATTCTCCGGAGTTGCCCTCCGCGTCCACGTAATCGGAAATCGAAGATCCGCCTAAACGAATTGCTTCGTTCAGCACCCGGCGGACGACTCCGTGAAGGCGGTGTATTTCCTGGTCATTCAAATTTGAGCCGAGCCGGCGGGGATGGATGCGGGCACGCCACAGGCTTTCGTCCGTATAGATATTGCCCATTCCGCGCAGGACGCGCTGGTCGAGCAGGAGCGCTTTGATGTGCGCACGCCGCGAACGAAACATCGCGCAAAATTCTTCCTCCGTCGCTTCCAGAGGATCGAGGCCCAGCTTGCCCAGAACGCTTTCGTGCGCGGTATTCGCGAGCATCGCCATTCGGCCAAAGCGGCGAATGTCCGTGTAACGAAGTTCCCGGCCGTCGTCGAGCGCGAGAAAAACATGCGTGTGCGGCGCGACGGGAACTTCCGGCGGGCAGGTTACGATCTGCCCGGTCATCCCCAGATGAATCAGAAAAGATGATTCATGCTTGCGTCCGTTCGCGGATTCGAGCTCGACCAGGATAAATTTGCCGTGACGCCGCACGGCGACGATGCGGCTGCCGGGAAGCTGCAATTCGAGCGCGGCAGGGTCGTCGATGAAATCCGTCTTGCCCAGCCGCACGTTCAAAATGCGCCTGCCAGGCAACACCGCTCTTAGGCCGCGAACGACTGTCTCGACTTCAGGTAACTCCGGCATGTTTCTATTCTACGCCGGAGGGAGCAGCCCGAAAACGCGAACCGGCCCGCCCGAGCCGCCTTCAAGTTTTATCGGCGCCGCGATCAGAAACGCTCCCGCTTCCGGCAGTTGATCGAGATTCGCGAGATTTTCCAGATTGTAGAGCCCCGCGGGGAGATCAACATGATGGACTTCGAAATCCTTCGACGCCCCGTAGTCGATGCTGAGCGTATCGATGCCCAGGCCAACGGCTCCGCGAGCAACCAGCAATTTCGCAGACTCCACAGAAAATCCCGGGAAATGCATTACTTTGTTTTCGTCCATGTTGCGATAGCGCGCTTGATCGGGCCAGCGCGAGGCCCAGCCGGTGCGAATCATCACAATCGCGCCGGATGGAATGCGTCCATGCGCAGCCTCCCATTTTTCGACGCGCGCCGTGCTTAGGCGGTAGTCCGGATCCTTGCTCGTTTCTTCGCGCACATCAATCACCACCGCCGGGCCGAAGAAATGCGCCACGGGAATTTGATCCAGCGTAAATTTTCCCGGGGGAAAGTGCGCCGGCGCGTCCATATGCGTGCCGTAATGTTCCAGCATCCAGAAACTGCGAGCCAGGTAACCATCTTTTTCCGGGGTGGCGACAATTTGTGCTTCGAAGGTTTTCTCGTCGCCGGGCCAAGCCGGCAATTTACCGTTGATCGCATACGTCATGTCCACAATACGGGTTGAACCGGTTGTGGCGCCGCGCAATAAATCTTCGGGCCCCGCTGTTTTGTTTTGCTGGCCAAAAGTTTGCGGGGCTGTCGCGTGCAACATGATCGCCAGAGGAAAAGCAGCAGCCAACGATAAGATGAATGAAATGAACTTTCCTTTTCGCATTGGAAAACCCTCCTGTGGAAGCGGAAGCTAATCCGAAGCTTCTTCGAAGCGCCGCGTATCGCGTCAGGGCAAAGGAATGCCGGGGGAAGCCACGATGCCGGCCATGCGCAGGATCTCGGCATATTCATCGTCGGTGAGCGGGCAGATGGTGAGGCGCGTATTCTTCAGAAATTTTATTTTGCGCAGCAAACGATTTTCGCGCAGCTCAACGAGCGTCACTTGGCGAGGCAAACGCTCAATCGCTCGCAAGTCCATCACCATTTTTTTCGAATCGTGATCGTGCGGGTCGGGATAGGGATCGCGGCTGACTTCGGCCAGGGCGTACACCGCATGCTCGGCTTTGCCGTGATAGCAAAGCGCGCGGTCGCCTCGCTGAACCTGCTTTAGTTGGCGCAGCGCGTCAGGACGGTTCCCGGCGTGCCGCCACATTTCCTTGCCCTTCACGAAAAGGGTATCCCAGTGATAAACGCGAGGGTCTACGGCGAGCAGCCAGCGTTTTGGTTTGGAGGGAGCTTGTGTCATCCGTCAAAAAGTGCCGCGCGCAATATACACGGAAAGGTATGCAAAATGGCTAACTTTATTGGCGGAATTTTTGAGGTAGGCACGGAACCAGTAAAGTCGCGCCTAAGTCCAGCCTTAGCCTACATCTACGAAGATATCGTCGCCGCGGACTTCCACCCCATACGTCTCGCAAGCGACGGCAGGGTTGGTGACTAGTTTTCCCGTGGTGACGTCGTACTGCCACCCGTGCCAGGGGCAAGTGACGATCTGACCGTGAAGCTCGCCCTGGCCCAACGGCCCTCCACGATGAAGGCATAAGTTATTGATGGCAAAAAGCTTACCGTCAACGTTAGCTAAAGCAAAGGTCTTCCCGTCAATCTGAAACTCACGAATCATTCCGGGCGGGACCTCGTCCTTCTTCGCTGTGCGCAGAAACGCCATTGGTTGGCCCTCTAGTGGATTTAGCGCGGTTGCGGCGACTGGGCAACCATCACGCCGCTCTTGAATTCCTCGACCATCTCCGGCTGCAAACGGACTTCCGTGGGCCGCTTGGCCAGCGACATCAGGTCAATCTTGTCCTGGAGCTTCAGGAGCGCGTAGAACAGGGCTTCAGGCCTCGGCGGGCACCCAATCACGTACACGTCCACCGGAACGATGCGGTCCACGCCCTGCAGCACCGAATACACGTTGAACGGGCCGCCCACGCTGGAACACGCGCCCATCGATATACACCACTTCGGCTCCGGCATCTGGTCCCAAACGCGCTTCAGCACCGGCGACATTTTCAGCGTCACCGTGCCGGCTACGATCATCAAGTCCGCCTGGCGGGGCGACGGCCTGAAAACCTCCGCGCCGAAACGCGCAATATCAAATCGCGAAGTGGTCGAAGCGATCATTTCGATGGCGCAGCACGCCAAGCCAAACGTCAGCGGCCAAATCGCGCTCTTGCGCGCCCAATTGAAAACGTAATCCACCGTCGAGAGGACGTAGCTGCGTTCAAACCGATTGTCTATAACTCCCATGCGCCTATTCTACCTCACGAATCCGCCTACAAAGACGCGCAGTATATCCGCGCCAGTACAACGAGTCAAACCTGCCACAAATAGATTTCAGATGGCTCGCGAGCCAGCAGTCGAGAGAAACGTCACGGAACAATTCCACGGAACGTCTTTATAGCACTACTTCATGGGACTTCTTTATGGCACTTCGATCAGGACGAGCGACATGTCGTCGGCGGCCGGGCCGTTGCGCCAGGCTTCGATTCGAGCCAGAATCTGACGCTTCATTTCAGGCAACGGCAACTTGGAAGCCTCCCGCACCATTTCTGCGAAGCCCTCGACACCGAGCATATCGCTGTGCTTATTGAAACTTTCGGTGAAGCCGTCGGTGTAAATCACCACGCGATCGCCGGGTTGCACCGGAACTTCTATCGACGCTTCGTTGTCCACCGCGTCATCCAGCAAACCGAGGACTGCGCTGCGCGATTCGAGCAACCG
>JBEKSN010000153.1:0-9004 GCA_049517055.1 Candidatus Acidiferrales bacterium | reverse complement strand
GTCACTGATTACCTGGCTAAGGCTGGATTAACGCCTTTTCTCGAATCGCTGCGCTTCAATTTGGTTGGCTACGGCTGCACTACATGCATCGGCAATAGCGGTCCTCTCTCTGATCCGATCAGCAAGGCAATCAAGGACAATAATCTCCTGGCGGTTTCCGTGCTGAGCGGCAATCGTAACTTCGAGGGGCGGATCAATCCGCTTTGCCGCGCGAATTATCTGGCCTCGCCGCCTCTGGTTGTCGCGTATGCGCTGGCGGGCCGAATGGATTTCGACATCGTGAACGAATCACTCGGCAAGGACAAGGGAGGCAAGCCGGTCTATTTGCGTGATATTTGGCCCACGCCCGCGGAAGTGGAGGCCACGATGCGTTCGTCCGTTTCCAGCGAGATGTTCAGGAAAGAGTACGCTGACGTGTACACAGGTGACGAACATTGGCGGGCGCTGCCGATTCCCGAAGGCGATCTCTACGCCTGGGATTCGAAATCCACATACATCAATCATCCGCCTTTCTTTCAGGACATGCCGCGGAAACCAGTTGCCCTGAAAGATTTGACCGGTCTGCGCGCGCTCGCCGTGCTGGGGGACAGCGTGACCACCGATCATATTTCTCCCGCTGGCTCGATCCCTGCCGATACGCCAGCCGGAAAATATTTAATTTCGCGCGGCGTTCAACCCAAGGATTTTAATTCGTACGGCGCGCGCCGCGGCAACCACGAAGTGATGATGCGCGGGACGTTCGCGAATATCCGCTTGCGCAATCTGCTCGCTCCCGGCACCGAAGGCGGATGGACCATTCACCAGCCCGACGGCGAGAAAATGGCCATCTATGACGCCGCGATGAAATACCACGATGAACACGTCCCGCTGATCGTGTTCGCCGGCAAAGAATATGGCTCCGGTTCTTCACGCGACTGGGCCGCCAAGGGAACCGCTTTGCTCGGCGTTCGCGCAGTACTAGCCGAAAGTTTTGAACGTATCCACCGGAGCAATCTGGTTGGTATGGGAATCCTTCCGCTTGAATTTTTGCCGGACCAGAATCTAAAAACGCTGGGGCTCACGGGACTGGAACTTTTTGACATTGAGGGCCTGGCTCAGAATTTCGAGCCGCGAAAGAAAATGAAAGTGCGCGCTCGAACTACCAACGGTGCTGAAAAAACATTCACGGCAATTACCCGGGTGGATACGCCTTTCGAACTTGCTTACTACCAACACGGCGGGATCCTGCAGTACGTTCTCCGGCAGATGCTATAGGCCCATTCACAAGAGAGCCGACGAGACTCCCTTTAGCTTCGCTCAGGACAAACCGGCGCTACGAAAACACACGCGGCAAATCGATATCTAGTTAACGATGAGTTGTACAGTGGTTGAATGTTGGAAGGTGTTGCCTGAAGAACCCATAATTTCAATCTGAAATGCCTGTCCTTGACCACCACCGCCTCCTCCGCTTCCCCCGCCGCAGGCCGACATCGAAACCAGAACCAAAAATACTGCGACGCAAGTAAACGCAACTGCGAACCGGGGCGTGCGAAGTAACTGCTTCGAGACAAGAAGAAGTGATACGAGACCGAGAATTAAGACGACCAACGGCAATCGGTAAAGTGTGGATGTAAAGCCCGGCGTTGTGAGCCTAAATGGAGCAATCGCCGAAGATGGCACCGCGATCGCGAGAGCAACGTTTGTTCCGCCGGCCGCGGGCGTAGCAGGATTCGGAGTAAAGATACACGTGGCTCCGGCGGGCAAACCGCTGCACGACAATGTAACCGGGCTTCCGACATTCCCCGCGGGACTTATGGGCACAACGTAATTCGCCGTCCCGCCTGAGCTGACCGTCTGGCTTGCCGGACTTACGGTGCCGAAGCTGAAGTCATCAGACGTCGTAAGATTCGGAAGCAGCAAACTCCACATCCCGCGACCGTGAGTGGCTGCAATGAGCGTGCGGGATATCTTGCTGAGGTTGAGCGAGAGCACTTCGGAATTCGGCAGTCCGTCGCTGAGCACGCTCCAGGTTGTTCCGGAGCCCGCCGTCGCATTCGCGCTAGCGTAAACGCCAGAGTCTGTGCCCACGTAAATGGTGTTATCGGATGTGTCCGCCGGATCGATCACGATGCTGTTTACTGGAATGTCGGGAAGATTGCCATCGACTTTCGTCCACGAAGCTCCGGAGTTGTTCGTGAAAAATATGTGTCCAAGCCCGTCGCAGCCGGATACGCCGGGACAGGAAAAACCCGAATAAGCGGCGAAGGCGGATTGTGGATTCAGAGGGTCAATCGAAATGGCTGTTACGAACCGCGCGGGCTGCAGATTCGAATGGTTGATTTTGTGAACGTTTATCGAGTTTGAGAGAGCGTCGGAGACTTGCCAGATGAGGCCGTCGGAAGTTCCCACATATAACGTAGACGAATCGGAAGGTGCGACAGTGATAGTCGTGACGAAATTATCGCTGTTGTCAGTCGTCAGATCGCTTGTAATGGGGCTCCAGGTCCCTCCAGCATTAGTTGTTTGATAAAGACGATAAGTACCGAAGTAAAGGTTCTGGCTGTTTTTCGCGTCGATAACAAGAGGAGGAATAAAATCGGCGTTGTCGCTAAAATCAATTCCATTGTTGAAGTCAATTGCAGCCCAATTGACTCCGTCAGTTCCAGGGACGCCATTCAGAACATTTTTATTCAGAGTGCCGGGACCACCCAGATACGAACACGCTACGTAGATTGTCGTCGGGACTTGCTGATCGATCGCAGTAAAGCCGCCATCGTACGGGCAGGCTTCCGTATCGCTCCAGGCGAGCGAGCCGCTGTACTGCTGAGCGTCGTTGCCTTGAGTGCCTCCATAAATCGTTTGATCGCTCACCGGACTAATGGAAACGCCCGGATAAAATTGTGTAATGTTGAGCGAAGTATTTGGGTTTCCGGTATTCGTATTCAAGTCGGCCCAATGCTGGTTGCCGCTGGCTGTTGCGGGCTCAAAGGCGTCCTGCGAAGCCCAAACTCCGCCATCGTTTCCGACGAACATGCCTAGAACCTGCGCGCCAGCGCCAGTTGCGAAGCTGAATGCGTGCACGTCCACATGAGTAGAAGTATTGTTTCCACTTCCATCCGCCGAGAAATCAGCCCAGGAATTGCCGCCATCCATTGAACGAAAAATCGCAGACTTGCCGACGCCGGGAGGCTGCGCGGATCCGCCGACGAAAACGACTTCCCCGGACGATGATGGAACAGCGGCAATCTGCATGTCGTAGAAACACTGCGGCGTGCAGAAGTCGGGCAAGCCCGATGTACTCGATATGTTGGTCCACGTCCCGCCGGCGCCATTGGCTCCAATTCCCGTTCCTTTCAAAACTCCGAGAAGAGAGCTGGACGGATTTTGAAGATTCGAAGAATCCGCGATAGCTACAAAAAGCTTCGAAGTGGAAGGCGAAGTTCCCGGAGCGACCGAAAGCGAGATCAGCCCATATGCGGCGGGATCGGAAGCGGCATCGAGCCCGGAAACTCTGTTCCAGGTGCTACCCGCGTTCGTTGAAACATAAACGCCATTACAAGGAGGCGCAGAGCACGACGCTTTCGAATCAGAATCTCCATTGGGATCGCCGAGCGCCGCGTAGACCGTGTTCCCTGACGAGTCGCTGGAATCGAACACGACGTCCGTACCAGGATTGAAGGGCGCGCCGGTCGCCCCTCCGCCGTCCGGCTGAACGCGAACCCAATGCTGGCTGGCGTCAGTCGAGCGCCATATCCCCGAGAGAAGAGTTCCGCCGGAAGAAAAATCTGTTCCCTGAATCGCAGCCAACAATACTGGATTCGATCGGCCCGGCTGAACCGCGATCTTCGCTATATAAGGTCCGCTTGCATTTTTACTGCTCGCGGAACTTCCCACAAACGTTGAATCTTGCTGCCACGTTTGTCCGCCATCCGTGGAGCGCAGGACCCCGGCACCGTACAGATTGTCGAGAGCGAAGTTAGACTCCCCAGTGCCTGCAAAAATGGCGTTGCTCTGGCTGTGGCCGCTGGTCGTATGGCAAGAGGAGCTGTCCAATGAAAGCGAGCCCGTGGAGAGCGAAGGCTGATTGTCAGATAGCGGCTTCCAAGTGGTGGAGGTTCGGCTCAAGGCGTTGAAGCTCACCCAAATGCCTCCATCTGCGCCGCCCACGTAGATTGTATTGCCGGTGGTATCGCACGGGTCGGATGCCATCGCGGTCACTCGTCCCGAAACATTTCCGTAAAAGGGCGTATTAACTGTGGGTTGAGGCCCGAGCGAAGTCCACTGATTCATGTTTGGTGCAATCGCAAAGCCGGTGGCCGAGAAACGGTCAGTGAATGTGCCTCCTGCGCGAATCAGTCTTGCGTTTTCGGCAAGAGCTTGTAGGCGGAAAGAACTAGGGATGTGTCCCTGGATGGAAGCGCGCTGCCGGAAATACCATTGAGCGCGCCGACGTACAAGGTCACTCGTTTCTTCCTTGCGCGCTCGAACCTCATCTAGAGTAGAAGCTTTCTGCGCAACGAGCGGTCCGAGCGCCAGGACGAAAACCAGAATCCCCAGGACGGAAATTGCCGCCGGTTGATGACGTCCCAAGTATCTCCAACAAGATTCAAAAGAATTTGTCCCTCGGTGCTTCTGTTTTCTCGGGCGACCCAAGTGATCTCCGTGGCGGCTGGCTGCATTATAGCCAATACGAACCTGCGAAGTGAGTTCTTTGAAAACGTGCGCTGGGATTTCCTTGAGCGCGCGTGCGATTGTTCGCGGCATTGACTCCATTGGCCGCGCACGATATCGTGCGATTCAAGAAAAGTGAGGTGTTCGTTTGCGTTGGTGGAAGTGGGCAATCCTCGTAATCGTCGCTGTCCTTGCGATCGGCTACGGCACTCTAAGCCATTTCATGGGAGGGCCGCGCGATGTTTATGGATTTCTGCGCTACGCGCTCCCGCAGTGGCATCGCGGCGATTTGCGTGTCGGAGAACGCGCCCCAAATGTCCGCCTAATGAATCTCGACGGGCAAACCACATTTTATCTACGCGATCGCATCGGGCAGCGCCCTCTGGTTCTCGTTTTTGGAAGTTATACCTGACCGCCATTCCGGCGCGAGGTAGGCTACCTCGTAAATCTTTACAACGATTACAAATCTCAGGCGGACTTTTTGACCGTCTATATACGTGAAGCCCATCCGCAGGACGAATGGCAGATGAAGAGCAACGTGGACGAGAGCATTTGTTACCCGCAACCGCAGACGCTTGTCCAGCGAGTGGCGATCGCCAACGATTTCATCCAGCGCTTCCACTTCCCTTTGCCGATCAGCGTGGATGATATGCAAGAGACCGCGGACCTCGCATATGGCGCTTGGCCCGAACGCATTTACATTATCGATGAATCGGGCGTGATTGTGTACCGTGGCGGACTTGGACCTTTCAACTACCACCCCGAAGAAGCACGCGCATGGCTCGAGAAAAGATTTACAGCCGTGCACGCAGTCGCCGCGGGCGATCGCGCAGCAAACTGAATCGATTGCATCGAGCAGGCGCCAAAATTCCACTAGGCTCGGCGCTTGAAGCGTGCTATTCTTGATTTGCGTTTGTTGCTCTTGTAACACCTTTAGATTCGATTGAAGGGGCTGCAAGTTCACACTTGCGGCCTCTTTTGCTTTACGGCTGGAGGCGGTCGAGAAGCACAAATAGCTTAAAAAAGAAGGAAGTACATCAGTGAGAGAACAAGGAACAGTAAAGTGGTTCAATGCCAGCAAGGGTTTTGGATTCATCCAGCGCCAGTCCGGCGAGGATGTTTTCGTCCACTTTTCCGCGATTCAGGCGGAAGGGTATAAGTCGCTGAACGAAGGCCAAGCGGTTGAGTTCGAAGTTACCCGTGGCCCCAAGGGCCTGCAGGCTGCGAACGTCACCAGCCTCTAGTCAAGTAGGGCGGGTCGGCAAAACCGGCTCGCCCTCTTTTTTTGTTCGCACACGATTTCTCGGTCTAGGAGCCCTGTTGAAAGCTCTCCCTGAAGGACAATATATCAAGCACTTCCAGTATGGTTTGGGCGTGATTACGGAATCCGATCACGACCGCACCTCCATCGATTTCGATTTGCACGGCATGAAGAAGTTCGTTACCAGCATTATGGTCGTCGAAATTGCCGAAGGCACTCCGCCCAAGCGCAAGCGAGCGAAGCGCGTCAAGAAAACGGTTGCGGCAATCGCCGCGGCTGCCGGAACTGTGTCCGGAGCGAAATGACGTCGCAGATCATCGTCCAATTCGTCGGTTTCCAATCCAAACCGGCTGTCCGCGAATATACGTTTACAGTTCGAGAGCCTCAGACCGAGCCGCGTGAATTTACTCTGTCGATTCCAAACGACGCTTTCAACACTCGCCGCGTGCGCTATCAGGATGCGCCGGACATCTGCTCGCACAGGCTTCACCGGGAACTGGCCGCCGCCGAAAACCATCCCTCAAATACGCATTTCGATCTTACCGATGCCGAGTTAGATGAATATCGCACCACCCATATGCACAAACCTCCGAAGTATCCTTACGCCCCCAAGCCGGACCAAGACGCCTAAAGCTTGCGCTCTTGCTCGTCGTTCCCATCCAAGTAATCCATGATATGTTTCATACGCTGAGGGAAAACTGCTTTTTGAACGGAGCCCGCGTAATCGATGCAACAAGGCAATTCGAAGTCAGTTGACCGCACGGTGCGAGAGATTGCGTCCCCTGCCGAAACTGAATCATCCTCATCCGCGTTAAGACACTCAGCGCTTTTCGTACGTCAGCATTATCCAAAGATCTTCGCCATCTCCGCACTTTTGCTGGTCCCGTGCTTCTGGCACCGGCGTATTGCCGCGGGCGACCTGGCAAGCCACATGTATAACGCGTGGCTAGCTCAACTGATCGAGCGCCATCAGGTGACCGGATTATGGATCGAACGGCGATGGAACAACGTGCTCTTCGATTTGCTGGTTAGCGGGCTGGGAAAAGTCTTCAGCCTGCATGTCACGGAGAGAATCGCGGTGTCCTTAGCCGTCCTAATTTTCTTCTGGGGCGTCTTCGCTCTGGTCTCCGCCGCTAGCGAGAGAGCCGCGTGGTTTTTGGTTCCCGTAATTGCCATGATCGCGTACGGGTACACGTTTCATGTGGGTTTCTTCAATTACTATCTTTCGATTGGATTGTCATTCATCGCAATAGCTATTTTCTGGAGGGGCAATAAATGGGAGCGGTGGATCCCGCTAGCGCTGGGGCCTCTCATTGTCCTCGCGCATCCTCTGGGTCTCGCGTGGATGTTGGGCGCGGTTGCGTACATCGGAATCGCCAAAGCAATACCTCTTCGTTACCAGCCACTCTTGCTGGCCGCGGCGGGAGCGATACTCCTCCTGATTCATTACGATTTTTGGCATTCCTATGAGCTAGAAGCGCAGCCCCAGCCGTTTTATATTTTCAACGGCGCGGACCAAGTGTATCTCTTCGGGCCGCGTTACAATATTTTGCGCATCGTGCTGATTTCTTTCGCTATTTTCGCGCTCGCCGTTGATATTTACCGCCGGCGGCGCGAGCGCGCTGCCTGGACGACGTATTCGATTCCAGTCCAGCTTTACGTCCTGCTCCTCTTGAGCGCGCTGCTGCTGCCCGAGGCGATCCGATTCCGCGCTGGGAACGCCCATGTTTTGGCTTTATTAGCCGAAAGGCTGACTTCGGTTTCTGCTGCTGTGTTTTGTTGTGTGCTTGGCGCGATGCGGCCCCGCTGGTGGCATTTGATTGGATTCACCGCGATCGCTGCCTTTTTTTTCACATTTCTTTATCAGGACACGGCGACGGTAAATAGAATGGAACTACAAGCGGAGCGGCTGGAAAGAACTCTCCCTCCCAACCAGCGCATACTGGTGACGATTAAGACGCTGCCGGGCTCCCGCGTTATGATTCAGCACATCGCCGATCGCGCCTGCATCGGTTATTGCTTCAGTTACGGCAATTACGAGCCGGGTACAGGCGAGTTTCGCGTTCGCGCATCGCCCGGCAATCCTTACGCCATGTCCTCTTACGATCCGGTGCCCGAAATGGAAAACGGAACGTACGAAGTTCAGCCGGAGGATTTGCCCGCGTATCAAATATATCAGTGCAGTCCCAGCGGGACGGATTTGTGCCTTCGCCCGCTCGAAGCCGGTGAGGAAAACGATCGGCTCGGGGTCCATCCGGACGACGACTAGTCGGCAGTTTTATCGTCATACGCTTTGACCAGCCAGCGAAAATTGCCCCCTCACGCTTAGTCCTGTATCATTCCCGTGCGAGAACGGGAATTTTGAGGGAGGAAACATGACGGCTGGAAAGCACAGAATATCGAGAAAGTATATTATGGGACTGGTGATCGTGCTGATGAGCGCTTCCCTGTTCGCTGCGTCGAGCATTTATGATTTTACCCTGCCGTCCATTGACGGCAAGCCGATGCCGCTCGCAAATTTCAAAGGCAAAGTAATTCTGGTAGTGAACGTGGCCAGCCGTTGCGGATTCACTCCGCAATACACAGCGCTGGAATCCGTGTACGAAAAATACAAGGATCAAGGATTCGTGATCCTGGGCTTCCCCGCGAATAATTTCGGAGGTCAGGAACCCGGAACGAACGCTGAAATCAAGACTTTCTGCTCCGCAAAATACAGCGTCACCTTCCCGCTGTATGGCAAAGTTTCGGTGAAAGGCGACGATCAAACTCCGCTCTACAAATACCTGACTACGAACGCCAACCCCACTTTCGCCGGTGACATCAAGTGGAACTTCACGAAATTTCTTGTGGATCGCAATGGCAACGTGGTTCAGCGCTTCGAACCCCAGACCACACCCGATTCGCCGGAAGTGCTGGCGGCGATTGAGAAAGCACTGAAGCAATAGACTGCCGGGGACTTTTTCTAAGAGCGAAGACCCGATTGAATAAACATGTGGAGTCCATATCGCTACTGGCGGTAGCCCTTAGGATGGCGCTGCCGCCAGGTCCACGCTGATTGGACGATTGCGCGCAAATCAGATGCGAGAGGCTTCC
>JBEKSN010000152.1:0-9014 GCA_049517055.1 Candidatus Acidiferrales bacterium | reverse complement strand
ATCCGTGTAGTACACGGTCTTGCCTACATTTCCCAGCGCGGCGTTCATCGCGTGCGCCAATGCGTGTACGTAAGCCGGCTGCTCGTCTCCAGCAATTACCAAGGACGAGCCGCGATGCTGCTGTAGGTCCTTCGCTACTGCGCGTGTCCATTCCGCCGAGACTCCTTGCGCAGTGGCGCTTGCGCCATTTGCCGAGCCAATTCCTAATTCGGACGCAAGGTGAGCCGCGAATCCTGGGACTTCGCTCGCGCGCACCGGTTTGCGATGATCCGCCATCGCGCCTGTGCTGGTGGGCATACACTCGACGACATAAAGCCGATTTGGATTCGACGACGGCGATTCCATTGAGCGCCGTGAAGAAAAATCGCGCGCGTAGCGCACGTGGCCTGCACCTGTCGTAAGAAAATCCGCGTCCAGAGAGACGATTACGTCTGCTTTGTCGAATTTGTAAACTGGATTGACGGGCTTGCCAAAGGCCAGTTTTGCTCCGGCGCGCACATTGTCGCGCCCGAATTGCTCGTACTGATGCCACTTCGCCGCTGGAAATTGTGTGAGGACTGCGCGAATTTGGGCCGCGAGCGAAGGAGAAGTAACTGTTTCAGTCAGAATTCGCAGCCCGGATCCTTTCGGGGATTGTTGCCCACGGACGTCGGCCATGGCTACCCCGAATGTGCTCCAATCGCTGATGCGGCCTTCGTGTATGACTGTTTGAGACCGGTCCGGATCGTAAAGCGTCAAAACCGAAGCTTGCGTGAAAACGTCCGCGCCACCCAGGCTGCCGGGATGCTCGGGATTGCCTTCGATTTTCGTGGGCCGCCCCATATTGCTTTCGACCAACAACCCCGTCGCCACTCCCGCTAGTTGCATGGAGGTGGCATAGAAAAGCGGCCTACCGGGAATAATTTCTTCCGGCGGCCTTACATACGGGACGATTTTTTCCGTGGGCAATTTAGTGCAGGCGCTAAGACCGGCGAGCGCCGCCGAAGCGGCCGCGAGCTTCAGGACATCTCGACGGTCAATTCCTTCAGGATTTTTGGCAGTGTCGTGCGGAAATTCATGTTCGAGGAATTCGCGATATTCTTTGGTTTCCGACAATTCCTCGAGGCTCTGCCAAAAGTGTTTCTGCCCGGCTTGCGCAAGCTTCGCGCGGACGGCAGCGAGATCCACCATTTTCGGGTCCGGTGTGTTTGGGTTTGAGCTCATAGTATTTTTCGTTCAGCTTTCATCGGTGACACACGGAACAGTTTTGCAAACTCTGGATTTTGTAATCTTTTACCAGCTGCCGGCCCAGTTCCATTTGGTTGGACGGCACTACGTAATTCGGATTGAAAACTTGAGATTTCGGCCGAACGTATTTCTCCGGCTGCCGGTGGCAGTCGAGGCACCAGGACATGTATAGCGTATTCTCGCGGTAGGTCAGCGGCATCTCGGCAATTTGGCCGTGGCAAGTGGTGCAGCCGATTCCTTTGCTTACGTGGATACTGTGATCGAAATATACGAAGTCGGGCAACGCGTTTACTCGCGTCCAGGAAATGGATTTATCCGTGCGATAGCTGGCGCGGACAGGCTCGAGCATGGCGGAATTGGTCCAAATCTGCGAATGGCAGGTCATGCAAGTTTGTGTCGGGGGAAGTCCCGCGAACGAAGACTTTTCCACCGAGGTGTGGCAGTAGCGGCAGTCAATCCCGAGTTCGCCCGCGTGGTGCTTGTGGCTGAAGGGAACGGGCTGTTCGCGCGACACGTGGACATCGGTGTACCAGGGCGACAGCTCAATCCCGTAAAGCACGGCGCCGAGCAGAGCAACGATGAACACGCCGCCGTAGATGCTCAGGCGCGAGAGAACATTCGTGCTGGTGTGAAAAATTTGTGACATTACATCGGGCCTTTAAAACCTGCTATTTAGCTTGCCCTTCTTCGTTTGTTTCTTCGACTAAAGAGCGCATCTCGACGATGGAAATCATCGGCAGGAAGCGGATGAAAAGATAGAACAACGTCAGGAAAAGACCGATGGTCCCGACGTAGGTGGCCCAGTCCCAGCGCGTCGGCATGTACGTGCCCCATGCCGAAGGAATGTAATCGCGATGCAGGCTGACAACAACGATTACAAACCGTTCCAGCCACATGCCCACGTTTACGACCAGCGCTACGACGAACAGAATCGGGATGCTGTTGCGCACCCTGCGTGACCACAGCACTTGCGGAATCACGATGTTGCACGCAATTAGGAGCCAGTAGAAAAAGGCATAGGGCCCGGTCATGCGGTTCATGATCATGTAGCGGTCGTACTGGTTTCCGCTGTAGAAGGCTATGAACGTCTCCATCATGTAGCCGTAGGCGACGATGACGCCGGTGGCAAGCATCACCTTGGCCATGTTGTCCAGATGGCGCATGGTGACGAGATCTTCCAAGTGGTAAAACTTTCGAATCGGAATCGCCAGGGTTATGACCATCGCGAATCCGGAATAAATTGCGCCGGCAACGAAATAGGGTGGAAAGATCGTGCTATGCCAGCCCGGAACGATGGCGACCGAAAAATCAAAACTGACGACCGTATGCACGGATACGACCAGGGGCGTCGCGAGGCCGGCCAAAAGTATTGACGCCGTTTCATAGCGCGACCAATGAACGGCGGAGCCGCGCCAGCCCATCGCCAGCACGCCATAGATGATTCGCGCCGGGCGATTCTTCGCGCGATCGCGAAGAGTGGCCAAATCCGGAACCATTCCCACGAACCAGAACAGAAGAGATACCGTAGCGTAAGTGGACACGGCAAAAACGTCCCAAACCAGAGGGCTGCGGAACTGCGGCCACATCCACATGGCATTCGGGTAGGGCATCAGGTAGTAAAACAGCCATGGGCGTCCCATATGCAGCAGGGGGAACATGCCGGCGCAAGCTACGGCGAAAATGGTCATCGCTTCGGCGAAGCGGTTAATAGACGTACGCCACTTCTGATGCAAGAGGAGAAGGATGGCGGAAATCAGCGTTCCAGCGTGCCCGATACCAATCCACCAAACGAAATTTACGATGGCGAATCCCCAGGCGATCGGGATTCGAATTCCCCAAATTCCTACGCCCTTTACCAACAAATAGGTAACAGCTACGTTTAACAACATCAGGAGGGCAAAGGCGATTGCAAAACCGAACATCCAGCCCTTCGTGGTGCCGCGGCCCAGCACAATCGAGCTGATCTTCTCGGTAACGGACGAAAGCGTATGGCCCGGCTCCAGGACAGGAGCTTGGCTCGCTTCGTTTATGTTCTGAGAACCCTCAGGATCCACGACGTAACCTCGGAATCAGAAATACGATGCCAGTGAACTGCCGGGAGGGCATCAAAGTTTAGAGCCGTCACATCGATGTCCCCCCAGACCCAGTGCGGGTCGGAAGCGCATTTGATACAAAAAGAGTGCTATCGAATTCTTACGTCTTTATGAATGATCTTGCTTTTTCACGTTATGGACCACTTAGGACTGCATAGCATAAGACCGGAAAACGCCGTGCGCAAGTTGAAAGCCAAAAAATATCGGCTCGCCAAGACGACGGAAGATATGTCTTTGAAGGATGAACAGAAACTTAGTTCGTTCGACAAAGCAGCGTGAGATGCGGATCGATCAGAAGATGCGTGGGCCGAATGCGGGAAATGAAATGGAAGCGAGTGGTGGGACCTGTAGTAACTACAATTCCGAGACGATCCGGCCGTATTCCCGGTCGCGCTACATACAGCGGCACGGGGGCGGTAAATAGGTCGTCGACTTCGTCCTGCTCCAGCCGCCCGGTAACAAGAAACTCGTTTCCGTGCGGCTTCACTTCGAATTTCACGGAGTAGTGAGGAATTCCTGTTTCGCGAACCCATTCGTCGAAGAACCAATCCATTCGGCGCGTACCCTCCAAGTCCATTGCCGGAGTCATCTGGCGTTCCACCTCTCGCTGGAAATCTTCGGCGGTGAGCGCTCGAAACCGATATTTCGTGAGAATGCCCTGAAGAAGCTCGCGGAACCGCGCATCACTGTCCTTTGCCGCCGGATCGTGCAGCATCTCGTGGAGCATGTGAATCACCCAGGTTCCTTTCCCGTAGATGATTGTGCGGTACGCATCCGGCATCTTCGACGATCGCAGTCGAGGACCCAGGCTTAGCGGTCCGGCTTCATCCGTGGACTCATTCAATCCCGGAACCTTGGCAACAAGGCTTTCGCGATAATGTTCGAGCCAAGCCGGCAGGTAATGGCTGGAAGGCTTCCGAGCATCCAAATAAAGGAGCGCAAGATAGTTGGCCATTCCTTCCTGGATCCATGCGTCGCGATAAGTCGCCGAACCTACAACGTTTCCCCACCATTGATGCGCGACTTCGTGAAAAGGCAATAAGTCGCTGGCCTCGCGTTGTTCCCATTCTCTCAATCCCGCACTCTCCTGTACCTGAGCCGGTAAAAACGCGAGAGTCGAGAGATATACCAGGCCCGGCCAACCCTGGCCGAACGAGCCCGGGATTTGCGCAACGTCGAGGTGATCGAAGGGGAATTCCCCGTTCAACTTTTCATAGAAGTGAATTGAGTCGAGGACTCCTCTTCCGAGCTGCTTCAGCACCGCCGCGGGACTGGGCAAAGGAGGTTCGGGCCCCGTGGGATCGGGAACGGCCTGAGAACCGGAATGGAGGTTGGAAGGGAGCTGACGAAGCTGCGCGTGCTCGCGCAGACGAGAAGCAATGGCGTCTTCCAGCTCCTTGTTGGCATACAGTTGGATTTTCGGTTGTTCGGCGGCCCTCTCCATCTTGTATTCGCCCAAGTTGAACCCTACTACGCAAAAAGGGACTTCCGATTGCCAATGCCCGGTGATCGAGTCTCCGTCGTCATGTGACTCAATCTTCGTTCCAGTGGCAACCAGCGTAAAGCGCTTAGGCCAGCGAAACGTCAAATCGAAGGGCACGAATCGGCCGTTGCTTGCTACATGGGCGTACCAATTTTCGCGCTCGCCGACGAATTCCACTCCGTTTCCCGATTCGTTAATCACGTTTCCACGGTAGGAAATCTGGAATCGAAATTCTTGGCCGTCTTGCGCAGGCGCGGGGAGGGCGACGAAAATTACATCATCTCCCCGCCGAAGAATGTCGCGGCGTTCCAAGTCCTTGTTCTGAAAGAAAACGAGAGGGGTTCCATCTTCAGAATGGATTTCTTCCACTACCAGATTGCGAGAGAGTTCCAGTAGAACAAATCGATCCCCGGCGCGCGCAGTTTTCAGCCGCACGGTCGTCTTGCCTTCGAGCGAAAGATCGTTTGCGATCGTTGAATCAATGCGATATTCGACGGGGACGAAAGGCTCCATCGGAACAGTTGGAGCATCTTGGGCCCGAAAGGAGGCCCAAACATCGTAAAACGAAACACCGTCGGCCTTCCGTGGTTGCCCAATAAAAACTTGTTCGTCCCGGCGCCGATCAACCAGCACATCGAATGCGCCGGTGGAATTGCCGTCGAGCATTGCGTAGAAGAAGGGCAGCGGGTTGTTCGATAACAGATCCTGCATGATTCGAAGCGCTTGCGTCGGCGCGAGAGCTCCAACGACCGCGTTCCAACTTTCTGCAAACCGCGTGTCAACAGCTTCCGGAGTGCCCGCTGATTTCAACTGTTCTTGGAGCTCAGCGGCGGTCTCGTCCGTGAAACGGATATAGGCGCGAGAAAAAGTCTGATCGAGAATGGGCACGCCGAGAAATTGAGAGAGGGAGCGCCGCTCGCCGGGGTCCCTGGGCGTCGCAAGTATGCGGCCGCGGCCGGCAAATACTGCGCCGGTCACATGGCCTTCGGTGGCCGGAAGAAACGCCAGCTTGCCCTCGGATAATGTGATGCTAATGACATCGCGCTTCACGTTCAGGTCGTGAACGTCATACACGTGCGCTCCATCCGGCCGCAGCTCGTTCAGCGCTCGGTATAGCGCGCCGGGATCATCAGGCAGCGAACTTGTCGCGACACGATCATGTGCGTCACCGCACAAGGGAAACGGGGCGACAATAAGACAAGCAAGCAGCAGGAGAAAGCCGGGCGAAACTCGCATTCTCGGTCGCATTAAATCGACTGTACAACTTAGGGCATGAAGCAGCAAGCAATGGCGAGCTAAAGTGAAATCGCTTGGTAAAATCGGAGTGTGCGTCGAACAGCGCTTATCGGACTGTTATTTATGCTCGCCGCTTCGTCCGCGTCGGCCGACACGATTGTCCTGAAGAACGGCCGCCGGATTGTGGCTTCGAATGTCACCGAAGACGGCGACCACATCACCTACGAAACCCCGGCCGGCCAGATGTCCATCCCGAAATCCATCGTTGAGCGCATCGACCGAGACAATCTTGGATACTCCTCCGCCGCCGGCACGCCATCCGTTCCGCCGATCTCGGTGGCCGCGGTGGACCCAGCGCGCGGGTATGAGGATGTTGCGCACCTTACCGTGCACGACAATGCCATCGATTTTGGCTACATCGCGCAGCTGGAAGGCTCTGCGCGGAGCGGGGGCGCGACCGCAGTCGAAAAACTCGCAGCCTCGCACTACGCGGCCGCTCAATTTCTAGTCAGCAAGGGCGACACGGACGCCGCGATCGATCACTATCGCCAGGCTCTTTCGTTCGCTCCGGACAATCTTGGCCTGCTACTGAACCTCTCTGCTCTTTATCTGCGGGAAAGCCAATTCACCACCGCTCTCGAGCCGCTAGAACATGCGCGCCGCCTCACACCCGATTCCTCTCCGGGTGCGGCGGATATCGCGAAACTTACCGGCTGGGCTTATTACGGCGCGAATAAAATGGATCGGGCCGTGGAGGAATGGACGCGAGCCGAACGTTTGCACCCGGATCCCGAGGTCGAACATGCTTTGGAAAAGGCCGAGCGGGATAAATCCGAAGAGGAAAGTTATCGGGAAGGTGAAACTGCGCATTTCGCTCTGAAGTACAACGGCAGCGCAACACCGGATCTGGCTCAGGGAATCTTGCACGCTCTAGAAGATGATTTTCGTGACCTGGAATCGCAACTTGATTACACGCCCCCCGAACAAATTGGCGTAATCCTTTACACCGAGCAATCCTTTGCGGACATCACTCGCGCTCCGAGTTGGGCCGGCGCTATCAACGACGGGCGCATACGAATTCCTGTTCAGGGACTCACGAGCGTAACCGCGGAACTCGCCCATGTGTTAAAGCACGAACTGACGCACAGTTTTATCGGACAGAAATCGCATGGTCGGGCGCCGACTTGGCTTCAGGAAGGAGTGGCGCAATACATGGAAGGGCGCCGTAGCAGCGGTTCGGCCGGAGCATTGCTGGATGCCGCGAATCAGGGAGCGGTGCCCACTCTCGGAATGCTGGAAGGTTCATGGCTGGCGCTGCCCGGGAATTCAGCGTCAATGGCGTACGCTTGGTCACTTGCTGCTGTTGAATCCATTATTCAGGCGGGGGGAGTGAGCGATATCAGCCATTTGCTGGACCACGTTGCCGCTGCACCCTCGACAGAAGATGCTCTGCGCGATACGTTGCACGAGAATTACGCTGACCTTCAACAGCAGACCATCATGTATCTGCGTCACGAAGACGTCCGCTGAATGCGAATCGGCTAATTCGCCAGGGTGGTTCGAAACATCGTACAGCTACAGCGAGGCTAGCAGTCCGGCGATCAACGCCGCGCGCTGCGGTAGCGCGCGAATCACCACGTGCTCGCGCGGGTTATGGGGGTTGTCGCCAACAGCTCCGAGGCCATCCAGCGTTGGCACGCCGAGAGCCGCGGTAAGGTTCCCGTCAGATCCGCCTCCCGTTGCAGCTTCACCGAGCGGCAATCCCAGTTCGCGCATTAGTGATTGCGCTTGACGAAACAAAGCGCGCGTTGCGGCAGTACGCTCCAGCGGTGGGCGACTTCTTTCTGCGCGAACTTCCACACGCGCTCCCTTCAGTATTGGACGCAGGCGGCGAAGCTGCCCCTGGAGGCTTGCTGCGTCAGCCATTCGCGAGTAGCGAATATCCAATTCCGCGCGCGCATGGGCTGGAATCACATTTGAAACCGTGCCGCCGGCGACAACGGTCGCCTGTACCGTGATTCCGCGCCGTGGATCATTCAACTTCATCATCCGTTGAATCTGCAGAGCAAGCTCGTGCACCGCATTGACACCTTTTTCCGGATCGACACCCGCGTGCGCCGAGCGTCCGGTTACCACAACCTCCGCTCCGCCTACGCCTTTGCGCGCCGTTTTCAATCTTCCGTCGGTGCCAAATGACGGCTCTAGAACAAGGACGGCATCGCTACGCCGCGCTTCGCGTTCAATAGCTCGCCGCGAACTTTCGCTCCCGATTTCCTCATCGGAGTTCCAGAGAAACACGAGGCGCTTGCTGGGTTTGATTCCCGTTGCTTTCAGCGCATCCACGGCGAAAAGGGCTAAAACGAGCCCACCCTTCATATCGAATGTTCCCGGTCCCCAAGCCCGGCCGCCTGAAACGCGAAACGGCATTTTCGCCAGAGTGCCGAGCGGATACACGGTGTCCATGTGGCCGAGAACCATGAGCTGTTGCCGAGCCGGGCGCCCTCGTCCCAGCCACACCTCAGCTCGCAGATGATTGCCGCGCGATGAATTGTGGAGGATCCGAACCTTGGCGCCGCGTCGCCGCCATTCTCGCGCGACTATTGCCGCAAAGCGATCCACCGCAGTTTTATTGTGGCTAGGAGACTCGCACCGCACACAATCGCCGAGCAGCCGCACCATGTCCTTCTCGCGATTCTTCAATTCGCGGAGAATTTTTCGCATTGCGCCGGTCGGCAGGGTCGTTTCGCGATGGTCCATTACGCGGGTATGCTAGCAGCAGCGCCGAAACGCAGCAACGAGCATTCCAGAGCGATTCAAAAGCGCTCCTGTTTCGTATAGAATCGTCGGATTGCGCGATGGGGAAACATGCGGCTGTAACCTGCGCGTGGAAATAAAACAGAAATTTGAGGGCAACGATGATCCTCGACAGTAACGGGATCCAGAAGATTCTCCCACATCGCTATCCATTTTTGCTG
>JBEKSN010000151.1:0-9062 GCA_049517055.1 Candidatus Acidiferrales bacterium | reverse complement strand
GAATTTTTACTCCGGGCCGCGCGCGACGGAGCCTTTGCAAGGTCTGCGGGCAGGCGACCGCGTGGAAGCCCTGGTGAAGGCGCGTCCGCCGCGCAATTATCTGGATCCGGGTGCATTCGACGTTCACGGATTCCTAGCGCGACAAAAGATCGATGTCGTTGGCTCGCTGCGCAGCGGCGAATTGCTGCAGGTAATTGACCGGCCTTCGCCGACGTTGCAGCAGCGGCTGGCCAGAGCGCGCGGCAATCTTCTGGCGCGCGTCGATTCCCTATTCGCGGATCAACCGGAGCGTGCGGCTGTGCTTCGCGCGATGTTGCTGGGCGACCGCAGCTTCGTCGATTCTGACGTGGTGCTTGCGTTCCAGAGGACGGCGGCCTATCACGTGTTGGTGGTTGCGGGGCTGCACGTGGGGGCGCTGGTTGTATTTCTTTATTGGCTTGGGCGCCGTTTGCGATTGCCGTCAATTACGATTGCTTTGATGACACTCGCGACGCTTGCCGCGTACGTTGGGATCGTGCAGGATCGCCCGCCCATTCTGCGCGCTGCGTTGATTGCAGCATTTTATTTATGCGCGCGCCCGCTATTTCGACGCGTTGAATTACTCAATACGATTTCCCTGGCCGCGCTGGCGATTTTGCTCTGGAAGCCTTCCTCGCTCACCGATTCGAGTTTCCAACTTTCTTTTCTCGCTGCTGGAGTTATCGCGGCTCTTGCGTTGCCTTGGATGGAACGGAGCAGCGAACCGTATCGCGCGGGTTTGCGGCACCTGGGAGACGTCACACGCGATGGAGCATATCCGCCGAAGGTGACGCAGTTTCGCATTGATATGCGCGCGATGTCGAACTGGTTGTCGGCGAGGCTGCCTCAGCGAATCGCTCCTCGCGCGAATGAGCTACTTTCGGCGCCGGTCATCGTCGGCTTGCGATTGTGGGACATCGTGCTGCTTTCGGTTGTGATTCAGTGGGGAATGCTTCCGCTACTGGCACAGGATTTTCATCGCGTGAGCCTTGCGGGGCCTCTGAGCAATATTCCCGCTGTGCTGCTTACGGCGATTATTGTTCCTCTTGGTTTTGTGACGTTGCTCGCGTCTTTCGTGTGGGCGCGTCTTGCGCTGCTGCTTGCGAAGGCGCTTGGTCTTTGTGCCGCGCTTCTGCTTTCAACCGTCACGTGGTTTGGCCGTTGGCCGCGGTTGTCCTATCGAATTCCCGGCCCGCCGATGTGGCTTGGGATCGCTTTCTTCGTGGTGTTTGTTTGTCTCGCGATGTGCGCGCGAGCTGTAGCGGCACGCCGATTAGATCCTAGTGTCAGGCGCAAGTTGCCTCCACCAATTCGGCCCGTGGAATGGGCTTCGGCCCTTGCTCTGGCTTCGCTAACGTTGCTGGTGGCATCGCATCCGTTTGCGCCGAATCTTGAGCGCGGAAAACTCGAAGTGGATGTCCTGGATGTCGGCCAGGGCGATTCGATTTTCGTCGCGTTTCCCAACGGCGGCGCTATGTTAATCGACGGCGGCGGGCAAGCCGGGTCGGAATCCGTTGGCGGTTATCACTCAGGAACAGACGTGGGCGAGGAAGTTGTCTCGCCATACCTGTGGTCGCGTGGAATCAAGAGTCTCGATGTGGTGGCGCTTACGCACGCGCACCACGATCATCTCGACGGTCTTCGCAGTGTGCTCCAGAATTTCCGTGTCGGAGAATTGTGGATCGGACGCGATGAGGAGACTCCCGCATTCAAGGCCTTGCTCGCGGAAGCGCGCTCTCGCGGAGTTGCAATCGTTGAAAAGCAACGCGGGAGCGATTTCCGGTGCGGCGGAATTGAAGGGGATGTGCTTTGGCCCGAGGATATTTCCACCGTGCAGCAAGCATCCAATGACAACTCGTTGGTGATGAGGCTGAAGGATGACGCGGTGAGCTTTTTGCTTCCAGGTGACATCGAAAAAAAGGTCGAGGCCGCGTTGGTAAACGATCATTCCGCGATCGCCGCGGATTTCCTGAAGGTCCCGCACCACGGCAGCAAGACTTCCTCGATCGAATCATTCGTGGCGGCGGTGGCTCCGCGCGTAGCGGTGGTTTCGGTCGGAGAAGGAAATCAGTTTGGACATCCGGTGGAGGATGTCGTAACGCGTTATGCGCGGGCCGGCGTGCGATTTTTGCGCACCGATCGCGATGGCGAAGTTACCGCGCTGACGGATGGACGTACTCTTGATGTGCACACATTCGCGGAATCGCACCCGCGCTGACCGCTGCGTATTTTTGGGATTTCAGGTATTCAGTCGCGCTACTCGCCGAATTCGGCGGAGGACTGATTGCCCTTCTGGTATTCCGCGATAAGCTTCCGCGCTTCTTCCGCACGCGGCTCGAGGACGTAGACTTCGACGCCGTGAGTTCCTTCAGGCGACTCGCGCAGCGGAAAAGGATCGTTCGAAGAAGAACCGGGTGAACTGATGCCAGCGCTTTCGAGAAGTCCGCGAACGACCATGGCTTCCGCGGTTGTGGCGGCAGTATAAGCAACGACAACACGCTCTTGCGATGGGTCGTGGGCAGGTTTGTGCGATGAATGTTCGGTCATTTAAATTCCCCGGAAAATATCCAAGAACACTGGTCCACAGTACTATTGCGCGCTTTGGGAGCCAAGCTCATAATGAGGCTTAGAAGGATTCTTCAAGGCCCGTCATGGAACCCACTGAAAATAGCCCGGTTTGCCGGCCCACGCAGGCGCAAATCGACGACGAAAGCCGGCGTATTCGGCGATTGCGCATTTTGGTCCAGCTAACCCTGGAATCGATTGCAGCGGGCGATTTAACTCCGGAAGAAGCCTCGGGTATGATTGCGGCGACCCGCAGAGTGGCGTTGGAAATGTTTCCCGGCAAAGAGCGCGCATTTGATCTGCTGTACAGGCCCAAGTTTCAGCGCGTGATGCACGCCATCTACCGCCTGCAGTAAAGGCAAATCTAATACCCGTAGCGCCCTCTCAACCACATCCGCAGCCATACGATGGCAAGAGCGCCGATCGTTCCGATGAGCGCTTTGTACTCGCGGTTACGCCGGAATTGTTGCCACGAAAAAGTCTTTTTGGGCTCGCTTTCCGACGGAAGCCTCGCCGTGCTAAAGACCTTCGGGAAGAAAAGCGGCACGCTCGAGGAATACTGTTGGAAGGCAACGCCAAATTTTGCGCGCAGATCGTCTTCTTCGTTGCGCATCACAGCATAATAAAAAACAGAAAAATAAAGAGCGACGAGCAGCCCGGCCCACAGGGAATGTCCGGCAATAATGAATCCGACGGCGAGAATCGCACTTCCAAAGTAGAGCGGATTTCGCGTGCGAGAGTAAATGCCGGACGTGGCCAGTTCCTGATTCTTGCGCAATTCCCCAGAGGCTGCTGCTCGAACGAGCAATCCGAGGGCGGCGACGGCCGCGCCGATTGCAATCCAGTGGGGCGTCGGCGTGGCTAGCAGCCAATAGAGAACTGCTACGGGATAGCCGATGCGCACGCGCCAGCGCATCCAGAATTTTCTTGGCTCGCTCACGAACGAAGCCTCAGGCGGCGCTCGATGGCGTCAACAACCTGGTGCGCTGTGGTCAAAAGCATGGCAGGCGAGTAAGACGCGCGGTGAAGGTAAATCGTTTCGCGAAATCGCGGCTTTGGCGCAGGCGAGGCGGCGGGCAGCGCGCGGACGATGGCACCCAACGATCCGAGCCGCGGGAGGGACAATCGCTGCTCAGGCATCTTTCTCGTGGCGCAACCGGGCGAGAAAATCACGCGTGGAATGGTTTTTGGGGTCGCCAACGATCGCCACGCGGATTCCCAGCAGCGCCGCCAAATCACGTTCGGGAACGGTATCGGCCGTGTAGTCCGTGCCTTTCGCATGCACATCGGGCTGAAACTCGCGCAGCAGCGCATTGACGTCGAGTTCGTCGAAAACTACAACGTAATCCACCGCCGCCACGGCGGCTACGAGCGAAGCACGCGCGCGTTCGGTCAAGATAGGACGGCCCGCGCCCTTCAACGTGCGAGTGCTGGCATCGGAATTCAAGCCCACCACAAGCAAGTCGCCTTCTTCGCGAGCAGCTTGCAAATAGCGTACGTGTCCCACGTGCAGCAAGTCGAAAACGCCATTGGCGAACACGACTTTGCGGCCGGCACGGCGATGCTCGTCGAGCACGTCGTGAAGACCTTCGCGTGAAAGTATTTTTTCGCGGGTGTCCATAAAAGTGTTCAGCGCTGGGTTGTGGCTTCGCGGCGCAACACGGCTTCGAGTTCCGCGCGGGTAACGGTTGCGGTTCGACGCTTCATCACCACGATTCCGCCGGCATAATTCGCGAGATGAGCCGCTTCCAGGTAGGAAGCGCCGGCTGCAAGCGCCAGCGTAAAAACCGCGATGACCGTATCGCCCGCACCGGTAACGTCCACAGGAGTGTCCGGACCGTAGATTGGAATGTTGCGGGAGCGTGGTCCCCTTCCAGGGCCGCTTTCGAAGACGGCCATGCCATCCTTGCCGCGCGTAACTAGAAGCGCCTGGAGACGCAGATCAGACAAGGCGCGGGCGCCCAATTCTTCCAGTTTTCGCGCGTCCGTGCCGACGGCCACGTGATAAGCCGCTTCGAGTTCGGGTTCATTCGGCGTTGCGGCCGTAATTCCGGCATCGCGATAGTCCAGCAATCGATAGCGCGAGTCGAGCGTGATACATTTCGAGCTGAGCTTCCGGACGAGGGCCGGCGACGCGGCTCCAAGACCATAGTCAGAAATGAGAACCGCGTCTGCGCGGCTCGCAGCCTGGCGAGCTTTGCGCTCAACCGAATCCTGGATGCGCGCTGACAGCTCTTCCCGAGGCTCGCGGTCCACACGAAGAACTTGTTGCTCGGTGGTATGCGTCCATCCAGCGAGATAACGCGTTTTCGTGGAAGTCACCCAGTCGCGGGTGCGAAGGATTCCGGATACGTTCACTCGCTTTCGACGGAAATAATCCAACAAGGCCTTGCCGCCTTCGTCTTCGCCCACTACGCCGACGGGCAAAACGCGCGCGCCAAGATCCGCGAGGTTGTTTACGGCATTGGCAGCGCCGCCGGGATAAGCGTCGGTGCGGCGATGCCGCAGAATCAGCACGGGAGCCTCGCGCGAGATACGCGAGATTTCACCGGAGACAAATTCGTCGAGCACAAAATCTCCCACCAGGCAAATCGTCTGCCGCGGGAAGGAAGCCACGATGTCGAGCAGGCGCGTAAGGTCTACGCTGGCGTCCGTAGTGCGCACAGCGGCTCGAGCTGCGGCGCTCGAATGCCGCTTCGTTTTTCTTGGCCGAGCGTTCAACACATCTCCCCAAAACCTAGAATGAATACGCGACTTCCCATCAACAGGACGGAACGTATCACAGCCTTAGTGAACGTGCCAATCCGCGCATATTTTTTCGCGGCCAACATCGTCGGATGCTCACTGCGAATTGCCAATGCGGGATTGCGCTTTCTTCATAAGGGCTTGCCAGAAATCATCTGCTTTGTCCACGTGCAGCGAAATGGAGCAGATCCATAGATCCATGGATGGAGGAGCTTCCTTCAAATTAAATTTATCCTTCTCCGTGCAAATGAGATCGGTGGCCCCTAACTTCCTGGCTTGTTTCTCAATCTCCGCGATGTCGGATTTGGAAAAGCGATGATGGTCGGAAAAAAACCTATGGCCGGCAATTTGGAAACCCCAACCGCGCAGATCCGCAATGAATGCGGCCGGATTGCCTATTCCGCAGAAGGCAAAAAATGTCTTAGAGCGCGCCTCCGAGGCGGTGAGTTGTGGGTGGGCAGGTGAATAGATCGAAGCGAGTTCGGTGCGGGCGTAAAAAATGGGCGCGGCCGAATAGCGCCGTACGACGGATTCGATTGCGGGGACATGGTTGCTGCGCGTGATGACGATCAAATCCGCGCGATCGAGCGCGGTGCGCGGCTCGCGCAAGCGACCGGCCGGCAGCAAATGCCCGCCGCCGAAAGGCTTGCTTGCGTCGATCAAAACGATGTCGACGTTACGCGCGAGCGGTAAATGTTGAAAACCATCGTCGAGGATAAACCAATTTACGCCGCCGCCGGCAAGCGCGAGGCCACTCTTGTAGCGATCTGCACCGACACCGAGTAACACGCGTTCTCCTAAACGAGATTGCAAAAGTTGTACTTCATCGCTAGTGGAAATGACCCTTGGGTGGGCCGTCGTTTGAGAAGTCTTTGCCGATGCTCCGACAGTCTTGCCTCGATACCCTCGGGTAAGGATTCCGACGGTTTTGCCCTCCACGATCAGGCGCTCAGCGATCCATAGCACCATTGGCGTTTTGCCGGTCCCGCCAACTGTCAGGTTCCCGACGCTGATGACGACCCCAGGCAAGCGACGCTGGCGAAGAATTCCCTTCCGGTATGCCCCCGCCCGGAGAAGCGCCAAAAGGCCGTAGGGTAACGACAGCGGCCACAGGAGTGATTCCTTCAGCGTCACGCCGCGCTTCCCTTTTCATGGCTCTCGGCGGCATTTACACCACTGGCGGCAGCGCCACGGCTGCGGCATTCGCTTTGGGCTATCACCTCCATGATGCGTTTTAGCGAGCGCGCCGTCGCCCCGCGATTCCGTTCTGTTATTTCGCGCGCCGCCTTCCCCATGCGCTCGCGCATCGCATTGTCCTCAATCAATTGCACCCAGACTTTCCCCAACTGCTCTCCGTTCGCAACTTGCACGCCCGCGTGTGCATCCAGAAACTGGTCCGCCATCTCGCTAAAGTTCTCCATCGAGGTCCCGAAAACGGGAGGGCGCGAAAAACACGCAGGCTCCAGAATGTTGTGCCCGCCGGCGCGGACCAGTGAGCCACCCACGAACACAGCATCCGCCAGCGAATACAGTCCCGCAAGCTCACCGATTGAGTCGAGGACGAGCACATCGATGTTTTCGCCCAGGGGCTTACTGAGGTCCAGTTGGCTTCGTCGAGCGGTATTCCAACCACCTTCGGCGATAATTTCACCCGCGGCGATAAATCGATCGGGCTTTCGAGGCGCAAGTATCAGCAAGGTTCGGCGCCATTGCCGCTGCACGGCATCGTATCCTGCGAGCACGGCCTGTTCTTCTCCTTCCACAACGCTGCCGGCAACGAGCACCGGCCAGCGCTCTTGCTGTCGAGTCTGTGTTTCGAGCCACGCGCCGAATCTTCCGATGGCGGCCGGTTCCACGTCATATTTCAGGTTGCCAGTGATTTCCACGCGGTCTTCGAGCGCACCCATACTGACCAGGCGCTTCGCGTCTGCTTCACTCTGCGCCAAAAACAACTCCGCATCCTGAAGAGTACGCTCGAAAAATACCCCAAGCAGAAATCTCCATCGTTCGAAGCGGGAGAAGGACCTTTCGGAGATGCGCGCGTTCGCGAAAATCACCGGAATACCGGAGCGGCGGGCTTCCCGCAAAAAATTGGGCCAAATCTCCGTTTCCATCACAATCACGAGTGCCGGTCGAATCGTGCGCAAAGCTCGGCGCACCGGCACCACCCAGTCGAGAGGGAAATAAAATATTTCGTTGGCGGATTGTAATCGCTCGCGCGCGAGTCGCTGACCGGTTTCCGTCGTGGTGGAAACGAAGATCGGCCGGCCGGGAAACTCGCGATTGAGCCCGTCCACCAGGGGCTTAGCGGCGAGAACTTCTCCTACCGAAACTGCGTGTATCCAAATTGCTCCGCCACCGGGCGCATTCCCCGCTCTTCCTACTGCCGCGCTGCTTGTGTCAGCCGCGAAGCCCGTTGGCAGAATTCCGAGACGTTCGCGCAAAGCACCGGAATGCTCGCCGCGCCGCCAGCCCCGCAACGCAAAGTATGGCGCCAGTACGAGCATGCCAACTGCCGTGATAATTCGATATAGGAAGTACATGGGAAGGCATTGTGGCGACTCGCGATGCCTGTAGGTGCCAGGCACTTCCCGCAGCGACTCCGCACACAAAGCAGGTATTATAGTGGCAGCGAGCGGGAACGTGCACAACTTCCCGCTGAAACCGAGCATCGAAGTCGCAAGCCGGGAAAGTCCATAGATGATTCGAGCCAGCGCACTAGTTCTAGCGTGTTTAGTGATGTGCGCAAGCGGGTTCGCGCAGTCACCCGGCGTGAAACCAAGCCAGAACACTTCGGCACAGCCTGCGCCTTCCATCGCACACGATACTCACGAGGGCATGACGATCCTGGCCGATGCGTACGACGATGGCGGGCGCGCTAAAGAGAAATTCGGCAAGGCAGACCCAATACCGGCAGGAATTCTTCCGGTGGAAATTTTCCTGCGCAATGAATCGGACCATCCGATTCGCATCGACCTCAACACGATCCAACTGGAAGTCCACTTTCGCAACGGCCAGCACCAGGATATTGACTCGCTCAAGCCTTCCGAGGCGGCGTACCTGATTGCGCATCCGCAGGGCCCTTCAGGCCCTAAGAATGGTCGCATTCCGCACGTTTCCCTGCCAGGCGGCGATAAAAAATCCGCCAAAATCGAAGACATTCTGCAGCCGCTTGCACTCGATGCGGATGTGGTCCCGCCCATGGCCACGATTCATGGGTTTCTTTATTTCGATTTGAGCCGGGACATGTCGCTGGCCGGCGCTTCCGTACTGTACGTTCCTGACGCGGTAGTGATCCCGGGGAATAAACCTCTGATGTTTTTTGAAGTCCCTCTGGCCAAGACGCCGCAGGACTAAACGTCGCTTTCAGATTCTCGAAACATTTTTTCCACAACCAGCAATCGGATGCTCGTTCTAGTGCGGCGCTGGTGGATCGAGAATGATTTCGAAATACTCCGCAGGACTCGTTCCGATGTTTTGGATTTGATGTTGGTCGCCGGGAGCGACGAAAGCGGCCGAGCCGGGCCCGAGCTTGGTCGTTTTATCGCCAATGGTGACTTCCACCTGGCCCTCGCTGATCAGAAACATTTCTTCCTGTTGGTGATGATGGGCGTGATGCGGCGAGCTTCCCGGCAACAGAAAGACTTCATGAACATGAAGATGAACTCCGCTATGAGACAAACCGTCGAGGATCGGGCGAAAGGTTGCGTTGGCCTCTTTCTGAGAGGTTAGGT
>JBEKSN010000150.1:0-9129 GCA_049517055.1 Candidatus Acidiferrales bacterium | reverse complement strand
CTGGTCGATCCCATGCACAGCGAAGCGGGCTACAAGGAATACGAGAAGCTGAATCGCGACCGCACCCTCGTGGATCAATCCACCCGTTTTCGCGGCGATGGAAAACTCACGTTCGACCGCCTTACCGACGTCTATCATTCCGGAACTCGCCACGACGAAGATCAGCCCTGCCATCTCATCGTTCTGGAGCCGAATATTTGCGGCGACCGCTGCGTCCGCGAATACGGAAACCCCTGCCAGTATTTTTGTCCCGCCGCCGTTTACGAAATGGTGTCCGATAAAGACGGGCCAAAATTGAAGATCAGCGCCGCAAACTGCGTCCACTGCAAAACCTGCGATATCGCCGACCCCTACCAGATCATCAACTGGGTCCCGCCAGAAGGTGGCGGCGGCCCCAACTACGAGGGAATGTAAGGCCAACAGCGCCTGGAAATTGTCGATGACTCCAAACCTAGTTACCTGTCATCCGGAGCGAGGCCACTTCGTCAGGGGCCGCCCAGGTCCATGATAGGGCTCCCGGGTCGACGGCAAGTCGAGCCTGGGAGATCAGACAGTCGAGCCTGGGGCAGAGGCCACGAAGTGGCCGGAATAAGACTACTGGCGGGTCTCGTCACCGCCGCCAAAGATGCTCTTCAGCGAGCCCCAGAATCCGCGCTTCTTCTTGGCGGGCTGGCTCGCATGTATAGGCTGTGGCTGGGGCGCCGAAGCCTTTTGCCCCAGCGCCCGCTGCATGTCCACCGCAAACTCTGGCGCATCGACGTGGCCGCTGAACTCCCACTCCGGCGCAACGCGCGCCACACGTACCAGCAGCGCCGTATCCGTCGGAGTATCCGCGGGCCGCAGTGGAGAGGGTGTCACAGACATCATGAACGGTTGCACGATTACGGTGTACTGGGGAATGGTAATATCCGGAATTGGCGGCTCGAGGTTGTTCTGCGACGGAGCCGGCACCGGATGCATTTCGTTCGCGCGTGCCAGCGTGCCAATCTGCACTCTGCTTCTTGGAGCTGCCGGCTCGGCGACCGCGGTATTCGCGGGCGCGACTTCGGGCTGCACTTGCGATACGACCGGCGGAATCATATACACGGGTGGGATGTTCTGCGCGGGCACGGGCTGCGACGGCGCCGGGGGAGGAGTAGCCCGTGCTACAAACGCCGTGCATTCGCAGCTCCCCGGCGCGCCCGCAACCGGGATAAGGTTTCCGCCTGCGAGAAAAAATTCTCCCGCTTGCGGCACGATTAATCCTTCTCCGCTGAATTGCTGTTCGAGGCGGATGGCGCCGCTGGTCGAGAGCACGCACAGCGAATCATTCAAATCCAGCCCGACGGTAATGTCGCGAACCGCTCCGCCGATATCGAGCGGTGTGGCAACGATGGTGGGCGTATAAATGCGCAAAGCAGCCGTCGCGGGAATCTGCACGCGGATGCGTCCGAAATTCAGCGCCAGAGTAATCGCGCCGCCGGATTCGAGCACGGTAAATTTTGCCGGGCCACAAATGTCGATTTGGCCGCCGGCCGCAAGCGCCATTCGCGCCTGCCCCACGTGTACGGTGACCACGCTGCCGTTGGTGACGGAAAAGCTGGCGAGCTGCCCATTGGTTCCCCCATTCGACAGACCGCTGTTTCCGAGGCTGGCCGCGCCGCCTTCCACCGATATGTCGTTGCCGTCCACGCGGCCGATCACATTCGCATTCGTCTGCTGTGCAGACAGTGCCGGCGTGCAGAGAAAAATGAGCACAAATGTAAAAAGAACTTCAGCAAGGGAGACCAAGAATCGCCGGCAGAGCGTGTGCCGCCGGGCTAAGCTGAAAACAGTGTTATGGCTGCGCGCGAATTGTGTTCTGGAGTACATCTGAATTTGCGTGAAGTTCTATACTATACCGCAGTGGCAAATGATGCGAAATCGGCCGTCCCGCACGACCGCCAAAATGCCAATCAGCAATTCGACGCGCGCCCACCGGAGCTTTCGCGCTGGCGGCGAATGCAAATTCCTGTCATCGCCTGGGCGGTGTATTGGGTGGTGCGGCTGATTGGGCCTACGCTGCGTGTGGAATATGTCGGGGTGCAAAATGCAGTGCAGATTCGCGATGCAGGTGAAGCTGCGATCGGCGCGTTCTGGCACCGCTGCATTTTTTCCGCGATCTGGGTCTGGCGCAAACGCGGAATCGTAGTGCTGAATACTGTGAATTTCGACGGGCAGTGGACGCGGCGCGTGATCGAAAAGCTCGGATTCGGGACTGCCCAGGGAAGTTCGTCGCGCGGAGCCATCGAAGGGCTGACGATTATGGCGAGCCGCCTGGAAGAAGGAAAGCACGTGGCGCTCACGATCGATGGTCCACGTGGGCCGCGCTACGTTGCAAAACCCGGAGCTGTGATTCTCGCGCGGCGCACGGGAAAGCCAGTCTCGGTGTTTCACATCGCGCTGCAACGAGCGCATACTTTCAAGAAGTCCTGGGATTTGTTTCAGCTTCCGTATCCATTTTCACGCGCGGTGATGTTCGTGGCGCCGCCGATCCGTGTGCCGGTGGACGCTGACAGCGAAATCGTTCATCAAAAACAAAAAGAAATTCAGGCGGCGCTGGAGCGCGTCCGGGATGTCGCCGAATCGTGGTTCGGACTTAGCGAAGACGAGCGCGAAAACCTGCGCGAAGAATGGAGTGACCGCGCGACGTAAAGATCACTTGCATAGCGTGAAGAACGCGACGCAAGACAGCTGAAGCTTGCCTCTGACCCTTAATTAGGTCTTGCGGCCGCGGGCAACTCGAACGGGCGGGAAAATCCAAAAGATGGGACCGGAAGCGCGAGCATCCGCTATTCCGTCTTTCTTCAAGTCTTCCGCGTATTGGCCCACGTGCTTGAAATCCATTAGCGCGACTTGCCCTCCGGGTTTCAGCACACGTACGATTTCGGCGATGGCTTCGCGGCGACCTTCGCGGTTCGAAATATTGTGGATGGCAAGATTGGCTATCACTGCATCCATCGAGGCGTCGGGGAAGGGCAGCTTTCGCATGTCACCATCGCGCACTTCCACGCGATCGGCCACACCTTCGAGCTTCGCGTTTTCCAGCGTCGCCTCACGCGAATTGTTTCCTTGGTCCACCTGAGACCACAGGTCGATCCCGATGCTGCGCCCACGCGGAAGCCTCTTCGCCGCGGCGATCAGCAGCAGCCCGTGGCCGCAACCGACATCGAGAACGGTTTCATCTCCGCGAAGATGCAGGCTATCGAGAAGCTTGTCCCGTGCGCGAAACTTTCCATAATAGCTGCTGCCCATCAATAAGAATGATTCGATGAAGAAGACAATGCCGGTATAAAACGCAGTATAGCCAATCCCGATCAAGGGCCCGATGTTTCTGGTCTTGGCCCAGTCGACCAAGAAATATCCCGCCGCGAACAGCGCCGGACCGCCGAACAGAAATCCACGGACAAGCCCGGGAGCGTCAAGACCATAGTCCGTTTTTTCCATTTTCATCGGGCTGCGCCAAAGCCAAGATGGCGAATGCTTCAGTCCCCGCCCAGCTTCACGGGCAGGTCCATTTTTTTGCCGTCGCGCACAATAGTGACGGTAACGGTGTCGCCGGGTTGAGAGCGATTCAACAGAAGGCTCAAGTCGGACTGGCTGGCGATTTGCTTTCCGTCAATGGCGATCAGAACGTCGCCGCCCACACGTAATTCCTGCATGCGGTTGTCCGTCAGGGATTTCGTTCCGCCGCGTATACCGGCTTGGGCCGCGGGCCCACCGGGCTCGACTCGCTCGATCAAGATTCCTTGTTGTGTGGAAAGATTCAGCGCTTCAGCGAGTCGCGGCCAGAGCGCGCGGCCTTCGGCTCCAAGAGTGGCATGGCGCACGCGGCCGCGCGTGATCAGATCATTGGCGACGCGTTTGGCCGTATTGATCGGAATGGCGAAGCCGATGCCGATGCCGCCGGTACCGCCGGCGGGCGTATAAATCGCGCTGTTGATCCCAATCACCTCGCCATGGGAATTCAGTAATGGTCCGCCGGAATTCCCCTGGTTGATGGATGCGTCAGTTTGGATGGCTTCATCGATGAAGGTATTTTCGCGCGTTTGCACCGTGCGGCCCAGCGAACTCACCACGCCGGTGGTGAGAGTGCTCTGGAATCCGAACGGATTGCCGATGGCGAGCACGCGCTGGCCGACCAGCAAATTGCGGGAATCGCCGAGGGGCAAGGGCGTGATTTTGCGTCCGGCGAGATCAATTTGAATCAGTGCAATGTCGTTGTTCGGATCGGAGCCGACCAATTTTCCCTTGTAACGCGATTGATCGCCCAGAGTGACTTCGATGGTCTGCGCGCCCTGAACGACGTGGAAGTTCGTCAAAATGTGGCCGTCGTTGTCCATCAGAAAGCCTGACCCGGCGCCTTCCACCGGGACGGGATTAAAGAAAAAGTCGTATTCAACTGTTCGTGTGACGATGTTAGCGACGGCGGGCGCCGCCTGTTTGTAGATACGGACGTTCTCGGTTTCTGTGGGATCCAGCCCCGCCTCGCTGGGAGTTGAGGACGAACGCAGAGCATTTACAACCGAGGGAACTCGCTGGCCCCAGCGCGAGCCGGCCCAATATGCGCCCAGGCCTATGATTAATCCGATGGCCAGCAGGCGGATTGCGCGTCCTTTGTCTCCGGGTCGATGCATGGCGAACGTCCTTTTCTTGAGGATTTCCAAGACAATACAGGGCATGCGGTGTTCTGCATCCCTACCTGTAAATACGCTGCCGGGTCAGGGAATGTTTCTCCGGGAGCCGGCCAATTTGAGTTTTTCAACAGCGCGGTTCACCTGCTGCTGAGTCTCTTCAATGGAGCCCGAACAATCGATCGCTTCGTCGGCGAGTTTGCGTTTTTCGTCCGGCGGCATTTGCGCACCGATGCGCTGTTGGACTTCTTCCATCGAGAGTCCGCGAAGCGTTAAACGTTCCAGCTGTTGGTCGGGCCGGCACCAACAAACGATGAGCTTGTCGAGATTCCGGTTGTAACCGGCTTCAACGATGAGCGCGGCTTCAACGACGGCAAACTCCGGGCCTTCCGGTTCATCGAGCGCTGCAAACCACTTTTGCAGAATATCGAGGATTCGCGGATGAAGAATCTGATTGAGCCGCGCGCGCTTTTGAGCGTCAGCGAATATGATGCCGCCGAGCTTTGCGCGGTTCACTTTGCCGCCTGCGTCGAGAACCTCCCGGCCAAAAGCTGCGACGGTCTCTTCATAGGCCGCCTGCCCAGGTTCGAGAAGTTCGTGGCCTAGCGGGTCAGCGTCGAGCACGGGAACATCGCGGTCCCGGAGCATAGAGGCCACCGTTGTCTTGCCGGTCGCGATTCCGCCTGTGAGGCCGACCCTAAGCATAGAAAAGCATCAGTGCCGGACGGCCGCAGCAGACGGTACGCGCGAGCCGCGCCGCAAACGTGCGGCTTTCACTGTGTTACTCATCAGCATAGCGATAGTGAGCGGTCCGACGCCGCCTGGCACCGGAGTGAGCGCGCCGGCAACGCCAGCCACGTCTGGATGAACGTCACCAACCAGCGCGGTACCTTTGGCGCGAAATTCAGCGAGCCGCTCGGGAAAATGCGCGAAGAATTTTTCCGCTTGAGAGGAATCCGTGACGCGGTTGATGCCGACGTCTATTACCGTGGCGCCGGGACGGATGTAATCCGGCGTGATCATCGCCACGCGACCCATGGCGGCAACCACGATGTCTGCGCGGCGCACGGTTTCGGGCAAGTCGCGTGTCTTCGAATGGCAGACTGTGACAGTAGCGTTCGCGTGCGTCAGAAGAAGCGCCATTGGCTTCCCGACGATATCGCTGCGGCCGACGACCACAGCGTTTGCGCCTTCGAGCGGAATGCTGCTACGGCGCAAAAGCTCCATCACACCGGAGGGCGTGCATGCAACGAGCGTGGGGCGGCCGGCGACCAGACGGCCGACATTCAGCGGATGAAACCCGTCCACATCTTTCGCCGGGTCCACGGCTTCGAGAATTTTCCTTGCATCCACTTGCGGGGGCAGCGGGAGCTGAACCAGGATGCCGTCAACATCATCGCGGCGATTCAGGTCCTCGATAATGGCAAGTAGCTCTGAGGTTGTGATGGCAGCCGGCGGCGTCACCTGAATGCTTGCAAGTCCGAGCTTTTCGCATGTGGCGATTTTGCTCTTTACGTAAATTTTCGAGGCGGGATTGTCTCCAACAAAAACGGCGGCAAGTCCGGGGCGAATTCCGGCAGCAGCCAGCGCAGAAATTTCGCCGGCAAGTTCCGCATAAATCTCATCGCGGATGACGTTTCCATTGAGGGCGCGCGCAGGCAAATCGAGCTCCTTGCTCGGAGTTGTGACTCTAACGCTCGCGACATGATAGCACACCGAATTATGCGGCGACTTAAGAGGGCAGCCATAACACAAGTGCGGTGCATTGTGGTGCAAGATGGTGTAAGATGATTGATATGGCTAAATCGGAGAAGGCCGTTCGACAGAGCGTCACGATCCCCACGCGCATTGCCAAACACGTGCGAGCGATCGCCAAAACGCGGAAGACGAGCGCCAGCCGCGTGCTCGTCGATTTAATTGAGGCGGGCATGCAATCCAAAGAGGCGGAGAAGGAACGATTCTTCACGTTGGCAAACCAGCTGTCCGAAGCTTCGGATCCTGCGGCACGCCAGAAGATTAAGAAGGAACTTGCGCGGATGACTTTCGGCGAGTAATGCCGAAAATTCAGTGGACTGATCTCCCGCCAGCCCTGCGGCAACATCTTTTCGACCGCCTCTCTGAGCGTCGAATCACGGCGGAGGACCTCTACCAGCTGAAACTGTGGCGGGAATCCGAGCCTGTTGCGCCGGAAGGCGAATGGTACAAAAACTTTGGGTCTTTCAAGATTTGTGGTGAGGGCAGGTTTCCCAAGACTTTCCTGCTGAAAGGGCAAGCCGCTAGGGGCCACGCACTTTGAAAAACAAAGGCGCCACAGAAGAATTCTCCGTGGCGCCTTTCGTTCCTACGTCCAAACCTTAGTAGATGTCGTACTGCTCCCAATGCAGCGTTGGGTCGGCTTGGATGATAATGCTCTTCTTGGCCCAGCGCTCGAGTTCGTCCATTAGCTCGGATTCGCGGGTCTTGAGCGCTTTGGCGATTTCGGGATGGACGCGCAGGGTGAGGCTGCCGGAGCTGACTTCCGGAGCCATTTTCCGGGCTTCGGTTTGAATTTCGTAGCACAGAGTGGGAATTGATTTCACCATGCCGGAGCCGGTGCAATAGGGACACGGCTGGCAGAGTGTGCGTTCGAGTGCCTGCTTGGTGCGCTTGCGCGTAATTGCGACCAGGCCGAACTCGTTGAAGCGCAGAACTTTTGAAGGAGCGCGGTCGGCACGGAGAGAATCTTCCAGCGCGGCCATTACTTTTTCGCGGTTGCGGCGCTCTTCCATGTCGATGAAGTCGATGATGATGATGCCGCCGAGATCGCGCAAACGCATCTGACGGACAATTTCCTTCACCGCTTCGAGGTTGGTGCGGACGATCGTGTCTTCCAGGCGGTTGGAACCTTTGCCCACGAATTTCCCGGTGTTGACGTCGATGGCGACGAGCGCTTCGGTGTGGTTGATGACGATATAGCCGCCGGATTTCAGCCACACTTTTGGACGCAGGCCTTTGTCAATTTCCTGCTGAATGCCGAATTCTTCGAAGACTGGGGTTTCCTTGGTGTAAAGCTTCACGCGACCCACGAGCTGCGGCTGGAAGCGGCTCATGAAGTCAACGACTTTGGTGTACTCCTCTTCGGTATCGACCCAGATGGCGCCGAAATCGGGCGTGATGTAGTCGCGAAGGATGCGTTCGACCAGGTTCAAATCGCGGTGCAAGATCGAGGGAGCCTTGCGCTGTTCGGAGCGGGCTTTAATTTCGGTCCAGGTGCGGGTGAGGAATTCCACGTCGGCGCGAACTTCCTCGGGGGCGGCGCTGGCAGCAGCGGTGCGCACGATGAAACCGCCGCCTGAAGCGCCCTTAGCGTCGTTCACTAGATGGCGCAAGCGGGAACGCTCTTCGGCGGACGCGATTTTGCGAGAGACGCCGGTGTGATCGAGCGTGGGCATGTAAACCAAAAAGCGGCCGGGAAGAGCGATGTGGCTCGTGATGCGCGCGCCTTTTTTGCCCAACGGCTCCTTGGCGATCTGGACGATGATTTCCTGGCCCTGCTTCAGCATGTCGGCAATGAGCTGCGTGCGGCGAGGCTGCTGCGGGCGATGATGGCCCTGGCTGTGCTGCGGCCGGCGATTGCGGTCGTCGCGGCGTCCGCGATCGCGCTGTCCCCGGCGAGCGGGATTCTGCATGCGCGAGCGGAAGTCGTTGCGTACGCGCGCTTGCGTTGGCGGCTGCCCGGCCGGACGAGGATTTTCCGCCGACATGGAGACATCGTTCGCGGGCGGCTGCGCTTCGGAATCCAAATGCTCGGCGTGCTCTGAGTGTTCGGAGTCCAGATGCTCGATATGGTCCGAATGTTCGGCGGCTGCGTGCTCTTCGTCTGTATGCTCGTGCTCGGTTGATGCCAGCTGCGAGCCTTCGTGTTCAACTTCTTCTTCCGCTTCCTCTTCTGCTGCGTCGATTTCTTCTGCTTCTGCCTCCGCGTCTGATTCGGTGCCGTGTCCTTCCGCTGCAGCGTCTGCGGCGGCGAAAACGCGATCCTGGGCCACGCGTGCGGCGGCATCATCCTGAGCTTCGGCGATATGCTCGGCTAGCGCGGTGACTTCATCCTCGCTGAGATCCGAGGGGAGATGGTCATCGTGCGCGCGAACGGTTTCGACGGATTCGTGACCGAAGTGAGTTTCGCGATCTGCGCTGGATTCAAGCTGGGAGCGTGAATCATGGAGTTCCCGCGAATCGTGAGCGGGGCGATCTTCCGTTTCGGTCTGCTCCAAAGGCGATAGAGGCGCGAGAGGCGCGAAACGAACAGCGTCGGGAACGGGGAGAGCGTCGAGATCTTCTTTGGTGTCGATCGGAAGATGCTGATGCGCTTTCCATTTGGAGAGCTTCTCGCCGGGAAGGGGCTCCAAGCCGGACGAAGACGTGGACGGACGGCGAGCTGGAAAAACTGGTGGAGCGAGGCGAGCGCTCGGGTCCGGGGATTCCGTGTACGCCACGG
>JBEKSN010000149.1:0-9309 GCA_049517055.1 Candidatus Acidiferrales bacterium | reverse complement strand
TGACTATTGAAGCCTTCGGATTGTTTCGCACGCCGCTTTGGCTGGTTGGATTCGCGCTCCTGATCGGCACCGGACTGAATTGGATTTTTCGCAGGCGTGGCGCGCCTCTGAAAGGCAACCTCGCGCTTACCGGGATGATGATCGTGGTTTTGTTCTGCGTACATCAAGGATTCGTGATCTTCTCGCCGGAACTTACATCCAAGAATATCGCGCTGAAGATCCAGAGGGAATACAAACCCGGCGATACCATCGTCATTAACGGGAAGTATGAATTCGGTTCCACTTTGAACTATTACACCGGAATCGAGCTGCACGTGCTCAACGGCCGCGACGGAAATTTATGGTACGGCTCGTATTTCCCGGGCGCTCCGAGTATTTTTGAGGACAATCAATCCTTCACCAGCCTATGGCGCGGCGACGGGCGAGTTTTTCTTTTCACCGAAGATTATTTGAAGGACAGAGCGTTGCAGGACGTCGACCCTAAAACCGTTTTTGTATTTGCGCGCCAGGGTGGCAAGGTCGTGCTCACGAATCGCCCTGTGTGACCTACAATTAGTCCGCAATCTGGAGGGTTTCCGATGCATCCTTGGCATGACCTGAGTCCAGGCGAAAACGTCCCGAAGGAATTCCACGCCGTCATTGAAATTCCGCTGGGATCGAGCGTGAAATACGAACTCGACAAAGGCAGCGGCATCATCAAAATGGATCGCGTGCTCTATTCGGCGGTTTACTACCCGGCAAATTATGGATTCGTCCCGCAGTCGCTCGCGGAAGACCACGATCCTCTCGACGTTCTTGTGCTCTGCCAAGTGCCGGTGGTTCCTCTCACGATCATGGACGCGCGAACCATCGGGTTGATGTCCATGATTGATTCGGGCACAAAGGACTACAAAGTGATCGCCGTCGCCACCGCTGACCCGGAATACAACAGCTACCACGAAGCGAGTGAATTGCCGCCGCACAAACTTGCCATGATCCGCCGGTTTTTTCAGGACTACAAAAACCTCGAGGGGAAAATCGTGGAAGTAGACGATATTTTGCCGGCTAAAATGGCTTATCCCGTGATCGAAGATGCTCTGGCCCGCTACGATAAAAAGAGGCGAGCGGGTCACCACAAAAAATAGCCGGGCGGATCGATGTTCTTGAAGTGCGTAGCAACTTCCAACGGAGATACACTTAGTATAAGCAGGATTGCGGAGGTGGTGCGATGCGATGGACCCGAGCACTATTGCTAGTCGCCGGGAGTTTGCCGTTGTCGTTTTTCCTCAGCGCCTCACAAATCGGCCATGAGGAGTCTCGTGTGCTCACCGCAGAAGCGCTCCATCCAGCGCAGCTCGGCAAAGTGAACTTCCCCACTTCCTGCTCGCCCGCCGCGCAGTCCACGATGGAAAAAGCTGTAGCGCTGCTTCATTCCTTTCAATACATGCAATCCGAGCAGACATTTGCGGAAGCGGCGCAGCAGGACCCGCGTTGCGCAATGGCCGATTGGGGAAAAGCCATGGCGCTTTATCATCAGCTCTGGGATTTTCCAGATGCGAAGGATTTGCGCGAGGGTCGGGAGGATTTGGAGGAAGCCGGAAAGATCGGCGGCACAACCGATCGAGAGGCCGAATACATTTCTGCAGCGGCTGTGTTCTATCAGGATAAATCGGACCTTACTCACACGGCGCGGGCCGAAGCCTACTCAACGGCCATGAAAAAACTTCATCAGGATAACCCCAAAGACACCGATGCAGCGGCATTCTATGCCTTGTCGCTCATTGCCCTAGCGGATTATGGAGAACAGGGTCTGACCAACCGCAAGAATGCTCTCGCAGTTCTCGATCCGCTACTTGTCAGCCAACCGGAACATCCCGGCGTAGCCCACTACATCATTCATGCAAGCGATACTCCCGAACTTGCCGGCGAAGGCTTGGTAGCCGCGCGCATGTACGCGAAAATTGCTCCCGATTCTTCGCACGCGATACACATGCCGTCGCATATTTTCACCCGACTGGGCCTGTGGCAGGAATCGATCGACTCGAACATTGCCGCCGTGGCTTCGGCGGCGAAAGCCACCGAAATGCACATGGCCGACGCGCACTATCAAACTCACGCCATGGATTTCCTGGACTATGCATATCTTCAGAGCGGGCAGGAAGCGAAGGCGCACGCTGTGGTGAATAACTTGAAGGCGGTTCCGGGCGCGAACCGCATGACCATAGGAGATATGCAAGCCACTTTGGAAGCGCGAAATGCAATCGAGCTGCATCACTGGAAAGAAGCTGCTTCGCTCGATGTCCCCAACATTCCCTTGCGCGACCAGGGTATGACCTACTGGGCGAAGGCCATCGGCGCTGCTCGCAGCAGTGATGTGGACGGCGCCAAGCAAGACATACAAAAACTAATCGAAGCAAATGACGCGCTGGATTTGCACGACAAGGGCATGGGAAACAAAGTGTATCCAGGCGAAGGTGTTCAACAACGCGAAGCGGAGGCCTGGCTGGCTCATGCAGAAGGCAAATCAGGCGAAGCGGTGAAAATCATGCGCCTGGCCGCCGAGCGCGAAGAGTCCGAGCACGTGGAGTCTCTCGCCATCCCGGCACGCGAGATGCTGGGGGACTTGCTCCTGGATCTAAAACAGCCTTCAGAAGCGCTGGCTGCCTACCAAGCCGCGCTTAAGATCTCGCCGAACAGGTTTGATGCACTTTATGGCGCCGCGCGGGCCGCTGAATCCGCTGGAAACCCGCAAGAAGCGCGCGATTATTACGCGCAACTGGCGAAAATTGCCGCTCCCGGTGCGGATCGTCCAGAGCTTCAAGAAGTTAAAGTAAATCTCGCGGAAAAGTAGGAACGGCACTTTCGAAAAGAATACGAAACCTTCCCCCTGACCTGGTTCTGTACTGTTGTCCAGTTGTGGCCTCGCGTTCTGACCGCGCATACTTACTCTGCAGATTCTGCGTTTTTGGGCTTATGCAGGCTCAACATACAATCCCGTTCCTTTCGCAAGTCCTTCGCACAAAGACGCAACAGGCATCAACGAGCCGCAAAATGAAAACAATCTCCCAGTTTATGCGCCGCGAGAAAAAGACCGCTTATCGCGATGCCGCGCGAACGATAAATGAACCGCGCTGCACAAGCGGCCCTGGGAAAACTATGCGATGTATCCCTATACCGATTCTCATTCTTCTCGTCATGGTTTGCGCATTCCCAACTCATGCAGCGGAAACCAGCCCGATAAAGTGCGGAGCGAACGAAGATCGCGTCTGGGTGTACGACTCGCTGAATAGTTTCGACGTGGCTCTGAAACTGAAATGCGGGGAGCTGGTGGAAATCATCAGCCGCGAGAAGGGCTATGTGAAGATTCGTACTTCCAGCGGCAAAGAGGGATACGTGCCGGAAAAAGCCCTTCCCAAACCGCCGGACACGGAAGGAAACAACCAGAATTCGAATGAAGCGCAAATTAGCAGCCAACAGGAACCGCAATCAATTGTAGCCGCCGCACGCGCCAGAACTTCGGCCGGCACTCAACAAACGGCGAAACCTCAACCGATTTCGACGCGCTCGCAGGCCCATACGGCTGTACCACCCCCCGTACGTTCAGCGCCACAGCCAGCCGATGCAACAAACGCAGATTCGCAAACTGCATCAGCCGGCCAGACCAAAACGCAATCTGCCTCAAATACCGCCGCCGCGAGCACTCAACGCTCTTCTGTGAAAGCTGGTTCAAGCAAGGACGTTTCCGTCCCCAACACACCCGCTGCGGAGCCCGCGCCTGTAGCTGCCACCGCAAGTAACGTCGAACTCGCCGACAACCTGCCCAGCGCGCCCCCGGCATTAAGCGGAAGCATCCATGTTACGGCACCACCACGCGATGCGGATGAGGAAGAAGATCCCGTCGTGAAGCCGTTGGAAAATAACGAGGCTTGCAGAATATATTTCTCGGCATACGGCCTCTCGCCGAATCAGTACAAATGGATGACCAGGAACCGCGGCAAGGCATTCGCCGGGATTTGTCCCGCTCCGGCGCCAGCCATGGTGGATTTCGTCGTCATATTCACGCACGACGCGGATTTTTACAACGGCACAATGCCCACACTTGTTCACACCGACAAGAATGGGTTTTCAGATTTCACGCCTCTGACAGCTGTTGACTCAGCCGTGGTTTCACCTTCCGATGCCGATAAGAATCGCCACGAGTACGTTTGGGTGTTTCATACCAAGAGAGGCACATTCGATCCGGCGAAATTTTCGCCGAAGCGCCGGCCGCTATTTTCAAGTACAGAGTCAAATAAGCTCGGCACCGCGGCCGGAAGCCGATCGGCCGAAGACGCTTTGCGCTTTATGCAGCAACACGGCATTGACCGCTGACGTAAGCAGGTAAAATCCACAAAGCCCCCGACTTGGCCTACCGTTAGAAAAGAATCACATTGTTACTTTCATGGTTGAAAGCATGCACCACTTGGCCTAGAACTAGCATCTAGGTACTTATGAATACAACCGTAGTCAATCCGAGTATCACGCCGCGCGAAATTCTCACATCGTGGGGACGCATCCTGACCGGTAGAGTCCCGTTGCTCTCAATCGAAATCACGCGTGAATGTCCGCTGAGCTGCCCCGGGTGTTACGCCTATGGCGATACGCATCTGGCGGGCGGCGTTACCTTGCGTGATCTGAATGACAAGCGCGGCGACGCGCTGGTCGAAGGTGTGCTCGGGCTCGTGCGCCAGCACAAGCCTATGCATGTCTCTCTAGTGGGCGGCGAACCGCTGGTTCGACATCGCGAGCTCAGCCGGATTCTGCCGGCTCTGAGTGAAATGAACGTATTCACGCTCGTGGTCACCAGCGCTGTAATCCCCATCCCCGAGGAGTGGATGAAAATCCCGCGTGTGCGTGTTGCGGTATCGGTGGACGGCCTGCCCGAAGATCACGATGTCCGGCGGAAGCCGGCCACCTACGAGCGCATCCTCAAGAATATCGAAGGACGAGAAGTAAACATTCATTGGGTGATTACGCGGCCGATGCTCGCGCGGCCCGGCTACCTGCAGGAATATGTTGCCTTCTGGAACGCCCGGCCGGAGGTCAACAGAATCTGGGTGAGCCTCTACACTCCGCAAATCGGCGAACAGAGCGTTGAAATGCTCACTCGCGAGGATCGCGAAATTCTCGCGAAAGAGCTTCCGGCAATGACCTCGAAATATCCCAAGCTTCTAATGAACGAGGGGATCGCGGGGGCCTTCGTAAAGCCTCCGAAAAACCCGGATGAATGTCTCTTTTCCAAAATGTCCGCGAATTATTCCGCCGACCTGAAAAGCCGTGTGGAACCGTGCGTTTTTGGAGGGACGCCGGACTGCTCGCAGTGCGGCTGCGCCATCAGCAGCGGACTGCACTGGATTCAGACGGTAAAGGTGGCGGGTCCGTTGAAGGTGAAGCATTTCGTTGGTAGCTCGGTCGGCATCGGGCTGGCGGTAAATCATCTCAGGTCAGGTTCGCTACGTCCGTCTCGGTGGAAAACCCGCAAGCCCAACAAAACTGCGACGCCGGATTTCGTGCAAATACAACCTTAGCTGCAAACGTGTCTTTGTTTTTTGTTCTCTTCCGTTTTCCCTCCAGGGAGATCTTCGTTGCGCTTACCTGCGCGTAGCCGTGATTTTCATCTTGTAACCTCCGGATACTAAACAGGTTGAAGGACCCTAAGAGAGCTAAGGGTCATCCATACGGGTTTTACAGGCCTTACGGTATGGCGAATATTCGGGTGAAATAAGACCATCGTTGCGTCGCGGCCGGGACCGGCGAATTCTAACGGCTGGCGGCGAGTGTGCACAAAGGAACAGATTCTCTCGGTCCATTCAGGTACTAATAGCCCAGTCGCTCAATCGTTCTTGAATTTTAAATTTAAAGGAGTCAGAAAATTATGTCGAAACACTTTCTAACATGTTCGGCTTTAGTCCTGTTTTTGATTATGCCCGCAGTTTCATCCGCATCTTCCGACAAGGAAGATGACGTAAATCGCGCGCAGCGGGCCGCTACGGTATTTCAAGAGATCATGAACGCGCCCGACAGCATCCCTCAGGATGTGTTGAACAAGGCGCAATGCATCGCGATCATCCCGGGCGATAAGAAGTTCGCCTTCATTTTCGGCGCGGACTACGGCCGTGGTCTAGCAGTTTGCCGTACTGAAAATGGATGGAGCGCGCCGCTGTACCTGGCGGTAGAAGGCGGCAGCTTCGGATATCAAATCGGCGGCTCGTCAACCGATCTAATCTTGCTTTTCATGAACGACCACGCGCTGCACAGCCTGCTGAGCGATAAATTCAAGCTCGGTGGAGACGCCTCGGTGGCCGCTGGTCCCGTTGGACGTCAGGCTTCTGCGACTACTGATCTAAAGCTAACCGCCGAGATTCTGTCCTATTCCCGCAGCAAGGGCATTTTCGCCGGCGTCAGCTTGATCGGCACTGTCGTGCAGGCGGATAAGAGCGGAGACGAAGCAATGTATGGCGTAGAAGTCACGCGCCATGATGTCTTGGACGGAACCGTTCACGCACCCGAATCAGTCCTTCCCCTGCTTCAGGTACTCGGAAAGTATTCTAAGTAACAGCAACGCTTAACGGCGTGGACGAGGAGGCTAGAAATAGCCTCCTCGGCTTCGCTCCTCAGGGCAAGTCCCCGTAGAACCTCGATATTGAACAGCACGGCAACTTTGCCAACTGCGTCTTGAAGTAAGGTACATTGTCCCGATGGCGCGCCAATCTCTAGTCGAATTCTTCCAGGACTACGCTCGCCAGGGTAACGATGCCGCTTTCATCCATCACCGCGGATATCGCATTCAGCGATGGACCTATAGCCGCGTTGCCGCTGACGCACGGCGTTTTGCGCGAGAACTTGAAGCTCGCGGAATCGGCAAGGGCGATGCAGTTCTCCTATGGGCGGAGAATTCCCCAGAATGGGCGGTAGTGTTTTGGGGCTGTCTACTGCGAGGCGCAGTGGTTGTCCCTATCGACAGAATCTCCACCGCTGAATTCTCATCGCGCGTCGCTCAGCAGGTCAACGCCAAGCTGTTGGTTTACTCAGAGATTCTCACGTCCGATCTGTCTATTCCGCGATTAGCCATCGACGCTATTTCCGAAATCATCGCCGGTCATTCCGACACCTCCTATCCCTCCTCGCAACTTTCGCGGCAGGATATTTTGGAGATTGTCTTCACCTCCGGCACTACCGCCGAACCTCGCGGAGTTGTGATCACCCACGGCAACGTTCTGGCGAATATCGAGCCGCTGGAGCGCGAAATTAAGAAATATCTCCGCTACGAAAGAATTTTTCATCCCCTCCGATTTCTAAACCTGCTGCCGCTCAGCCACATTTTCGGGCAGCTCCTCGCGCTGTTCATACCGCCAATGCTCGGCGCTACTACCATCTTTCTTGATTCTATGCGGCCATCGGAATTGTTAGAGACCGTCAAGCGTGAGCGCGTATCGGTGCTTATCGCCGTGCCCCGCGTAATCGAGTCGCTGGAACGTGAAATCGAGCAACAGTTTGAAAGCGAAGGCCGCATCGAGGAATTCAGGAAAGAAATTGTTGCGTCGGAGAAAGAACACTTTTTGCTCCGCTGGTGGCGGTTTCGGCGAATCCATCGCCGGCTGGGCTGGAAGTTCTGGGCCTTCATTTCCGGCGGTGCGGCCCTGCCGACGGCGACCGAATCGTTCTGGAACCGCCTTGGTTACGCTGTGATTCAAGGTTACGGCCTCACGGAAACCACATCCCTTATTAGTTTGAATCACCCATTTCGATCGGACAAAGGTTCGATCGGCAAACTCTTCCCTGGCTTGGAAATGAAAGTAGATCCGAGCGGAGAAATTCTCGTTCGCGGCGAAAATATCGCGGCGGGCTATTGGAGCGGCCGGCAGCTTCAACCGGTGGTCGGCGAAGACGGATGGTTTCATACCGGCGATCTGGCGGAAGTGGATGAACAAGGTCGTCTCTTTTTCAAAGGCCGCCAGAAGAACGTGATTGTCACGCCCGCGGGAATGAATATCTATCCGCAAGATCTCGAACGCGCATTGCGTGAACAGGCGGGGGTGAAGGAAAGCGTTGTGATCGGTCTGGAACGTGACGGCAATGCGGAACCTTGCGCAGTCTTGCTGTTGGATAGCAACTCCGTGGATCCCAGGCTCATAGTTCAAAACGCAAACAAGTCGCTTGCTGAGTTTCAGCGCATGCACCGATGGGTGGTTTGGCCGGAGCCTGATTTTCCCCGCACGCCAACTCAAAAACCGCTCTTAACGCGCATTCGCGAGGTGACGGAAGCAAAGCTTGGCATGCGCACGGAAGTTCAGAAGGCAAGCGCGCTCTCTGAACTCCTCGCGCGCATCACCGGCCGGCCGCAAAGTGCTTTCTCCTCCAGCGCCACGCTCGAAGGCGAATTGAACATGAGTTCACTCGATAGAGTGGAACTGATGAGCGCGCTCGAAGGGCGGTATCAGGTTGATCTGACCGAAACGACATTCAGCGAAGCAAAAACAGTGGCGCAGCTCGAAAAACTTCTTCGAAGCCCAAGTGCCGCACACACCGAACACGTTTATCCGCGGTGGGGCCAAAACTGGCTCGTCACCTGGATGCGTCTCGCAGTCTATTACTTGGTTGTATGGCCGGCGACCTACATCTTGGCAGCTCCACGAGTGAAAGGCCGGGAAAACCTTCGCGGGCTTCGCGGCCCCGTTCTTGTGGTTTCCAATCACGTGACCTACATTGACATCGGATGGATTCTCGCGGCGCTTCCTGCCAGGTTTCGCCATCGTCTTGCAACGGCTATGGATGGGGAACGCCTTTCCAAAATGCGCCGCCCGCCAAAAGATATGAATTTCCTTCAGCGCATCCTCAAACGCTTGAACTATTTTCTTGTCGTCGGTCTTTTCAACGTGTTTCCGCTGCCACGAGAATCGGGGTTCCGCCGGAGTTTCTCTTTCGTCGGCGATCTCGCCGATAGGGATTGGAGCATCCTGATATTCCCGGAAGGAATCACTACACCAGATGGACAATTGCTGCCCTTCCAAGCCGGCATCGGTTTGCTCGCAGCGCAATTAGGCCTACCTGTAGTGCCGATTCGCTTGGCTGGCCTGTTTGACCTAAGGCAGGCCGAACGGCGTACCGCTCGCCCTGGGCATATTCGCGTGACCATCGGCGCGCCCGTGCGCTTCACGCCAGACCAAGACCCGAACGAAATCGCCGGCGAGATTCGGCGCCGAGTGGCAGATTTGTGACGAAAGATAAGGGCGACGAATTACGCGCTGAGCCCGGGCAGAATCGCCACGCATAAAATTTCCGTTAAGCGCA
>JBEKSN010000148.1:0-13036 GCA_049517055.1 Candidatus Acidiferrales bacterium | reverse complement strand
TTGTATGCGTCCAGGCCCGACTGGATAACCTTCGGGACTTTGTTAGCGTCAGAGTCCGGAGTTCCTGCCCAAACGTACTGACCAAATATCAGCAGCATCAACAAGGCTATCCCGCATGACCTTTTCCATAGATCCATCGTATTCACCCCGTTAGATTGTTTAAGTATCGTTTGTCCAGTCCTGCATCGACCCAGACACGCCAGCATAAGCCGGAATTGGTAGGCGGCCAAGGATCATTTATCGAAAGGTAATCAAAGCGAAAGGGTGATGGCGGACGACACCTGGAATAGTAGAGATGCGAAGGGTGAACGACGACACTAGCTATTGCGCTGAGGAGAAGGTGTCGCAGGAGCTGGGGCTGCCGGATGTGAAACCCTGCTTGAACCAGTAGGTGCGCTGGGCGGAGGTGCCGTGGGTGAATTTGTCGGGCATGACGCGGCCGGTTTGCATTTTCTGGAGATGGTCGTCGCCGACGGCGGCAGCGGCGTTCATTGCGGATTCGACGTCGCCCTGCTGGAGGAGGTCGCGCTGCTCGGTGGAATTGGCCCAGACTCCGGCGTAGCAATCGGCTTGGAGCTCGACACGGACGGAGATGGCGTTGGCCATTCGCGGATTGTTTTCGACTTCCTGGCGGACTTTTCGCTCGATGCCGGTGATTTTCTGCACGTGGTGGCCGATCTCGTGAGCAATCACGTAGGCCTGCGCGAATTCGCCGGAAGCGCCGAGCTTATTTTTAAGTTCGGAGAAGAAGCTGAGGTCGAGATAAACCTTTTCGTCCCCGGGACAGTAAAAGGGGCCGGTGGCGGTCTGGGCGAGGCCACAGGCGGAATCGATTCCGCCGCGATAGAGAACCAGTTTTGCGTGACGGTATTGCGGGATGATTTTCGCCCAGGTGTTTTGCACGTCATCGAGGACGAAAGAAACGAATTGGACTTCGCGCTGTTCGGAGGCGCTCTGCGTGGGGCTGGCGGGCGCGCTCTGCGTGGATTGCGTGGTGGAGGAGCCACCCAAGAAAGGCGTGAGCAGATCGCGTTTGAAAATGAAACTCAGGATCAGCAGGATCAGTATGCCGCCGATGCCGATGTGGATGCCGCCGGGGAAACCTCCTCCGCCGCTACTGGAACGGTCGTCTTCGACGTCATTGCTGACTCCGCCTGGGGTCCAACGCATGGAAATCTCCTGGTAACTTTCGCCGCCTAAGACCAATCTACTATAAGGGAAGGTCGAACCGGGGCAACCCTATTCTGAGCGGAATTCTACCTTACGCCCTGCCTCGTGCTTCATAATCTTAACGGCTTCTAATATGCGCGCAAAATCAAAACGAAATAAGAGCAAGACGGAGCGCGGGCGGCGTTTTCACTGGGCTATATGGGTTGGGGCGGCGTTTGTGGCGATCGCCTGCGTCGTGGTGATTGCGGTGGCGATCAAGTCGCCGTTTACGCAGGAGCGCGTGGCGCAAGGGCTGGAAAATACGGTTCGGGCGAAGGTGACGTTCGCGAAGTTTCGCATGGTTTACTTTCCGAACCCGGGATGCGTGGCTGAGGATGTAACGTTAGCGGAAGCCTTGGATACGGGAGAAGCTCCGCCAGCGGTGACCATTCAGAAGCTGGAGATTGAAGCGCGGTATGCGGACCTGATCGTGAGGCCCGGCTACATCGCGCGCGTAGTGCTGAATGGATTGCGCGTACATGCGCCGGTGCGAGGCATTAGCGCCAATAGTTCGGCTTCGCAATCCAGCCAAAGACCTGAGGTGCGCATCGGCGAAATTGTGGCGGACGGAGCAGAGCTGGAAGTGGCGCGGGCGGATGGCAAAGCGCCGCTGAAGTTTGAGATGCACTCGCTGAGCGTGGAATCCTACGAGCGCAGCAGTGCGTGGTCGTACCGCGTGACGATGCAGAACGCGGAACCGCCGGGAGAAATTATTTCGGAGGGGAAATTCGGACCCTTGAATCTGGATGATTTGGGCGCGACTCCGGTTTCGGGTTGGTACAAATTTCAGAAGGCGAACCTGGGGATCTTTCCGGGAATCGGCGGGACACTTTCTTCCACCGGAGATTTCGCGGGGCGGCTGGGCGAAATTGGCGTGCGCGGCACGATTGATATTCCGGACTTCAAGGTGCTGAAGAGCGAGCACGAAGTGCATTTGACCTCGAAATTCGCAGCGAATGTGAACGGGACGAATGGAGATGTTTTCTTGAAGCAGGTAGCGACGTCGTTTCTGCAGACGTCGGTGGCGGCTTCGGGCAGCGTGGCGGGCAAGCCGGGGCAAAAAGGAAAAACAACTTCGCTGGATATGGAAGTGAACAACGGACGCATTCAAGATTTGCTACGGCTGTTTGTGACGGCGAAACATCCGCCCATGAACGGCGTGACGAGCCTGAAAGCGCACCTAGAGATACCGCCGCAAAAACGGCCGTTTCTGCAGGAGCTCACTCTTCGCGGGGATTTCGGAATCGGCGAAGGGGCGTTTACAAAACCCAGCATGCAGACGCGCGTGGATGAGATGAGCGAGCGGGCGCGCGGAGAGAAGCAGGACAAGAGTAAACCGCAAACACAGGCGGACGCGGATGATCCGGAAAATGTGGTGTTGAATTTGAAGGGGCATGTGGAGCTGCGCGACGGCGTGGCGAAGTTTTCGGAGCTGTCGTTTAGCGTGCCGGGAGCGTCGGCGCGCATGGACGGCACTTACAATTTGTCAAACGAGCAAATAGATTTTCATGGAATGCTGAAGACCGAGGCGGAATTGTCGCAAGAGACTACGGGAATGAAATCGGCGCTTCTGAAACCGCTGGACCCGCTATTCAAGAGGAAGAAGGCGGGTGCAGCGGTGGCGGTGAAGATGACGGGAACGTACAAGAGTCCTCAATTCGGTTTTGATGCCACGGGTGAAATCAAGCCTAAATAGGGCAGGCACGGGCATTTTACCGGTTGCCTACACTGAATTGGGCCGGCTTATAACGGGAGTCGTGTATGGCCTCCTGGACCGAACGGGCGTAGGCTCGCGAAGATTTCACAACCAGGAGGAATCTATGTTGGCGGCAATCGGAGCAGTACTGATTATTCTCTGGCTTTTAGGTTTCTTCGCTTTCCACGTGACGGTGGGGTTTGTCCACATACTTTTGGTGATCGGGATCATCATGATCATCGCGCATTTCCTGCGCGGCAGCACCGCGACTTAGTAATACTGGACCCTTCTGCCGGCAGACAATGACGGCAGGCCTGGGCTAAAAAGGTCTGTTAACAGGATCGGTGCGAAGAAGCCCACCGATGCATAAGCGTCGGCGGGCTTTTGCGTTTAATGGCTATTCGTAGCGCAGAGCCACCATGGGATCCACGCGCATGGCGCGGCGCGCGGGGATGTAACACGCGGCGGCGGCCACGATAATCAGCAGCACGGCAACGGCGGCAAAAGTCAGCGGATCATAGGCGCTGACGCCGAAGAGCTGATTGGCCATGAGGCGCGTCAGTCCCAGCGCGGCGCCGATGCCGATTGCGACGCCGATCAGCGCCATCTTTGTCCCGTGCCCGACCACCAGCCGCAAGACATCGCTGGGTTGCGCGCCGAGCGCCATGCGCACTCCGATTTCGCGAGTGCGCTGGCCGACCAAATACGAAATCACGCCGTAGATTCCGACGCAGGCGAGCACTAGCGCGAGCGCCGCGAAGATGCCCAGAAGAATCATGGAGAGCCTGCGCGCGGCAAATGAATTGGCGATGACCGTGTCCATGGTTTGGACGTTGTATACCGCTTCGCGGGAATCGATTTCCGCGACCGCACGGCGAACGTCAACCATTACAGCAGTGGGATCGCCTTCGGTGCGCAGTACGACGGCCACAACAGTGGCCATCAGCGGCATGAGTTTTTCCGGAACCTGCATGAACGGATAATCGAACTGCGCCTCGATCGCCGATTTCGGATCGGCATCCAGCCCCCACTGCTTCACGTGCCCGACCACGCCCACGATCTCGGCTTGCACGTTAAAGGTGCTGAGATTGATGCGCTTCCCTATGGGGTCTTCATGAGGGAAATAAGTGCGGGCGAAAACGTCATCTATGTCCACGACTATTGGCGCGTGCTCGTCGTCCTGGGATGTAATGAAGCGGCCGCGTTCGAGCGTGACTCCCATGGCTCTCTGAAAACCTGCTTCAGCGAGGTAAAACAATGCCGGGTGCATATCGTGCAGGTTGGCGGGCTTGGGCTCGCCTTCAATCCAGAAAACCTCCGAGGAATTATGGATCATGGGGCGCGAGCCGAGCGTGACGGAAACGGCTTTTACTCCCGGAATGTTGCTCATTTTGTCGTCGAACAGCCGCAGACGCGCGCGCGTTTCGGCGGAGGTGGTGTTGGGATCAGCCGGCAGGGACAAAACGAAGGTGATGGCGTGGTTCGGATTGAATCCCGGATCCACGCGCCAAAGCGCGGTGAGGCTGCGAATCATGAGCCCGGCGCCCACGAGCAAAACCAGAGCGAGCGCCACTTCCACGGCGACGAAAATTCCGTGGAGGCGGTGGCGGGCTCCGCCGGAACCGGCGCCGCTCTTTTTGAGAACGTCCTGCAAATTCACGCGAGAAGTTTTTAGTGCGGGGGCGAGGCCAAAAACAATTCCGGCAAACAGCGACAGCGCCATGGTAAAGAACAGAACGCGCGAATCGAGGGAGACTTCGTTGGCGCGCGGCAAAGCACCAGGCAGGGTGGCGAGCACCGCTTTGGTGCCCCAAAAGGCGAGTAAAAGTCCCAGCGCTCCGCCCAAGCCCGCGAGCAGAATGCTTTCGGTGAGAAGTTGGCGGATGACGCGCGTCTGGTTCGCGCCTAAAGCGGCGCGAATGGCAAACTCGCGGGAGCGGCCCATCGAGCGCGCCAGAAGAAGATTGGCAACATTCGCGCAAGCGATCAGCAGCAGGAAACCAACGGCCGCGAGAAGTACGAGCAGGAACGGCTGGACGTTGCCGACAATATCCTGCTTCATGGAAACGAGATTGACGCCGATGTCTTTGTCGGCTTCCGGATAGGCTGCCGCGAGATTTTGTGAAATGGCATCCATGTCCGCTTTCGCCTGCGCCAGTGTTACGCCCGGCTTCAGGCGGCCGATCGCGTGGGCGCTCACCTCAATGCGGCGGTCCAGAAAAGAGGGATCGGTCCACTGGCCGGCGGGAGTGTAAAGATCCCGCTCGCTGCCGTAAAAGTCGAAACTCGGCGGAACGACGCCCACAATCGTGTACGACGCGCCGTTCAGGATGATCGATTTCCCGACGACGTCCGGCGAAGAGCCGAATTTGCGTTTCCAGAGTCCTCCGCCGAGCATCACCACCGGCGCCGCTCCCGCGCGATCGTCATCGGTGCGGAAGTTGCGACCGAGAATGGGCGCTACGCCGAGCGTGGGAAAAAAATCCGAGGAAATCATGGAGCCGCCGACGAGTTCCGTTTCGCCCGTGCCGGTTAAGTTGTAAGGCTCATTGCGGTATAGGGCCATGGACGAAAATGTCCGCGTGGCGCGCTGCCAATCGAGAAAGTTCAGGTAGGAAATCGGCGCTCGCGCGAACCCGGGAGCCTTTCCGTAAACGGTGACGAGCTGCTCGGAGTGCGGGTAGGCCAGCGGATTGAGCAGCACGCCATTGACGACCGAAAACAGAGCCGTGTTCGCGCCGATGCCGAGAGCGAGCGTAAGAATGGCGATGGCGGCGAAGCCCGGATTCTTGGCGAGCATTCGGATGCTATAGCGAAGATCTTGCATCAGCGATCCCATTTCCGCCTCTCGATCAAAAAAAGGTCGTCGCAGGCAAAATGTAACACATCATTCGTAGCGCAGGGCAACGATGGGATCGACACGCATCGCGCGCCGCGCCGGAACATACGAGGCAAGAAAAGCGACGGTCCCGAGCACGAGAGCTACAACAACGAACGTCAGCGGGTCGGTCGGCTTCACGCCGAACAGAACGCTCGACATCCAGCGCGTCACCACGAGCGCTCCTGCGACGCCAATGCACAGGCCAAGGAGAAAGATTCGCAGTCCATGGCCTACAATTACGCGAAGAACGTCGGTTCGCTGCGCTCCGAGAGCCATGCGCAGCCCTATTTCGCGCGTGCGTTGTGTGACCAGATAAGACAGAACGCCAAAAATTCCCGCAGCCGTCAGGAGTAACGCAATGGCGGCAAAGGCGCCGAGCAGGAGGGTGTTGAAACGATCATTGGCCGCTGAACTGAATACAACATCCGCCATGGTGCGGAAGGTGGAAGTGGCTTCGTCTGGATCGATCTGGTGGAGGGCTTGGCGCACCGCTGCGGAGAGCATAGCCGGGTCGCCCGGGCCACGCACGACCACACTCATCCTGGTGTGGGATCCGGGAATAAACATTTCCGGACGAAGAGATTCCTGCAACGCGAAGTGCTTGTTGCCCCCTACGATCCCTACGATCTCGCGTGTGGCGAATTGGGGTTTGCCTTCAAATAATTTCACGTGCTTGCCAATGGCGCTCTCGTGCGGAAAAAACTTTTTGGCGAACGGCTCGTTGACGACTATGACTTGACGGGCTTCGGATGCGTCTTGACTCTCGAAGCTGCGCCCTGCCAAGAGCGGAATCCGCATGGCTCCAAAATAATCGCCCGCGACGACGCGGAAATCTGCGTCCTCATTGTCGTTTGGATTTGCCGGAGGGTGCTCGGTGATGGTGAAAAACGTGTCGTTGCCGTCGCCGCTCAGTGGCAATTCCGAGATGAATCCGGCATTTGTGGCGCCGGGCGCAGACTGGATGCGTTCCTGGAGTTCGCGGAAAAATGATTCGCGGCGTTGCTGATCGTCATACCTCGGCGAGAGGAGGGACACTTCAGTGGTGAGGACGTTTGCGGGATCAAAACCGAGCGGAGCGCGCATCAAACGCCAGAAGCTGTTGAGTAAGAGACCGGAGGCGATCAGAACCACGAGCGAAAGGGCTACTTCCGCGACGACGAGCGTATTGTGCGCACGATGCTTCGACCGCGAATCGCCGGAGTTGCCGCCTTCCTTCAAGCTTTGTGTCAAATCGCGGCGGCTCGCTCTCAGGGCGGGGCCGATTCCGAACAAGAGCCCTGTGAAAATCGCGATCGCGAAGGTGAATGTGAGGGCGACGCCGTTCACATTTACCTCGTCGAGGCGCGGGAGACTCTGCGGGCCTAGCTGTTTTAAGAGTTCTACACCTGCGGTGGCCACAAAGATTCCGGCGACACCTCCCATCAAGGCGAGCACCAAACTTTCTGTCAACAATTGCCGGATCAGACGGAATCGTCCGGCGCCCAGCGCGGTTCGAATGGCAATCTCGCGCTGCCGAACAGTATTTCGCGCGAGAATGAGGCTGGCGATATTGGCGCAAGCTATCAAGAGAACGAGAGCAACCGCGCCTACCAGCACCAGGAATGCGGGACGTACATTGCCAACGAGAACACTCTGGAGAGGCTCGAGTTTCTGACTCCATCCTTTGTTCGTCTCGGGAAATTGTGTGGCGAGGCGAGCTGCGATGGTGTCCAGCTCCGCTTGCGCCTGGGAGATCGTAACGCCGGGCTTCAAAAGACCAATGGGGCGTAGAAAATGGGAGCGGCGGGTCTGCATTCCCGGATTTTCGAAAGGCGCAGGAAACCAAAGGTCGGCTTCGGTGAGGACGGGCATATCGTTTGCGAGAACGCCGACAACTGTGCGCGTCTTGCCGTCGAGAGCGATCGATTTTCCGATGACGTTTGGATCGCCGCCGAAGCGTTCCAGCCACAAATGGTGGCTGAGGATTACGACCTCGGGGTCGGTTGTTTTTTCATCAGCAAGAGTGAACACGCGGCCGTAACAGGCTTGAACTCCAAGGGCGTCGAAGAAGTCCGCCGTTATCATGGAGCCTTTGATCTGAATGGGCTTGTCCGTTCCGGTGAGATTGAAAAGCGAATCTCCCACTGCCCTAGCGCCGTAGTGTTCAAAGGATTGGTTCTGCGCGCGATAGTCCAAAAAGTCGGACGGCGAAACGGCGCCATGGTCACAGAGGGGACAATTGCCCCAGCCCCACACCAGTCTGGAGGGATTTTTGAACTGCAAAGGTCGGAGGAGCACTGCGTCCACTACGGAGAAGAGCGCGGTGTTGGCACCGATGCCGAGGGCAAGCGTGAGCACTGCAATTACAGTAAAGCCCGGCGATTTTCTTAGCGCGCGCAGACCGTAACGGATGTCTTGCAGTAACGTTCCCATTTCTTCCTCCCGCTCAAAGGAAATTCAAAAGGGGCACTTGGACACCGCTGACTCTAAGGAAATTAAGCAGGTGACGTACCAGGCTGAATGAAAGGCAAATGGCATATCTTCAATAGCTTATAGGATGATGCTGGGGGTTCGAGGCTATGGAGTGGCCGCTAGCGGGAGAGCCGGTGGCGAAAGCGGACACATTTCAACTGTGCGCAGTTTTTTCAAGCTCCTCGATTAGGGCGGGGACGATTTCGAAGAGGTCGCCGACGATGCCGTAGTCGGCTACTTCGAAAATGGGGGCGTTCTGATCCTTGTTGACCGCGGCGATGGTGCGCGAGCCTTTCATGCCCACAACGTGCTGGATTGCTCCGCTGATTCCGAGCGCGAAATAGAGCTTGGGGGCGACGGTTTGTCCGGAGCTGCCGATCTGGCGATCCATGGGGAGCCAGCCTTCGTCGCAAATGGGGCGCGAGGCGCAGATCTCGCCGCCGAGGAGTTTTGCTAGTTTTTCGACCATGGGGATATTTTCCGGAGCTTTGATGCCGCGACCGATCGAAATCAGAATGGGAGCTTGGGTGAGATCAACGGCTTGCTTTGCTTCGCGGAAAAGTTCGAGCGGCTTGGTGCGGATTTGTTCCGGCTTCAAATCGACAGAGACGGATTTTACCGGCGCTTTGCCGCTGGCGTGTTTTGTGGCGAGGTCCGCGCGGAATGCGCTGGCTTGAAAAGTTGCGATCCAGGGAGCGTCGCCGGTGAAGACGACATCGGCGTTGGTGCGGCCTTGAAACATCTGGCGGACGAAAATCAGTTTGCCGTTTTCGTAGCGGTAGTGGATGCAGTCGCCGATCATGCCTTTTCCGAGCGAAGCAGCGAGCTTGGGAGCGAAATCGCGGACTTGATAAGTGTGCGGCATGAGAACGAGATCGGGCTTCGCGGATTCGATTACCTGGTGCAGCGCGAGAGAAAATCCGTCCGGCGTGTATTTATCCAGGAGATCGTGCTCGACGAGAAGGACTTCGTCGAGTTGATACGCCGCGATTTCGTCAGCGAGTGGAGCGACGCCTTTGCCGAGGACTACGGCGGTAAGCGAGCCTTTGGTGTGCTGCACGATTTGCTGCGCGCCTTTGCCGAGGACTACGGCGGTAAGCGAGCCTTTGGTGTGCTGCACGATTTGCTGCGCGGCAGCGAGAGTCTCGAAGCTGACTTTGTTCCACTTGCCTTCGCGCTGTTCGGTGACTAGAAGAATTTTCATGGCTTATAACACCCGCGCTTCGTGCCGCAATTTTTCGATCAGCTTCGCGGCAATTTCTTTTGGCTGGCCGGTGATGAATTCGGTCTTCTTGGTTTTTTGCGGAATGTAGATTCGCTCGATTCGCTGGGTGGGCGCATCGGCGATGCCGAGCGATGCGCGATTCACCGTGGCGATTTCTTTTTTCTTCGCGGCCATGATGCCTTTCAAAGTGGCGTAACGCGGCTTGTTGATGCCGGACTGAATCGAAAGGACCGCGGGCAACGGTAGCTCGACCCACTGAAACCAGCCCGCTTCCAGTTCGCGCTTCAATTTCATGTGGCCTTCCACGATGTCGATTTGCATGATGATTGTGGCGTGAGGAAGGCCGAGCAATTCGGCGAGCAACACGCCGGTTTGGCCGAAACCCTGGTCGTCGCTCTGCAAGCCGGTGAGGATGAGGTCGAATTTTTCGTCCTTGATTGCGGCAGCCAGCGAACGCGCGGACGACAGCGGATCGAGTTTGTAGAATTGATCGTCGGCAATGTGGATCCCGCGGTCGGCGCCTTTGGCCAGAGCTTCTTTGATAGTTTGTTTGGCGCGTTCGGGACCCATGGAGATGGCCACGACTTCGCCGCCTTGTTTTTCTTTCAGGCGCAGCGATTCTTCGAGCGCGAAGCTGTCCGGCTCATTCGTTTCGAAGCCGATGTCGGATTCGCGGATCCACGCGCCGCCTTCGACGATGGCAAGCGGCGCATCCTTGGCGGGAACTTGCTTGACGCAGACTCCGATTTTCAAGAATGCCTCCAGCTAACTTAACGCCGCAAAAGCGGAACTTCAGCGGCTAAAGCCGCTCCCACCTTGCGGCATTTATGTCGCGGCTAAAGCCACGACCCACAAAGATTCTCGGCAGCCGGCGCAACGTCGAAAAACTCAAATACCTCAGGTCTAAAGACCTGAGCTACATTTACTACTTTCCGTCCCAGAGCTTGAAGATGAGGGACGCATTTGTTCCACCGAAGCCGAAGGAATTCGAGAGCGCGTAATGCACGGCGGCCTTGCGCGCGTGATTCGGAATGTAGTCGAGATCGCACGCGGGATCGGGATTTTCGTAATTTGCTGTGGGCGGCATAATCTGATCGCGCAGAGCGAGGACGCTGATGCCGGCCTCCAGGCCGCCCGCGCCGCCCAGCAGATGCCCGGTCATGGATTTCGTGGAGCTGATGGGAACTTTTTTTGCGCGCTCGCCGAAGACGCGCTTTAGCGCGGCGGTTTCTATGGCGTCACCGATGGGAGTGGAGGTGCCGTGCGCGTTGACGTAACTCACGTCGTTGGGAGTGATTTTCGCGTCGCGCATGGCCGCGAGCGCCACGCGATATCCGCCATCACCGCCTTCGGCTGGTTGCGTGATGTGGTAGGCGTCGCCGGACATTCCGTAGCCGACAATTTCGGCAATAATTTTCGCGCCGCGGCGCTGCGCGTATTCGAGCGATTCGAGGATTAGAACGCCGGCGCCTTCGCCGACGACGAAGCCGTCGCGCTCGGCGTCAAAGGGACGGCTGGCGCGTTCCGGTTCGTCGTTGCGCGTGGAGAGAGCGCGCATAGCCGCGAATCCGCCTACGCCCATGGGAGTGATGGCGGCTTCGGTACCGCCCGCGATCATCACATCCGCGTCAGAACGCTGAATGATTTTGTAAGCGTCGCCAATGGCGTGGGCGGAAGCGGAGCAGGCGGTGGCCGTGGCGGAATTCGGGCCTTTTGCGCCGTAGCGGATGGAAACGAAGCCCGATGCCAGGTTGACGATCGACGCGGGAATAAAGAAAGGCGAGATTTTTCCGGGGCCACCGGCCAAATACTTTGAATGCTCGCGTTCGATGACGTCGAATCCGCCGATGCCGGAGCCGATGTAAACGCCGGTGGTGTCGGCAATGTCAGGAGTGACTTCGAGGGCGGCCATCTTGACCGCGAAATCCGCAGCGGCCATGGCCAGTTGAATGAAGCGCCCGGTTTTCTTCAGCTCTTTTTTCTCGATCCAGTTAAGCGGATCGAAATTGCGGACTTCTCCGGCGATGCGGCAATCAAATCCGGCGGGGTCAAAATGAGTGATGGGGCCAATGCCGCTTTTACCGGCCAGCAGATTGCGCCAGACCTCTTCGGTCCCGATGCCACAACCGCAGATCAGCCCAACGCCTGTAACGACAACTCGGCGGTTCAAAAGAAACTTCTCCTGTACTGATGGGGACGGCCAGCGGACTACTTGCTTCCTTTGGAGTGCTTCTCGATGTAATCGACAGCGTCTTTTACGGTGGCAATTTTTTCGGCGTCTTCGTCGGGGATCTCGATGCCGAAATTTTCCTCGAAAGCCATTACCAGCTCGACGGTGTCGAGCGAGTCGGCGCCCAGGTCGTCCACAAAAGAAGCGGTCGGAGTAACTTCGCTTTCATCCACACCGAGCTGCTCGACAATAATCGTTTTCACGCGTTCTTCGACGCTGGCCATTCTGGTAGTTCCTCCGGTATCGGCAATCGTAAGCGCCCTGGGCCGCACAGCAGGCAGGATAGCGCCCCAAAACAACTTGCCCATTCTATGCGGGCTGGAATGCAGGGTCAACCTTTTGGCGCGAAAGTGCGGAAATTGCAACTCCACGCAGCCGCCAAAAGAATAGTTATGCTAGCCCATGTGCAGGCCGCCGTTGACGTCGAGAACCTGGCCGGTGATGTAGCCGGCTTCATCGCTGGCGAGGAAGACGATGGCGGCGGCGACGTCGCGATCCGTGCCGAAACGACCGAGCGGGATCATGGACTTCATTTTGTCTTTTATTTCCTGCGAGAGCGGATCAGTCATGGGCGTAGCGATGAAGCCGGGGGCGATCGCGTTCACCGTGATACTGCGCGAAGCGACTTCAACGGCGATGGCGCGCGTGAGGCCGATCAGGCCCGCTTTCGATGCGACGTAATTCGCCTGGCCGGCGTTGCCCGTCTCGGCGACTACGGAAGTGATGTTGATGATGCGGCCAGCGCGCTGCTTCAGCATCGCTCCGAGCGCTTGCTGGATGCACAAATGCGCGCCGGTGAGATTGGTGCGCAGCACGGCGTCCCAATCTTCGAGCTTCATGCGCAGAGCGAGCGTGTCGCGGGTGATGGCGGCGTTGTTGACCAGGATGTCGAGTTTGCCGAATTTCGCTAGCAATTGTTGGAAGCCGGTTTTCACTTGCGCGGCATCGGCTACGTCCATGGGGACAGCGAGGGCCTCACCACCTGCGGCTGCAATTTCTGACGCGAGCGAGGCGAGTTTTTCTGTGTTGCGTGCGGCGATGGCTACTTTTGCGCCGGCTTCTGCGAGCGAGAGAGACGTGGCGCGGCCGATGCCTTGAGATGCACCGGTAACTAAAGCAACTTTATCTTTGAGCGAGAACATAAGATGTGACCCTATCGCATATCAAACATCATGCGCAAGTGAGGAGCAATTTTTGAATATTCGGTTATCAGGAATTGTAGGTTAGTGTCTTGTGCGGAAGTCGAGCCACAGCGTCTTTCTCGCGCAAATCCATAATCAGCCGATAGACAGAATCAACATCACCGATATCGGCGAATACGGGTACCTCCCCAATTGAAAAGCG
>JBEKSN010000147.1:0-9445 GCA_049517055.1 Candidatus Acidiferrales bacterium | reverse complement strand
TCTTTGCCCGGGAATCACCCTAAGCCCAGCCCCGCTGGCGATCCTGCCAAGCCGCTGCCGCGCAGTGGAGCAGACGCATTTCATCCACGCCAGACGATTCTTTCGCAGCCGGTGAAAATCACTCACCCACGCCAAACGTTAATTCAACCCGACGCGCCGGCCACGCCGCCAAAGATGGTCCCGCAAATGCCCAACATCGCGGAGTGGGCTGCCACTTCGCCCCAGCCGGCGAAGCCGCAACTCCGAATTTCTCCTTCCGTTGTTGCTCCGCGAGTGCAACATCGCGCCATCGCTGATCTAACCGCGCCGGACGTGGCCAACCCTGAAAGAAACGAAGGCCAATTGAACATCGCTTCGTCACCCAACGCGAACGCGGAACCGAAATTGCCCGTGAATCCGATGTCCAAGCCCGTCGCCGAGCGGCGTAACGCGCACGCCGACGCTGGTGCTGCTCCTGTAATCGGCCCGGCAACTTCGGCTGGCGACGAAAGTCTGCACCGTTTGATCGCGATTTCCGCAGCGCCTGCGCCCCCCGCGCCGGAAGTCAGCGTGCCGCAAGGAAATCTTGCCGCGCGCATCGCGATTTCTCCCGAAGGAACCAGAGCTGGCGCTCCTGGTGGTTCCGAAAACGCTGCTGAAAGTAATGGAGGCTCGGGTGGAACGGCGGCCAGTGCTGGTGGCGCCGGAACAAATTCCGGAGCGAACGTAAATTCAGCTCCGGGTGGTGTAAGTATTAGCGGCAACGGACATGCCGGCAGCGCGGAAGCTGGAACTGCAGGAAATCATTCCGGCGGAATAATTTTGAAGCCTATGTCGAAAATTCCATCGCGGTCTGATCCGACGCATGAACAACCCATTGTTTTGAGTAAGATCGATCCCAGCCTTCCGCCCGAAAAAATTCTCTCCGGCAAAGAGGTCTTCACCATGCGTGTGGACATGCCGAATCTAACGAGTTCGAGCGGAAGCTGGGTCCTGAATTTCGCGCAAATAGACGATAACTTGCCCGTCTATGAACGGCCGAAGGGAAAGCTGTCCGGTCCCGTTCCTCTGCGCAAAGTGGATCCAAAATATCCGCAGTCAGCGATTAAAGAGCGCATCGACGGCGAAGTGATTCTCTACGCCATTATTCGTAAAGACGGCCATGTGGACAGCATTCAACTGGTCCGCGGGGTCGATCCCTTGCTCGATCAAAATGCCATGGAAGCGCTCGCGCGCTGGCAATTTCGTCCGGCAACCCGCGAAGGCCAGCCTGTGGACCTCGAGGCTGTCATTCACATTCCATTCCATTTCAATCCGCCGGAATAGCTCCAATGGAAAATACGAATGTTCCTGCGCGGCGATATCACGCTATCTTGAGGAAGTCTGCGCCGAGCGCTGCGGCTCGGCGGCTTTTTCTTCCAGAAGCTTGACTAGCGCGACAAGCGTGAAGCTCACCGGCGTACCGATTCCGAGCTCCTTGCCGCGTCGAACTACGTATCCGTTCAGCGAATCAATCTCCGTGCGCTTCCCGCGCGCGAGATCCTGCGCCGTGGAGGAAGTCGCTTGATCGCTGATACTCTCAAGGAACTTCAGACCCATGGAAATAAAATCCACTTCGGGCAGCGCTACTCCGGAGGCACGCCCCACCGCCACGGTCTCCGCGATCGCTTGCCTCATAACCTCGCGCGTGTGCTCGTTTCGCGCCGCGCTGGCGTAACTGGTTTGGGTAATCGCGGTCACCGCATTTCCCGCGCAGTTCATGATGAATTTCGTCCACAGGTCCACTTCGATGTCCGGCGAAATCCGGCAAGGCACTTTCGCTGACGTGAAGAGCGAAGTGACGCGCTCCGCCCGCGATGGCTCCGAGGCGGCAGGGGAGCCGCTGTCCTTTAGTTCGCCGACGACAAGCTCACCGCGGCCCGAATGCTTCACGTGGCCCGGTTCCGGGAGCGCCGCGGCGACATACACCACAGCGGGCAGAGCCTCAATGCCCGATGCCGCGCGAATCCGCGCGACGTTGTCGACTCCGTTTTGCAAACTTACAACAACGGCGCCCTTGGCGAGATGTGGCGCAAGCGACCGCGCAGCTTCTTCCGTATCCGTGGTTTTTACGCAGAATAGAATCACGTCTGCGTCGCGCGCGGCGGATACTTCCACCGAAGCACCTATCGCGACACGTTCCTGGAAAGAAGCGGCGTCCAGAAAAAGACCGCCCGCGCGTATTGCCTCCACATGGGCCGGTCGGGCAATCAGCGTAACTTGCGAGCCTGCGCGCGCCAGCATGCCGCCAAAATACGAGCCCACCGCGCCGGCGCCGAGCACGGCAACTCGAACCTGCGAGTCTGTGGAGTTCATCGGCATGATTGTCGGCGCGGCATTGTTGCTCTCATGGAGTCTTAGGCTCTTCAGCGTGCTAGAAATGGCTTCGCAGTTCCCGAAAGCTGGTAAGGATCAAAAGTTTTCCCGCGCCGCTCTCCAGCTCGCATTTTTCAAGCTCCCAGGTGGCCGAGTGCGGAATGAATACCGCACTCAGTCCGGCATGAAGAGCGGGGTTGATATCGCTGCGCGGGCTGTTGCCCACCATCCAGCCGTGCGTTTTCACAATTTTAAATTGTTCGATCATGCGTTCGTACAGGCTGGGGTCTTTTTCCAGCACGATCTCGATGGAGTCGAAATACGGTTGCAAACCGGAGCGCTCGACTTTTGCAGCTTGCTCGGCGGGCTCGCCCTTGGTCAACAGAATCAAACGATGATGTTTCGCGAGATACGCAAGGGTTTCGGGGACGCCATCGAGAATATGCGGCGGAGTGGCCTCGAGTTCCGCAGCCATTCTTTCGATTTCCTGAACCAACTCGCGCTTCGCGGCGTTCCCTGCAAGTTTCAGGTATGTTTCTTCCAGGGAGCGGCGAAAACTTCGAACACCGTAACCGTGCTGGCGGATATTGCGGCGTTCGGTCTCGTTCAGGATGTGGCGGATATATTCGCGGGTATAACCAAGATGCTCGAGCTGCGTAATAAAGTGGTCGATGGTCTTTTCAAAAAAAATGTTGTTTTCCCAGAGGGTGTCGTCCGCATCGATGAGTATTGTGTTCCTCGCCATACGATCTGTTTTAAGAACTCTCCTAAGTTAAAAAAGACAGAGAACCATCCAGTCGAAAAAAGCTACTTTGCTACGCGGGCGCACGGAATCAGGATTCTTCGCTTCGCGCCGCGCCGGTGTTTTCAAGCGGAGGCTTTGCGCACACCGGATGCGATTTGCTCCAATATCGTGCGCGCGATTTTCTGCATCTCGCCGAAACGCGTGAGGTAGTCTTGAAACTCGCGGTTCAAATCGAGCGCTCGCGTCGCATCGAGCTTTGTTCGCAGGATCATATCGCGCAGGTGGACGGGATGCGGCAACACCGCGTCGTCCCTCAGTTCGTCCAGCGCCAGATTCGGATCGTAGTGATACATGTGCCCTCCCACGCGGGACAGCGGAAAACACATTCTACCTCGTTTCGATAAAATCGTGCGAGTTTCGGGAATCGTCAGGCAGAGGCGGGAAGAAATTCGTAGCGCTCAATGCGGGCGGCGACGCCGCGGCGCCCCTGTTGTTCATCTACGCGCAAGACTCTCGCATAGCAACGAATGTGAACGTCGCCTGCAAGCGTGATCTGCTGCGGCAAGGTCAGAACAAACTCGATCGGGCTGCCGGCCTCCACGATCGCTTCCATCACGAAGTAGAGACCGCGGAAGCTAACGTCGCGCGTTTCTCCCTGCTTTTCGAGGATGCCGCTTTCCGCCGTGAAACGAACCTTCATGGGCAGCATCATCGAAAATCTTCGTGCGGCGCGGCGCTCAACAGCGGATTCCATCAACCCTCCAGCGAACATGTCCGCTTTGGCCAAAGCTACCACTGCGGAGCGTCTGCCGCAACGAGTTTCAGGGCCTACTCAAGCGGGCACAGCGTGCTTCAACTGGCCTTTGCGCGGCGCAAAACTCTCCATTACACTCGCCAGACCTAAGAACATGGCGGAGATATTCCATCGCAGTTTTTTTTTAAGAGGACAAGCTGGCCGAATCGAGGCGATGCTTTGGACCACGCCGCAAGCAAACCCGCGCCTTGCCGCCGTTGTGTGCCATCCCCACCCATTGTTCGGCGGCACAATGCACAACAAAGTGGTGTTTCAGACGGCGAAGGCGCTGCATCGCCGCGGCGTGCCGGTGCTGCGATTCAACTTTCGGGGAACGGGACTAAGCGAGGGTGTCCACGATCGCGGGGTAGGTGAACGCGAAGACATTCGCGCGGGGTTGGATTACATGGCGAATGAATTCCTTGGTGTGCCGATCCTACTGGCAGGATTTAGTTTTGGCTCGTTGGTAGGCCTGCAAGTTGGCTGTGAAGACATCCGTGTAACGGATCTAATCGGCCTGGGAATCCCCGTCGATAAATCCAGCATGACGTTCTTGCGTGAGTGCACGAAACCGAAGCTCTTCCTACAGGGAGCGAACGATCAGTTTGGATCGCGAGAAAATGTCGAAAAGCTTTTCAACACACTTCCGGACCCCAAGGAGTTGGCGTTCGTCGAAAACGGAGATCATTTTTTCACCGGACATCTGGACGAAATGGCTGCGGCAATCGACGCATGGCTCTTCAAAGCGCATCCGGGGTTGTTCAGCGAACCTGCGAGTCTCTAACCTCTCGACTCGAACAATTTTAGAAATTGCTCACGCGAGGCCGGCTCCACGGCAACGAGACTCAGGTTTTTATTCACATGAGCGACTTGACTCATTCCGACCAGCGCGGTGGTCAATCCGGGAACGGAACGCGCAAATTGCAGAGCAAGAGTAGAGTTTTCTTTTGATCCGAGCGCGGTGGCGACAAACGGAGGCAGATTTTTCGCGAGCTGCCCTTGCAGGAGTGCCGCACTTGTTATCAGCGAGATTCCCAGCTTACGCGCCGCTTGGACCATGGGGACAGGCTTGCCGTCGATCAGTTGATTCGGCCGCGTTAGCGCTTCAGGCATGGCCAGGTTGAACGGCAGCTGCACAAACCGAAAATGATGTGCGGCTCCGGCGACTTCGCCGGCGATTCCAGCCATCTCTTCGAGCGAAAGATAGCCGGCGGATTTCGGATCTTCTCGAAATGAATTCCAGGTGGCCATGCCATAGGCCCGGATTTTTTTCTCAGCGACGGCCGTTTCCAGAAAAGTGAACGCCGCGCGGATGCGCAGCCGAAATTCCTCTGCTGGTACTTCGCTCAACTGAGTTTCGGGATTATGCAGATAAAACACGTCAATGGTTTCGACGCCCAAATTGCGCCGGCTCCGTTCGAGCTGATCGGCCAGGTACGCCGGCGCCATGCAGTGGCAGCCGGCGGCAATTTCATCTACGCGAAAAATTCCACGCTCGAGGAATTCGTGCGCGAAGTATTCGTTGGGGTCCGCGGGCATGGCACCATCGGGAGTTAGAAATCCTGCCTTCGTACAAAGAACGATTTCGTCCCGAGAGAAACCCTTTGAGAAAAGTTCTTTCATCGCGGCGCCCACAGCTCGCTCGCTGCGCTGGAAGCGATAATTAATGGCCGAGTCGATCACATTGCAACCGCTTTCGACGGCGGAAACCACGGCATCGGTGTACGCGCCATCTGTCGCGTCGTCTGCATCGCCAAGATACGTGCCGATGCCGATGGAAGAAAAAACAAGTCCGCCGGGTATCTCGCGGAAGTGCCCCGGCGCCGAACGTCCTTGAAAGCGAGCAGCGTAGCGCAGCGTGCCTTCCGGAGTGGCGAAGCCGGCTTTGCGTTCCGCGCTGAGGGGTGAAGCAGATGACATCAAGCCTCTCTTTTCACGGCGAGCGTTGTGAACTCGCGCAGTATATCAAAACGCTTGTGAATGGCGAGAAATCGAGCGTTCTTACTTCGCCTGTTCGGGTTCTCCTGCCAGACCCTGCGCGACGAGCAATTCGCGCGCTTCGAACCGTAGCTTCGGCAACCGGCGCCAAAAAAGAAAACCGCCCGCCATCGCTCCAATTCCGCCGATTGCTACGGTCCATGGAGCGCCGATACTATCTGCAAGCACTCCAGCAAACAACGCTCCCATCGGAGCCATGCCCATGAACATCATGGTATAGACGGCCATGGCGCGCCCCCGCAGTTCATCTGGAACCATGGCTTGAATCATCGTGTTCGAGCTCGACATCTGCAGCATGACGGAGTACCCCACTGGAACGAGCAGTATCGCGGAGAGCAAGAACCACCTTGAAAAGGAAAACAGAACGAGACTGGCTCCGAAAGCTATAGCGGAGAAAGCGATCCAACGGCCGAGCCCGCGAACTCCGCGGCGCATGGCAAGAGTGAGCGCTCCCAACAAGGCTCCCACTCCGCTAGCGCCCATCAGAACGCCCAGCGCGCGCGCACCACCGTGCAGAACGCGGTCGGCAAAAATCGGCATCAACACTGAGTAAGGCACGGCGACCAAGCTGACCAGCCCGATGAGCAGCATGATGGCCATGATGGGCGCGGTGCGGCGCACGAACCGAAACCCTTCGGCGATGTGCTCGATGGGAGTGGCTTGTTTGGAGACGACACGCATAGGCCCGAGCTTCATCAACAGCAGACCGATGATGACAGCGATGTAGCTGACAGCATTTGCGAAAAAGCACCAACCTTCGCCGATCCACGCTACGAGCAGACCTGCTATGGCCGGCCCGATTACGCGGGCGCCATTGAACATGGAAGAATTCAGAGCGATCGCGTTCATCAAGTCTTCGCGGCCAACCATATCGATCAAAAACGATTGTCTGGCTGGAATGTCGAATGCATTTACGGCGCCGAGCAGCGCTGCGAGCAGGACAATCTCCCAGACGGCGACGATATGGAGAAGAGTAAGGATTGCAAGAAAGCAAGCGAGGATCATCGACACGATCTGAGTGCCGATGACGATGCGATGCCGATTCCAACGATCTGCGGCCAACCCTCCGATGGGAGCAAGCAGGAATACGGGAATCTGCCCCGCAAAGCCCACCACGCCGAGAAGGAGGGACGATCCCGTCAAGCGATAAACGAGCCAAGCCTGCGCAACGTTTTGCATCCAGGTGCCGATGAGCGAAATCATTTGTCCGCTGAAGAAAAGCTGGAAGTTGCGATGGCGAAGCGAACGGACCATCGCGCGAGCGCGTGAACGGTTTTGGGCATCCGTAGCGATTGACGATTTAGCTGGGCGCGATTTCGCCATCCGGTCAATTGTACGACGTAATCGGCGATGGGTTGATTTCGATCAGGCGATGTTTTTCCAGACAGACGCGGACAAAATGGCGCGACCGAAACTACTTTCCCTTCCGAAGGCCGGATTTTGAAGTTCGTGGCGGCGCTGCCAAAGCAAGGACCCGGGCGCAGGCCCGCAAAATGCGGCGATAGGGCCAGCCACGGTCACGAAAGAGAATCTCTCCATCGCGAGGCTTCGAATAAAACCAGCGCGAGAGCAGGGAGAGATGTTCGGCGAGTTCCGCGGGCGCCGAGCTCAGTCCGTAATGTTCGCGATATGACGCCGGCAGCGCTGGCGGCTCGGAGGTGGCCTTTTGCAAATTATTGAGCGCGTCCGGTTGAGAGTCTTGGACAGCATCGGCAGAGTCAGTTTGGTGGCGGCCTGATTTTTGCTGAAGCACATCCGCCTGCGGCTCAAGAACTTTCCTCAAAATACCTTCCACCGACTTTGGCTCGCTCGACAGTTCCCCGAAACGCAGGAATAAAGGCTCGGCGAGAATGCCCGCGTGGACCGGAAATACAACGATTGTTTGTTCTTCGGATCCGCGTTGCAAGATTACGGCATCAATCTCCTCGATTCGCCGCGTCAATTCTCCCCACCCTCGCAATGTTGCGGAGACTTTGTCGAGCCGCTTGTGGAGAGCAGCAGCTCTTTCGAAGTCCAGAGTTTCACTCGCGGCTTCGCGTTGGCTCGCAATTTCTCGGGTCAGGAATGAGCCAGCCGTTTCGAGAGTTTTGAGAACGCGGCCGACTTCGACATCGTATTCCTGCTTCGAGCACCCGGCGAAACAGGGCGCGAGGCACATCTTCATCTCGGAATAAATGCAGCCTGGAAATTCAGGATTCCGAAGGATTCTGATTTGGCAGCGCCGGATTTTGAAAAGGTCAAGAAAAGCCTCACTGAACGTTTCAGCGGCGCGGCGTGACGGAAAAGGCCCAAAGTAGAATCCGCCGTCCGGGCGGATTCGGCGAGTCACGTAACATCGCGGGTATTCGTTGCTAAGATTGACTTTCAGCAGCGCGGGCGGGCGCAAGCGCATGAAGTCGCGGTAACGATGCGGAAAGCTTTTCCGGGCCTGCTCGTACATCGCAAGAGTCTGTTCGAACTTCGATCCGGTAAAACGATAACGAATGCCCACGGCCACATCGCGGAGATTCAGACGCTTAGAAAGAGTTTCGGGCGCGCGCAGCAGCCGTTCCGCAGCGCGGCGAATATCCACTGTGCGCGCTAGATACGGCTGAGCTTTTTTGTCTTTCATTTCAAGCAAGAGAACGCCGGGACGAGCAGGCAACGAGGCGAAAAAGTCCGCGTCTAGCTCCGGCGCGAAGTGCTGTCCGCAATCGAGTTCCAGCATGGAGACAAGAATACACTGAGGAGCAACGCAAGCGAGAATCGCGCGTTCTTCTTTGTCTAGGACGCTTTCAAGACCAAAGAGGAGATGACCAGGCGCTGGATTTCGCTGGTGCCTTCGTAGATTTCGGTGATGCGCGCATCGCGGTAGTTGCGTTCGACGGGATATTCGCGGCTGTAGCCGTAACCGCCATGTATCTGGATAGCTTTGTGCGTCACGCGTGTGGACATCTCGCTGGCGAAGAGTTTCGCGATGGAGGCTTCCATGGTGAATCGCGCGCCGGAGTCTTGCTTCCACGCTGCGCGGCGCGCGAGCAAACGAGCGGCGTCCAATTCGGTGGCCATGTCGGCGAGCATGAACTGAATGGCTTGAAAATCGGCGATGGGATGGCCGAAAGCCTGGCGCTGCTGCGCGTAGGAAAGCGCCGCCTCGAAAGCGCCTTGTGCAATTCCCGTTGCTTGCGCGGCAATGCCGATTCGGCCGCCGTCGAGCGTGGAAAGCGCAACTTTGTAACCTTCGCCTTCGTTCCCGATACGATTGGCGACAGGGACTTCGCAATCGGAGAACGAAAGCTCGGTGCAAGCCGTGGCGTGAACGCCCAGTTTCTTCTCTTCCTTGCCCACCGCAAAGCCCGGCGTTCCCTTTTCCACCACCAGCGCAGTAATTCCCTTTTCGCCTTTCTCCGGCTGCGTGTTGACGTAGACGAGCGCGGCATCGGCAGCCCCGCCATTGGTGATCCACGCCTTGGTCCCGTTGACGACGTAAGCATCGCCGTTGCGCGCCGCTTTAGTCGCGAGTGCCGCCGCGTTGGATCCGGCTTGAGGTTCGGTGAGCGCGTAGCATCCGATTTTTTCCCCGCGCGCATAGGGAA
>JBEKSN010000146.1:0-9650 GCA_049517055.1 Candidatus Acidiferrales bacterium | reverse complement strand
CTTTCGCCAAGGCTTCCGCTCGACTGCTGCCGAAGTTCGCGCCTCCCCCGGGAATCCACGCCACCGCGATTGTGGCTTCGAGCGCGCGCCTTGGGCTGAATGTTTTCGTCGGCCCATACGTAGTAATCGAAGAGGAAGTTGAAATCGGCGCAGGCAGCATCGTAGAAGCTTTTTGTTTTCTCGGACGCGGCAGCGCAATCGGCGAAAAATGCCGGCTTCATCCGCGCGTTACCCTTTACGCGAATGCGCGACTAGGTAAGGATGTCGAAATTCATTCCGGCGTTGTGATCGGAAGCGACGGATTCGGATACGTTTTCGGCGAAGGCCGCCATTGGAAGTTTCCTCAGATCGGTACGGTCGAAATTGGCGACAATGTTGAGATCGGCTGCAACACGACAATCGATCGCGGCTCGCTCGGTGCCACGCGCATTGCGGCGGACGTGAAGATCGATAACCTGGTTCAGGTGGGTCACAATGTATCCGTCGGCGAGCACTCGATCCTGGTATCACAGACTGGGATTTCGGGAAGCAGCTTTCTAGGAGTAGGTGTAATTCTCGGAGGGCAGGTGGGCCTTGGGGATCACTGCAATCTTGAGGATGGAGTAATCGTTGGCGCTCAGGGCGGGGTGCTCCCGGGCAAGACGATTCGGCGAGGCGAAACCGTGTGGGGAACTCCCGCGCGTCCGCTCGAACGATTCAAGAAACAATATGCCGAGTTGGCGCGCTTACCCAAGTTGATCGAGCGCGTGGAAAACCTCGAAAAGGGAAAGCCCTAGATTCCCTCGATATCCCTCACAGCATCGGATTCTTGAACAGCGCCACCAAAAGGCGCCGCGAGGTCGAGCTCTCCCGCAGGACCTTTCGTCTTCCGTTCGCCATGCCCGTGAGTCATTATTTCGAGCTCCCAGGGCGAAAGGCCGCTAAAGTTTTTGCCGCCCGTCGGCAGGACGCCCCTCTTGGTACTGCAAGAACTGTTATTGCACCCATTTGGGCCATTGGCTCATCCCATGTAACGGGAGGCATGTTTTCAGTTGACCCAGGAGGCAAAGCCAAAGATAATCTTACTGTTACGGTACGAGGTTCTGACGGGGCCCAGGTTTGAGGCGGTGTGTTTTACTCGGGGCCTCGACCTATTCGTCAAGCGGATTCTCAGATCAGGGCTGGGTGGGTCTCATATTGAGTCGGCGGGACGCTGCGGAACCTCAGGCGAAACAGCATTAGATGTACTTGAATACCGGTGCTCGCCGTGGCCAGGGCCCGCGCCGTCCATTGGTCACCAGTCCGTAACAAACACGGCGAGGGTTGCTCGATAGGTAACCTGAGAACTGCCCGGCGCATTTTTACCGGTCGATGATGGTATATGACTGAAGGATTGATGACACCAGAAGCCAGACTGCGAACGGACTTCTCCTTTGGGGGCGGCCAAGCTACGGCTGCGGTCCGCAGCCGCGATTTTGAATGCCAAGTCGAGGACGCAGTATCCCGCAGCGCAAACTGGCTCCTGTCTGCGCAGTCCCAGGACGGGTATTGGTGGGGCGAGCTGGAAGCGGACACGACTCTTGAGTCCGATTACATTCTCTACCTCCACGTACTCGGTCAGTTGAACTCCGAAAAGGTAGCGAAGCTCGCAAATTATATTCGCAAAAAACAGCTTGCGGACGGCGGATGGAGCATTTTTGAAGGCGGTCCGTCCGAGCTGAATGCTTCGGTAAAGGCATATGTCGCCCTGCGTTTGGCGGGTGACGCAGCTACGGCGCCGCACATCGTCCTCGCAAAAGAAAAAGTTATCGAGCTTGGCGGAATAGAAGCCACCAATTCCTACGTTCGATTCTATCTCGCCATGGTTGGCGCCATCGATTGGGGCATCGTTCCTTCCATTCCGCCCGAGCTGATGCTTCTGCCGGAATGGGTTCCTATCAATATCTACGAAATGTCTTCGTGGACTCGCGGGATCGTCATTCCTCTTTCGATAATCTACGGGAACAAGCCTGACTGGCATTTGCCGGAAGGCGTCACCGTCAACGAACTCTTCAAGACCAAGGGTGAAAAGCCGCATTCCTTCGATTGGGACAAGCGCATTATTTCCTGGCGCAACGTCTTTCTTGCGCTCGACCGCGCGGTGAAGGTTTACGAGCGTTCGCGATGGAAACCGTTCCGCAAATTCGCGCTCTCGCTCGCGCGCAAATGGATGCTCGAGCGCCTGGAGCGCACCGAAGGCCTGGCCACCATTTATCCCGCGATGATGAATTCGATTTATGCGCTGCTGGCCGAAGGCAAAGACCAGGACGACCCTCTGGTCACGCGCGAGATTAAATTCCTTGCGCGTTACGAAATCGAAGAGGACGACACCATTCGCGTGCAGCCTTGCATTTCGCCCGTGTGGGACACGGCTATCGCCATGGTATCGCTCGAAGAAGCCGGCGTCGATCCGGCGCATCCAGCTCTCGTCGCTGCGGAGCGCTGGGTGGTATCCAATCAGATCCTCGGACCAGGCGATTGGCAGGTTAAGAATCAAAACGCGGAGCCCGGCGGATGGGCGTTTGAATTCCGCAACGATTTTTATCCCGATGTGGACGACACCGCCTTCGTTCTAATGGCGCTCGGCCGCGTCGATGATCCCGATTCAGATCGCTTGCGCAATTCGATGCGCCGCGGGCTGGCCTGGCTCGTCAGCATGCAGAACGCCGACGGCGGCTGGGGCGCGTTCGATCACGAGAACGATTTGCAATTTCTGAATCACATCCCTTTCGCGGACCACAACGCGATGCTCGATCCTTCCACTGCGGACGTAACCGCGCGCACCGTGGAGTGCCTCGGGCAGATGGGTTGGTCTGCGAATGACCCGGTGATTCAGCGCGCTCGCGCTTTTATACGCCACGAGCAGACGCCTGACGGCTCTTGGTTCGGGCGCTGGGGCGTGAACTATGTTTACGGGACCAGTGGCGTGCTGCGCGCTCTGGAGACCATCGGCCTTTCAAAACAGCCTGATTGCCAGCGGGCCGCGGATTGGTTGCGCTCAGTGCAGAATGCCGATGGCGGCTTCGGCGAGTCCGTCCTTTCCTACTACGATCCTGCGCTGAAAGGCAAAGGGAAGAGCACTGCATCGCAAACGGCCTGGGGCTTGATCGGGTTGCTCGCAACCAGCGGTCCCGACGATCCTTCTGTCGAACGCGCTGTGGCCTGGCTTCTGGAGCAGCAGAATCCTGATGGAACCTGGGACGAGCCGGAATTTACGGGCACAGGATTCCCTTGCGTCTTTTATCTTAAGTATCACCTGTATCGAAACTCCTTCCCGCTTTACGCCTTGGCGCGTTATGACAACATGCGCAAGGGCCGGCGAAATTTTGGCGGTATGCAGATTTCCGCGGCGGAGTTGCAGCATCTAATCGGACGAAACCGGGGGTAATGGATGAGAGTTCCTTTAAGTTTGACCACCAGCATGGCCGGGTACCTGACCGGCAAGAAGATTAGCGGCGCTGAGAAATTTCCGCTGGTGATGATGCTCGAACCGCTGCACGCCTGTAATCTTACCTGCACCGGCTGCGGCCGCATTCGCGAATATAAATCCACGATCAATGAGATGTTGACGGTGGAGGAATGCCTGAAGGCCGTGGATGATTGCGGCGCGCCCATCGTTTCGCTCTGCGGCGGGGAGCCCATGATTTATCCCGAGCTCGATCGCTTGTGTAAAGAAATTCTCGATCGCAAAAAACACATTTACCTGTGCACCAACGGAATGTTCATTCGCAAGCGATTGAAAGAATTCAAGCCGACTTCGCGGCTCTTTTTCAACGTGCATTTGGACGGACTCGAGAAGACGCACGACATCTGCGTCGAACGCGATGGCGTGTTCCGCGAAGCGATCGAAGGCATCAAGGCGGCTAAGGCTGCAGGCTTCCTGGTCACTTCCAACACCACGGTCTATAAGGAAACCGATATCGAAGAGATTGCGGATCTTTTTGCTTATCTGCAGACGCTGGGCGTCGACGGCCACATGATTTCTCCGGCGTATTCCTACGCCGCGGTGATGACCAAGGAAATCTTCATGTCGCGCGATGAAATTCGCGACAAATTCCGCCAGGCCAGCAAACTGCTCGAACGCTACAACATCGTGACCTCGCCGATTTATATGGAATACCTTCGCGGCGAGCGTGAGCTCATGTGCACCGCCTGGGGCAATCCGACTTACAACCCGCGCGGATGGAAGGGCCCGTGCTATCTGATGACCGACGCGCATCACGCCACGTTCAAGGAATTCATCGATAACACTCCATGGGAAAAGTATGGCCACGGTCGCGATCCTCGTTGCGAAGATTGCATGGTTCACGCCGGTTACGAAGCCTCCGCTGTTCTCGGCGGAAATAAGAAACTGGGCGACACCTGGAAAATGCTCACTTGGACGCTGTCGGGAAAAATGGGCGGACTGATCGGCGAACCGAGCGAGAGAGAACTTCAGGCCAAGCGGAACGGTCATGCCAACGGCAACGGACATTCCAACGGCCACGAAAATGGTAATGGGTCCGCGAAGCGCGCGATTCCCGTAGCGCCATCAAACCAGTCTCAGGATGAGGTTTTCCGCATTCTATGACCACACTCGTTACCGGAGCCGCTGGCTTCGTGGGAAGCCATGTCACCCGGCAACTTGTCAGCGTAGGGCAATCGGTTCGCGTCCTGGTTCGTCCAGGTAGCAACTTAGAGGCGCTCGCGGGGTTACACGTGGAGTGCTTCGAAGGCGATCTGCGGGATGCAAACTCGCTGGAACGCGCTATGCACGGCATCCGGCGGGTTTTTCATGTGGCGGCAGACTACCGGTTGTGGGCGCCTCGGCCGGAAGAGATTTACGAGAATAATGTTGAAGGAACCCGCAAGCTGCTTGCTGCAGCGAAGCGCGCGGGCGTGGAGCGGATCGTCTATACCAGCACCGTCGCAACGATCGCAGTCCCGCGGCACGGCGCGCTCCCTAATGAAGACACGCACGCAACGTTCGACGAAATGATTGGGCACTACAAACGCTCGAAATTTTTGGCGGAACAGGTTGCGGTAGAAGCCGCCGCTGACGGCGTGCCGGTCGTCATCGTAAATCCAACAGCTCCTGTGGGGCCGTGGGACTGGAAGCCGACGCCGACGGGCCGCATCATCCTCGATTTCTTGAAAGGTAAGATGCCTGCCTATGTTGACACTGGGCTGAATGTTGCGGCGGTAGAAGACATTGCAGCCGGGCATTTGCTGGCGGCCGAAAAAGGCCGCATTGGCGAGCGCTATATTTTGGGCGCACGGAACATGACTTTGAAGCAGATTCTCGATGCGCTGTCTGCCATTACGGGGCGTCCGGCGCCGCGCGTTCGGTTGCCTCATGCGGTCGCGCTGGCTGCGGGATATGCCGATCAGTTGTTCTCGCGTCTGGCGGGCCGCGAACCGCAAATTCCCATTGAAGGTGTGAGAATGTCGCGGCATCGCATGTTCGTCGAAAGTGACAAGGCCGCGCGCGAACTCGGCTACCAGCCCACCTCGGTGGAAGCCGCGCTCGAACGCGCCGTGCGTTGGTATGAACTGCACGGATATCTGGCCACGGGCGCAGGAAATAAATCCGTCGCGCATGAAGCCGCGGCGTAAGGATCACAGTGAGAATTCTGGTCACCTTCGCATTGGAAAATGAATTCGCTCCCTGGCGCGCCCTGCGCGATTTCAGATCTGCGAAGTTAGGCGATTCTGAAATTCACCTCGCAGAATTCAGTTCCGCGCAAACGGCGGTAGTCCTGACCGGTGTGGGTGCCCGGCGGGCTGCGCTGGCCACCTCGGAAATAATGCGTAGCGAATACGACGCCTTTGACTGTTGTATCTCCTGCGGTCTGGCCGGTGGGTTGCGTAGCGAGTATCATGTAGGGGAAGTGTTGGTTGCTCGGAGCGTTTTTTCGGAAGCTCCCCGGACGGACGGAAGCAGCCGGCAGCTACAATCCAGTGCGGCGCTTGTTTCGTTCGCTGCGGAATGCGGCGCGGCCGTCGTGGACCGGTTTTATAGCGCGGATCACGTCGTTTCGAGCGCGGACGAAAAACAGCGCTTGAGCGAATCTGCTGATGCGGTGGAAATGGAAAGTTTTGAGATCCTGCGTGAAGCGCAAGCCGCCGGCGTCCCCGCTGTTGCCGTTCGCGCAATCAGTGACACGGTGGGTGAAGATTTACCTCTTGATATGAATCAGGTATTCACGGACCAGGGACAAGTGAGCATTCCGCGCGTGCTGGGCCAGGTCGCGCTCAAGCCGCAATCCTTGCCGGGGTTGATCCGGCTTGGTAGGAACAGCCGCATCGCGTCGCAATCGCTGGCGCGTTTTCTGGATTCTTACGTTGTCGCGCTGGCAGGTCGCGTAGCGCAACTTGAAACGAAATCAAGCGTTGTGGCAGTCTAAAAGCACCATGGGTCAAACCATTACTCCAATTGAATCGACCGGGTCTTCTCGCCAGAGCGATTCGCACCTGGCCGTCGACCATATGCGCGCCGGGGTCTACCGTGGCCAAGGCCGCGTGACGGTGGAATCGGTGCCGATCCCGGAAATTGGCGAAGGCGAAATTCTCTTCCGAGTGGCTGCCTGCGGCATCTGCGGTACCGACATCAAAAAGATTCACCATGGTTTTATCGCGCCTCCACAAATTCTAGGGCACGAGCTTGCGGGTACCGTTGTGAAGGCGGGCCGCGGCGTCACAAAGTTTAAACCGGGCGACCGCGTAGTCAGTTTCCACCATATTCCGTGCGGCGATTGCTTTTACTGCGAGCGAAAACTTTTTTCGCAGTGCGCCGGATACAAGAAAGTCGGCCTCACGGCCGGGTTCGACCCCAATGGCGGAGGGTTTGCGGAATACGTTCGCGCCATGCCGTGGATTGTTGAACGCGGAATGATTGCTTTGCCTGCGGACGTCAGTTTTGAAGAAGCTACCTTTGTGGAGCCTGTCAACACTTGTTTGAAAGCTGTGCGCAAAGCTCGCGTTTCGAAAAATGAGACGGTGCTGGTAATAGGGCAAGGCCCCATCGGAATGCTGCTCATGCTGCTCGCCAAGTACGAAGGCGGCGAAGTCTTTACCAGCGATCCTATGCCGGGACGCCGGGCCGCAAGCCTGCGATTTGGCGCCAAAGGATCCTTCGATCCCGCCAGCCAAAATTTACTGGAAGAAATTCGCAGTCGTACGGGCGGCCGCGGCGCCGATGTGGTTATGGTGGCTGTGCCTAGTCCATCATTAGTCCCTGAAGCTTTAACCCTGGCGCGCCCCGGAGGGCGCATACTGTTGTTTGCGCACAACGACCCGGTGATGCAGATCGGATTTCCGGCTGCGGCAGTGGGTGTGGAAGAAAAAGAAATTCTCGGAAGTTATAGCGCTTCGGTGGACGATCAGGACGAATCGGCGGCCCTTGTTTTCGAACGCAAACTGCCGGTACGGGAATTGATTTCGCATCGCTTTCCGCTGGACCGAATCGGGGAAGCGCTGGAATTGGCCGCTCGGCCCGCAGACGATACTTTGAAAGTGGTGATACGTCACGAATGAGAGTAGAACGCGAACGCAATGGACACATGACAGCGGCCGTGCTTTACGGCGCTGAAGATTTGAAAATCGAGAGCGTCGACATTCCCGCCCTGTCCGACGACGAAGTACTCGTGCGCGTGGAAGTGGCGCTGACCTGCGGCACAGACTTCAAAGTCTGGAAGCAGGGATTTCATCAGCGCATGATCAAGCCCCCTGCGCTATTCGGTCACGAGCTGGCTGGCGTGGTTGAATTGAAGGGAAGCGCGGTCAACGGCGGCATTCGGGAAGGCATGCGGGTGGTGCCTGCGAATTCCGCGCCGTGCAACGTTTGCCTCTACTGCCGCAAGGGACAGCCGAATCTTTGCGAAGACCTGCTGTTCAACAACGGCGCCTACGCGGAATACATTCGCATCCCGGGGAGAATTGTGCGGCAGAACTTGCTGCAGATCCCGGATAGTGTTTCGTTCGTCGATGCCGCCATGGCCGAGCCGCTTGCGTGTGTACTGCGCGGCATCCATGAAATGGGAGTCAATCCCGGCGATACCGCGGTTGTGATCGGATGCGGACCAATCGGCTTGAAATTTATACGAATTCTTTCCGGGCGCCACGTGCGCGTGATCGCTATCGGAAAGCGCAAAAGCCAGATGCGTGCGGCCGAACGGCTGGGAGCGATCGCAACATTTGACGCTGCGGAAATTGAGAATCCGGTGGCCCTGGTGCGCCAGATCACCGAGGAAGGCCGTGGAGCCGATGCGGTGATCGAAGCGGTAGGCACCGCCGCCACCTGGCAGTGGGCGCTTCAGATGGTGCGCAAGGGCGGAACCGTCAATCTTTTCGGCGGCTGCCCGCGCGGCACGGAAGTGAAAATCGATCCCGCCGCGCTGCATTATTCTGAAATCACGATCAAGTCCACTTTCCATCACACGCCCAGGTTTATGCGCGAAGCACTCGACACCATCGCGCGTGGCGAGATTCGCGCGAGCGATTTTATCAATGGCGAGGCGTCGCTGTCGGAATTGCCTCAAGTCTTTGAACACATGAAGAACCGGCATGGCGAGATGAAAACGGCCGTCATTCCCTGATCTTTCGAACCAGCAGTAAAAGCGACAGTTGTTGAATCTTGAACTGGAAGTAACCGCCGCCCGAATCAGGGCACCATGTTAGCCACACCTGAATTGAAAATCGCGCGCAACCTTCCCGCGGAGGGCTGCGACCCCGCTGCCGCACAGCGCTACACGCGCTGGCTGGCGAACCATCACTACGAGAATTTCAATGTCGTTTCCCGTCTGCTGCCCCGCCGCCTGCATCAGGATTTCTACAATGTTTACGCTTATTGCCGGTGGTCAGATGACTTGGGCGATGAAGTGGCGACTCCCGTGCGCGCGCTGGCGTTGCTCGATGCCTGGGAGGACGAGCTGCGGCTGATTTACGAGCCGGGCCGCGGACCTTCTCATCCCGTTCTGATCGCTCTGCGCGAAACTGTCCGCGCGAAAGATATTCCGATGCAGCCGTTCAGCGATTTGCTGCGCGCCTTCCGCCAGGACCAGAAAGTTCATCGCTATCCGGATTGGAATTCCGTTTTGGACTATTGCATGTACTCGGCGAATCCGGTTGGCAGGCTTGTTCTTTATCTATGCGGTTATCGCGACGAAACGCGACAAAAACTTTCCGATTACACTTGCACCGCCTTGCAGCTTGCGAATTTCTGGCAAGACGTCTCGCTCGACCTCGAGAAAAGCCGCCTTTATATCCCTTTGGATGCGCTGGCGGAGCACGGTTTAACTGAAGCCGATATCGCGGCGCGGAGGTTCGACGCGCGTTACGTCGCGCTGATGAAATCCCTGATCTCACGCACGCGCACTCTATTTCGCGAGGGGCTTCCGCTGGCCCAGACCGTTGAACCATTCCTGCGCGTGGACCTCGAAATGTTCAGCCGTGGTGGTCTCGCGATTCTCGACGCCATCGAGGCCTCGGGATACAACACGCTCGCGCACCGCCCTGCCTTGACGAAATGGAAGCAAATGCGATTGCTGGCGGGCGCTTTTGCCTCCAGCGTCTTTTCACGCCGCGTGAATCTGCCGACCGATGCGCCGGAAGCAAAGCCTGTGGAAGTTGATTCAATTGATCCACGGTCTGAC
>JBEKSN010000145.1:0-9700 GCA_049517055.1 Candidatus Acidiferrales bacterium | reverse complement strand
AGTCCCACCAATAGTATCGTTAGGATTCCCCAGAAAGAACGTCTCATGCCATCTCCTCTTCCCAGCTCCCATTTCTAAAGCGGTGACCGTAGAGCCGATTTCAGATTCCGCGGCCCCACCGCGGTACTCACTTTTTTGGCCCGCCCGTCTGCTGCCCACTCGGCTGTGGCTGATTTTGCTGGGTGATCTGAACCTGCTCGCCTTCCACCAAGGAGTCCGGCGGATTGACCATCACATTCTCTTCTCCGCTGAGCCCGGAAACTACCTCCACTTCGCTCCCGAAATCGCGCCCCAGCACGATCGGCACGAGGGTCGCCTTATTGCCATCCTGGACCGTCGCAATCTGCAAACCCTGTGCACGGAAAATCAGCGTGTTCACCGGAAGAATAAAGGTGGGCACAGTCTCCGGAAGCTTCAGGTGGACCTCGGTATATCCGCCGGGAAGAAGCTCGCCCGTCGTGTTATTGACGTCCACTTCCACCAGCAGCGTCCGAGATGCTTGTTCGATCGCGTTTGCGGTTCGCACCAGCTCGCCCTTGAACCTACGGCCCGGAAACTCCGCCAGAGTGAGATCCGCAGTGAGCCCGGGCTTGGCGGACTGCGAATACTGCTGGGGAACGTTGATGTACACGCGCAGGACTCGCGTCGATCGAATGTGAAACATCTCTTTCGCCGCGCCGCCGCTGCCGGAATCGATCAACTGTCCAATATCGGTGTTGCGCGCAGTAATGATGCCGTCAAAGGGCGCATAAATTTTGTTGAACGCCTGGGTTTCCTCCAGCCGCTTCACATTGGATCCTGCGGCAGCCACAGTCGCTTTCTTTGCTTCGAAATCGCCGTGCGCGTTGTCCACATCCTGTTTTGAAACGGCATCAGTGTTCTTCAGACCGTCGTAGCGGTCGGCCGTAATCTTCGAAAGGTTCATATTTGCTTGCGCTGTGTTCAGATCGGCGCGCGCTACTTGAAGCTGCTGATCAACTTCTGGCGTCTCGATGTCCGCCAGCAACTGGCCCGTCTTCACGTGCCCGCCGATGTCCACATACCATTTCTTCAAATATCCGTTCGTACGCGCATAGATGGGGGCATCTTCAAAAGCCTGCATATTACCGGGAAGAACGATCTCCTGTTGTGGATCGCCGCGTTTGGGATGAATCACGACCACAGTTGGAATAGCCAAATTGTGGGTTTCCGTGCGCAGTGCGGCCTTAGCTCGTAAGCGCGGCACCACTCCCATCACGACAATGCCCGCCACGATAATGACCACGAGTACCGCAATCACCACGCCGTGGCCCGAGCTTTCCGGCTTTTGCGGAGGCCGATCGTAGGACGCTTGCGGAGTAGGTTCCGGGTCGCCGGTTGTCCCTGCTCCCGGGACCTGTTTGTCTGGCTGCTCAGTCATCAATGCTTCTTCCTTTTGTCACTCTAACCTTAGATGATGCGCGCTGCACGCGGACTCAATCGCGCCCTGCGGTGAAGTCAAGCTACGCTTTCTCCGCTCTCCATCCATGGACGATACTAAAAAAAACCGGCACAAAGAAAAGAGTAGCGACGGTTGCAAATAAAAGTCCGCCGATAACGGCGCGGCCCAAAGGCGCATTCTGCTCGCCACCTTCCCCCAACCCCAGTGACATTGGCAACATGCCGATAATCATCGCCAAGGCCGTCATAATAACCGGCCGAAAGCGCGTGTATCCGGATTCCAGCGCGGCTTCCTCCGCGGTCTTGCCTTCGTCGAGTCTTTCTCGCGAAAAACTAACCACCAGAATGCTGTTCGCCGTGGCTACGCCCATGCACATGATTGCGCCCGTCAGCGCTGGCACGCTAAGAGTGGTTCTGGTAATGAAAAGGAACCAAACGATTCCAGCCAAAGCCGCCGGAAGCGCCATCAGAATGATAAAAGGATCCAGCCAGGACTGAAAGTTGACCACGATCAGCAGATAGACGAGAAGAATTGAAAATAAGAGTCCCCACAAAAGACCCGAGAACGATGATTGCATGGTGGCAATCTGTCCTCGAACGATAAGTTGTGATCCGCGCGGCAGATCTTTCTTGCTTTGCGCGATGATCGGCGCAATTTCCCGGGCGACCCCGCCGAGGTCCCGGCCCTGCACAGCGCCATAAATGTCGATGACCGGCTGAACGTTGTAATGAGAAACAACGCCCATCTCCGCTCCTCTGCTGACCGAAGCGAGGCTGGCAAGAATTGACGGTGGTGCATTCGCATTTGGCCCGGTCACAGGAATATTTTCAAGCTCCTGAAGGGTGTCGATTCTGTACTGCGGCATCTGGGTTGCGATGTTATACGTCACACCCGTTTTCGGGTCGAGCCAGAAACTGGGAGCGGTTTGAAAACTCCCGCTGAGCGAGATCAACAGGTTATTGGCGACGTCACGCTGCGTAAATCCAATTTGCTCCGCCTTGGTGCGATCGATATCAAAATGCAACTTCGGCTGGTCGAATGGCTGCTGGATTCGGAGATCGGTGGTGCCGGGAACGAATTTCAGTTGATTCATCAATTTGTCCGCAAAATCACGGTCGCCCACTAGATTCCTGCCGACGATCTGAATATCGACCGGCGCCGGCAGCCCGAAGTTTAGGATTTGGCTGACCATGTCTGCGGGCAGAAAATAAAATGTCACACCAGGGAAATCGCTGCTCAGCCGTGTACGTAGGTCGTGAACGTATTCTTCCGTCGGACGGTGTTTCTTCGATAGTTCCACCAGGATGTCCGCATCGCCCGGCCCGATCGGCGCGGAATTGCTGTAAGAAAGGTTAAAACCGCTGTACGGCAGGCCAATGTTGTCGATGATCGTGGCTAACTCTGACTTGGGAATCAACCGGCGCATGTCGTCGTCCACGCGTTCGCAAATTGCCGCCGTCTCTTCAATCCGCGTTCCGGTCGGCGCCCGCAAGTGGAGCTTGAATTCGCCGCTATCTACCGTGGGAAAGAAGTCCTGCCCGACCATGGGCAAAAGCACGAAAGACAGCACGCAGGCGCCGAAGAAACAGATCACAAATACGCGGTCGTGACGGATACAAGTTTCCAGCAGCCGGTGATATCCGTCCCGAAGCTTTTCGAATCCCTGTTCAAACTTTTGTTGGATTCGCACAAACGGGTTGCGCGATTTCGGCGCCTCCCCGTGACTCTCTTCAATTTGGGCCACCAGCAGATACTTGGCCATGGTGGGCACCAGCGTTCGCGATAACAGGTACGACGCGAGCATGGCGAAGCAGACGGCCTCGGCTAGCGGAACGAAAAGGTAGCGCGCCACTCCGGAGAGAAAAAACATCGGTACGAACACAATGCAGATGGAAAGCGTGGAAACGAACGCAGGCACCGCTATCTGCGACGCTCCATCCAGAATGGCCTGAACGATTTCTTTTCCCTGATCGATGTTGCGGTTAATGTTCTCGATCTCGACCGTTGCGTCGTCCACGAGAATTCCGACAGCGAGCGCCAGGCCGCCGAGAGTCATGATGTTAATTGTTTCGCCCATCGCGCTCAGGACGATAATTGATGTAAGGATCGAAAGCGGAATCGAGACGGCGATAATCAGCGTGCTGCGCCAGCTGCCCAGGAATACCAGAATCATGAACCCCGTAAGACAGGCAGCGATGATTGCTTCGCGAACGACGCCCTTGATCGATGCCAGCACAAAAATGGATTGGTCCGAAAGAGGCTTAATCTCAAGTTGGGGCGGCAGCCCTGCCTGGATCTGCGGCAGCAACGCTTTGATACCCGAAATGATGTCCAGCGTGGATGCGTCTCCGTTCTTTTGAATCGACATCAGCGACGCGCGTTTTCCATCCACGTTGACAATGTTCGTTTGCGGCGGAAAACCGTCCCGCACGTTGGCCACATCGTGGATATAAATGGTGCTGCTCCCCACTGTCTTAATCGGCAGATCGTTGAGCTCGTTTACAGTGGCAGGCGCCCCATTCATGTCCACCTGGTACTCAAACGCTCCGATCTTCGTCGTGCCCGCCGGCAGAATCAGATTCTGCAGCGTAATGGCGTTGACCACGTCCAGCGGCGAAAGCCCTTTTGACTGCAGCGCCGTCGTGTTCAGATCCACTTGGACCTGCCGCTGCTTGCCGCCATAGGGATACGGAATCGCCACGCCCGAGATGGTCACCAGCCCGGTGCGTAGAAAGTTCAACCCGATGTCACCCAGTTGCTGTTCGGACAGTCCTTTGCCCGAAAGGGCCAGCTGAAGTATAGGGACTGTCGAGGCGTTGTAAGTGATGATGAAAGGCGGCGTGGTTCCCGGAGGCAATGTCCGCACGATGGGCTGCGATATTGCGGTGACCTGCGCAATTGCGTTGGCCACCTGCACGCCTTGGTGGAAAAAAATCTTCACCACCGCGATACCGCTCAACGATTGCGATTCAATGTGCTCGATATCGTTAACGGTGGTAGTGAGTGATCTTTCGTAGTTAAAAATAATACGGTTGGACATCTCCTCGGGAGATAGTCCGGTGTAGTTCCAGATGACGCTGACAACGGGAATATCAATATTCGGAAAAATATCCGTGGGCGTGCGTAGAATCGCAACCGGCCCGAGTATGAGCAATAAAATCGACATCACCACGAACGTATAAGGCCGGCGTAATGCTAGTCGAACTATCCACATTCAAGGGACCCCCGAACCGTCTGGAAAGCTGCGAAACTCTTCCCGGACGGGTCTAACGCCAATATAACCGCACTATTATTGCACGCAGTACGCCAAAAAAAAGTCACGGCCGGTTGGACAAAGATATGCAACCGAAACGCAATAATCGCCCACCCGCCAGTCCTGTCATCGCTGTGATCTGTGATCAAAGGAACGCAAAAAATAATTACAGGGCCGCAACTTTTCACGAATCCACGGGTTCATTAAGTACGTCTAAAAGAGTGGCCCCAACCCGGTCAGTTGCTGTCACGGATTAGACGCGGGGCAGGGCGGAAAGGGTCCAATGCCTGTCATTGTCGTCGTGCTTATGTTTCTTGTTCTATTTTTGCTGGCGGTCATCGCCATGATTCTTGGCCCGTTCCTCGGCGTAGGCTATGCCCTCTGGAACTTCACCCACAACCATGCGACGCAGCAATGTGTCTCGGACTTCCAGCCGTTGGAGCTGAAGAATCGCATTGATCCTCGGAATGCGTTGCCCCGCCGCTGAAGCAATTCAAGGGAAGATTTTTCTGCTCGAGCCCCAGCAGCGACCCGGAAATTAAGGCGAAAGTACCGTTTTGGGAAACCCTTCGTGGGATTCCCAAATCAGACTTCTTCATCATCGAGCTCTAAGAAAATGCTAATCAAGAGCAAGTCACGTCCTCGGACGGGCATGGGAGTGAAAATCCGTCTCCTTCGTGGTCCATTTCATAGGTGGCAATATTGGTAAAACAAATGCATAATCTCTTCTCGACACAGATTCCCGGCAATTCCGTTCTGTCGTCAAACCAGGGGAAATGGAGCAGTTTCGAACATTCGGGGCCAATTTCGCACGGAAGATTGACCTCCGCCGTCTGGGAGCGCTGGCAGTCTTAACTCTGGGCAGTTTCTCGATTTGGATTGCGCTGACTTCGAGCGGCAATCGACAAGTCGCGCCGGCCTATACCTCATCCTTCCGTTCTACTACCCAAGACCTTCCGCGAATTTCACTGGATGCGAATGACTCTGCCCGCGCGGTTTATCCCTATTCCGTGATCCCTGGCGGCGTAGAAAGCGCCGCTGAATTGAGGAATTCGGTTACCCGCGATCCGGTCGTCGCCAAACATTACGAGGATTTTTACATCGAAAGAGCGCGAGTTGTTCGTCTGAGCGAAGACCGCCCCCTCTACGTGTCCTACCGTCTCGGTAATAACGTCTTCTGGTCGAAGAAGCGATTCATGCTGCGCAAGGGCGAAACTGTAATTACGGACGGCGAGCACATGGCCAGAACTCGTTGCGGAAACCGCCTCGCCGAAGCCCCGACTGGCCCGGTTATGGCCGCGGAACCGGAGTTGGAAGCCGCCCCGCCGGAAGAGGGGCAAGCTCTCGTGGGAGGACCTGCCTTGGCTGGCGCACCTTTTGCGCCAGGTGAGATTCCTCTGACGCCTACGCCGACTTCCGCAATTTCGCCCGGTTCCGGATTTCCCGGCGGCGGGATCATTGGTTCTCCGGGCATTCCTATTGCCGGCGGTGGTACTCCCTCTTCTCCCTCAACTCCTGTCACACCAATAATTCCGCCCCCGCCGATCATCACGCCGGAACCGGAAACACTTCTAATGTTGTCTGCAGGCCTGACCGGAGTTTTGCTGGGTCGAAAGAAGTGGAAGTCCTGATTCGCCGGCCTTGCCTTCTGTCGCGGCGTGAAACTCACCGCCCGGCTCAGAGCAGCGGGTCGCAATCTATTCCATCGGCAATCCAACGTAGTTCTCGGCCAGCGTTTGCGAAGCGGGACGCGAGCTGGTGACGTAATCAAGCTCTGCGAGCTGCCGCCGATGGTCAAACGCATTCTCGTTTTCCCACAAGTGCAGCATCGAAGTCATCCACCATGAAAAGCGCTGTACTTTCCAAACGCGCCGCAAGCAGGTTTTAGAATAGGCCTCCAGCAGATCCTGACGCCCCGAAGCATAAAATTCGCCGAGCGCCCGAGCGAGCACCCGAACATCCGCAACCGCAAGGTTCAACCCTTTCGCTCCAGTCGGTGGAACGATATGCGCCGCATCCCCCGCAATAAATAGCTTGCCGAACTGCATCGGCTCAATCACAGAGCTGCGCATTCCGGTCACGCCTTTCTGGATGATCGGCCCTTCGATCAGCCTCCAGCCCTCCGTGGTTGCCAGCCTGGTATGCAGTTCCTCCCAAATTCGCTCGTCTGACCACTCCACTAAGTTCTCGTCCGGCTTACACTGAAGATAGAGCCTGCTGATCTGCGGCGAACGCATGCTAAGCAGCGCGAACCCGCGCTCGTGATAGGCGTAGATAAGTTCCTCGGACGAAGGCGGCGCTTCCGCCAGTATCCCCAGCCACGCGAAGGGATAAACCCGCTCGAATAGCGTGAGCACGCCATCCGGAATCGACGGCCGGCAAATGCCGTGAGAGCCGTCGCATCCCGCGATAAAATCGCAAGTGAGCTGCTGCGCTTCGCCTTCTTTCCGAAATAAAATTGTGGGTTTCGCGGAAGATTTTGTTTCGCCGAAATCGCGAATGCTCACATCTTCCACATCGAAAAGAATCTGCCCTTTGGATGCCAGCCGCGCCTTGACCAGATCTTTGATCACTTCGTGCTGCGCATAAATCACGATACCGCGCCCGCCGGTAAGCTCTCTGAAATCGATATGGTGCGTGCGTCCGGAAAACCTTAGGTTCACTCCGTAATGAATCAGCCCTTCCCGGCGCATGCGCTCGCCCACGCCGATTTCCTCTAGCAGGTCAACCGTGCCTTGCTCCAGCACGCCCGCGCGCACGCGTTCTTCGCAATATTCCCGGCTGCGAGCCTCGATCACCACAGACTCGATGCCTTGCCGATGCAACAAGTGCGAAAGCACCAGCCCGGCCGGTCCCGCTCCGACAATTCCTACCTGTGTTCTCATGGTGCTTGGCGTTTCCTTTGAACTCTTGGACGCCCCGAGCCGCGAATGTTACCATGCGGCCTCGCCTTGGTCTCAGTGGGAGCCGCGAAGAATGCTGGTAAGCCGCAAGAAACTGCTCGTCGAATGGGGCCACTGCGATCCTGCAGGCATCGTCTTTTTCCCGCACTATCTCGCTTGGTTCGACGACTGCACCACCGCGCTATTCCTGGACGCAGGAATGCCCATTCAAACTTTATTTAAGCAGCACGGCGTAATCGGTTTTCCCGTCGTGGACCTGCGCGCGCGTTTCATCCTGCCCTCAAAATTTGGCGACGAACTAATCGCGGAATCCACGGTAACCAAATTCGGCAAAAGCAGCTTCGTAGTTCGCCACCACATTTTGAAAGCAGCCGCCCTGGCAGTAGAAGGGTTCGCAACCCGCGTCTGGACCGCCCCCGATCCAACTGATCCGTCAAGAATGAAATCCCGCCCCCTCCCCAAAGAAGTCATCGACCGTCTTTCCGCCGCCAATCCCGCCGCGGACCCCAAGCGCAGCAAGTGACAAGAATTCCTGTCACACCCGGCAGGTAAAGTCTCCGATGAACGCTGCGAGTTCAACCCGTTGATGCAACACTTTCTAACTAGGCACTTTGAAGTCTCTCTGAGTTATCAGCAATGGTACACTGCAAAAAAGTTAATGGTCGTTCCTCGCCAAATCATGCGCGCTCTGCCGAGGGTTATGCTAATGCTTTTGCTCGGTCCGGCTGCCGCTCTCCCAGGCCAGTCGTTAGAAGAAAATTGGAAGGAGTGCAAGAGCGATGATCCCGAGAATAGCATCCAAGGATGCTCGGCGCTCATTCAGTCTCGACAGACGACCGGAACCAACCTGGCTAAGGCATTCTACGACCGGGGCTTGGCATTCGCGCACAAGGGTGATTACGACCGCGCAATTCAGGATTACGACGAGGCGCTGCGGCTGACTCCAATCTTTGCCGATGCTTTCTATAGTCGAGGGGCGGCGCACGCGAACAAGGGCGATTACGACCATGCTTTTCAGGACTATGATCAGGCGTTGCGGCTGAAGCCAAGCCTTGTCAACGCGCTCTACGACCGGGGCTTGGCATTCGCGCACAAGGGTGAATACGACCGTGCAATTCAGGACTACGATCAAGCGTTGGTAATCAATCCAAGCCTCCCCGATGCGCTGTACGGTCGCGGTTTGGCTTACCTGCACAAACTTAACTACGACAATGCCATCGAGGACTTCGATCAGGCACTCCGGATCAATCCGAGCTACGCGGATGCACTCATCGGGCGCGGCAATGCCTTCATGCGGATGGGCAATTACGACCGCGCCATTCGGGACTTCGATCAGGCACTCAGGCTGAATCCGGGTTCTTGGGAAGCGTTCTACGGTCAGGCCAACACTTATGCGCGCAAGGGCGATTACGACCGTGCCGTCCGAGACTATGATGAAGCGCTGCGGCTGAATCCCAACTCTGCCGACGCACTCATCATGCGGGGTTTGGCATATACCCGTAACGGAAATTACAATCATGCCATCCAGGACTTGGATCAGGCTCTCCGGCTGAATCCCAACTCTGCCGCGGCGTTCTATAACCGAGGTCGGGCGTACGAATACAAGGGCGACTATCGCCGTGCGATCCCAGACTATGATGAGGCGCTGCGGTTGCAGCCCGGCGATGCCGATGCGTTGTACGGCCGAGGGCTGGCTTTCTCCCGGATCGGCAAGTATGCTCTTGCCATCCAGGACTATGACCGGGCCTTGCAGTTCAATCCGACATATGCAGCGGCTTATAATGACCGGGGAGTGGAGTACGCGCGCGAGGGCAATTACGACCGCGCAATTGAAGATTATGACCAGGCTATCCGCCTGAGCCCCCGACTTTCCCCTGCGTTCCACAACCGAAGCTTGGCTTATGCACACAAGGGTGAATATCTCCGTGCAGTTGACGACGCTGGGAAATTCTTGCGGCTGAAATATGGCGTCTTAGCATCACGATACGACTGTGTCTCTCAGTCTTCGCGATTGCGCTTGGATTTGCTTACAGGCGGTTTCGAAAAGGTCTGATGAGGGCCGAGCCATCTCAGGGACACAATGACGCCGCTTAGGAGCACAAGTCCTGGTTAGTCGGATCACCG
>JBEKSN010000144.1:0-9801 GCA_049517055.1 Candidatus Acidiferrales bacterium | reverse complement strand
GGTATAGGAGTTCTGCTCGGCGCGCACTGGGCTTATGCCGTGCTCGGCTGGGGTGGTTACTGGGCCTGGGATCCCGTCGAAAATGCTGCGTTGCTGCCGTGGATCACCGGTACGGCGTTTTTGCATTCCGTGATGATGCAGGAAAAGCGCGGCATGATGAAGGTATGGAATATCTGGCTGGTTTTCACCACCTTCATGCTCTGCATTCTCGGAACTATGCTTACGCGCTCGGGCATCGTCAGCTCGGTTCACGCCTTTGCGCAATCTTCGATAGGGAACTGGTTCGTAGGATTCCTGCTCTTGGTCTTCATCGTTTGTTTTGTGTCCTACTGGAAGAATCGTGATTATTTGCGCGGCGATAACCAACTCGACTCGCTCGTGTCGCGCGAATCCAGTTTCCTGTTCAACAATTTGATTTTGCTGGCGGCATGCTTTGCCGTGCTTTGGGGAACGCTCTTTCCGGTGCTTTCCGAAGCGGTCACCGGAAATAAGATCAGCATGGGGCCGCCTTTTTACAACAAGGTGAATATTCCCATTGCGCTGTTTCTTCTGCTTCTGACAGGCGTAGGGCCGTTGCTCGCGTGGCGCAAGACGTCATTCGACGCGCTAAAGCGGAATTTTGCCTGGCCATTGTCCGGTGGCGTGCTGGCTGGGATTGTTGCGCTGGTTTTTGGCTTCCGCGACATTTACTCGCTTATTTGCCTGATTCTCGGCGTGTTTGTGACGCTCACGATTTTGTCGGAATTTATCCGAGGCGCGCGAGTGATCGCAGCTCGCGACGGTTCGAATCTGATCTCCGCCGTGGGCGAGCTGACGATGCGTAACACTCGCCGCTACGGCGGCTACGTGGTGCACTTCGGAATGGTGCTGATCTTTATCGGTATTGCCGGCGTGCCCTTCAACAAGGACATTCAGAAAGAAATGGCGATCGGGCAAACCCTAAACATCGGGCCATACTCGATTCTTTGCCAGAATTTCGATCGCGTCGTGACCGCCAACTACGATTCCGAGCGCGCCACCCTGGAAGTTTTTCGCAACGGCAAATCTGAAATGATGCTTTATCCCGAGCGCCGTTTTTTCCTGGCCAGCCAAGTGACAGAGACGATGGTCGCGGTTCAGAGTTCGCCGTTACGCGACCTCTATATCGTGTACGCCGGTCGCAGCCCGGAGAATGGACAGCCGGTAATCCACGCGTACCTGAACCCTCTCGTGAAATGGATTTGGTTTGGAGGAATCGTGGTTGTGCTGGGCACTGGATTGGCGATGGTGCCGAACCGGCGAGCCGCCCTGGTGCTTCGTCCCGTGAACGAGCAGGCTTGGGGAGATCGGGTGGCAGCAAGCGCGTCGCCAATCGGAGCCATTGCGCGACGAGGTGACACTGGTGATTGACGGCCACGTACGCGGGGTTCGCTTCTATCGCACACGCGCGAAATCGCTTCTTCTCGCCTTCGCCGCGCTGGCGTTTGTTTTACAAGGCGGACTCCATTCGCCCCCGCTGTTCGCGCAGCAAACAGAGCGGGGAAAAGAACTTGGCAAGCGGGTTAAATGCATGTGCGGCGGCTGCAATGATTCCGCCACGGGATGCAATCACACCGGGGGCTCATTCTCGGGTCCTTGTGACACCGCAAAAGGGATGCAGAAGGAAATTGACGAACGCGTGGCGCGCAATGAGTCCGACGACTTGACGCTGCAGGCCTTCGTGCAGGAATACGGCCCCACCGCCCTCATCGTTCCTCCGGCGAGGGGCTTCAACATTGCAGCCTGGGTTACGCCGGTAGTAGTACCGCTTATAGCGTTCGTTCTCGTGTGGGTTGTCGTGCGCCGTTGGCGGCAGAAGGCCACGCTGGCCACGGCCTCGGGACCAGAGATTCCCGCGGAGTTTCTGGCGCGGGCGAAGCGAGAAACTGGAAGAGATTACGATGAGTAGCGTGGATATTGCGGTCGCGTGCGCACTGCTTTCCGCAGCCACAATTGTGTTCATATTCATGGTCCACCCCGACGCTTCTGATTCCGCGCCGCATCGCACGAAACTCGACCAGTTGATGGAGCGCCGCGATGCAATTTACGAAAATCTGCGCGACTTGCGTTTTGAATATCGCGCCGGAAAGTTTTCGGAAGCGGACTACGAAGAGACGAAGCAACTTCTTGAAGTGGAAGCCGCCCGCGTACTCGCGGATATGGATACACTGACCGGCGGCACTCCTACGCCGGCTACTCGCCAAGCGGCGACAGAAAAGGCACAACATTCATGAATCTCAGTTTTTTTAATTTCCGACTTGCGCGCGCGACGGCATTTTCTCTTTTGATCTGGATCGTATTCTTCGTCTCGCCACCGGCGCTTGCAGGTACGGTATCGGGCACGGTGACGAACGGAACCAGCGGGAAGCCGGCGGCCGGCGTTGAAGTGATCCTAATTCAGCTTCAAGGAGGCATGCAGCCTGTAGCGAACACCAAGACTGACGCCAACGGTCGATACACGTTTGAAAACCCCGGGCTCGGTGCTGGTGCGCCGATGCTCATTCGCGTTGTTTACCGCGGGGTGAATTATCACGAGCCTATTCCACCGGGGAAGGCCACCGCTGACGTGAAGGTTTTCGAGCCAACGGATAAGCCCAGCGCATTCACGGTAACCAATCACGCTGTAATCGTGCAGCCGAACGGATCTGATCTAATGGTAGGAGAAGAATATTCCATCGAGAATAAGACGCAGCCTCCCGTCGCATTTTACCGCGCAGACGGCTCCTTCGATTTCTCGATTCCCGACGGCGCGGATTTCAATCAAGCCTCGGCCTGGGGTTCTGCGGGAATGCCCGTGGTGCAAGGCACGATCGATAAGGGCAAAAATAAGATGGCCATCGCGTTCGCATTTCGTCCCGGCGAAAGCGGCGTGCGTATTTCGTACAAGGTTCCGTACCCGGGCAATCAGGTAATACTAAAAAATGTTTCGTCCTATGCGACAGACCGTCTGATCATCGCCGCCCCGCCATCGGTGCAGATATCTGGCGATGGAATCACTCCTGCCGGACAGGATCAGGGATTTAGCGTTTATACGCGAACCGGAGTTGCCGCAGGCGCGCCGCTAGCCATCACAATTTCGGGGTCTGCGCCGATGCCGGCGAATCAAGGCGCCAACACGAACCCCGCTCCGCCCGCGAGCGATAATTCCGCCAACGCGTCAGTGAACTCGCGATTAGAGTCTTCCGGTGCGGAAGCTACTGCCGCGGCGACGACCACCACCGTTCCGGCTCGTCTCGACGGTTTGAAATGGATTCTTGTGGGAGGCTTCGCGTCTATTTTCGCGCTCGGTTTTATTTACTTGCTCCGGCGCCCGCAAGTAATAGCTCCAACCAATGGCGATTCGCCCGCGGTTGCGGCGGTGCAGGCAAACAGAAGTTACTCACGAGCGTCGAAAGCTGCACCGGTTGCGGCGGAAACCGTGGCCGAAGTCACGCGCGAGGTCAAGGGAAGCCTGGATGAACTAAAAGACAGCCTCTTCCGTTTGGAGCTGCGCCGCCAAGCCGGGACCATCACCGAGGACGATTACGAGCGCGAGCGGCGGCAAATGGAAAAAGTACTGCGCGATTTGGTGAGAGGCTAAGCGGAACGCCTTGCCCGGAACTCCTGTTACTCCTCGTACTGATATCTCTCCCTTCGGCATTTCTTTCGCTGGCGTCGAAAAACGTTTCGGGTCGTTCGTCGCTCTACGCGGCATCTCTCTCCAAATCCTCTCTGGGGAATTTGTAGCGTTATTGGGTGCGAACGGTGCAGGGAAGACGACCTTGTTGCGAATCGCCGCCCTGCTTGCATCTCCGACGCGCGGCAAAGTGCAATTTACCGTCGGCCACGGATCCGGCGATCGTTCAACTGCGGTGGTAGCAAAGAAGCTGATTGGCATGGTCGGCCACAGCACACTGCTCTACGACGAGCTGACGGCGGCAGAAAACCTCACTTTGTTCGCGCAGCTATACGGGCTAGATGATATTCCGGTGCGCGTCGGAAATGCTTTGCAGTCCTGCGGGCTTGGATCGCGCGCAGGAAGTCTAGTTCGGACATTTTCGCGTGGCATGCGCCAGCGGTTAGCCATCGCGCGCGCACTTCTGCATGGACCACGGCTACTCCTGCTCGACGAACCCGCCGCTGGGCTTGACCGTCAAGGTCTCGTCTGGCTCGCTGCCACTCTTGACGGGCTGCGCAAGGACGGCTGCACCGTGCTCATGAGCACGCACGCGCGCAACGAATCGCTAGACCTCGCCACGCGCGCCATCTCACTGTCAAGCGGCCTCGTAGAGCACGACAGCGGATCGGAAGGCGATCCGCGCGAGCTGCTTGCGGCATTACGGGCGGAGGCTTAAATGAGCACGCCGCGCGCCGCTGCGATTCTGCTGGCCAAGGAACTGCGTCTCGAGTTCCGCACGCGTGAGCTATTAAGTGCCACAATCGTTTTCGCGCTCGTGATTGTGGTGCTATTCAGTTTCGCCTTCGATCCTACGGCTGCGGAATCGAGACGTTACGGTCCGGGATTGCTGTGGATAGCGTTTTTGTTTGCCGGTTCGCTGATGTTGAACCCCTCGTTCGCGCGCGAGCAGTCGAATGACACGCTGGACGCTCTGCGTATGGCGCCCATCTCGCCTTTCGCGATTCTCTCGGCCAAAATGCTCGCCAATTTCATTTTCATGTCGCTCGTGGAACTGGTCCTCGTCCCCGTTTTTGGCGTCTTGTACAACGTGTCTCTGGGCGCTGTGGCAGGGCGGTTGATCCTGGTGCTGGTGCTGGGGACTATCGGACTAACCGTCACCGGAACAGTTTTCTCGGCGATTTCTTCGCATGCGCGCATGCGAGAATTGCTTCTGCCGCTTCTGTTGCTGCCGATTCTGACGCCGTTGTTGATCGCCGCAGTCGAAGCCACGGCCTCATTGCTCGTGGACCAGCCTGAGCTCGACCGCACCTGGGTCGCATTGCTCGCCGGATTCGATATCGTATTTCTGACGGCGTCCTGGCTTTTGTGCGATTATTTAATCGAGGAATAATGGAACAGCATCGATGAAAGGGCGAATCGCATCCACAATTGTCGTTGGAGCGCTCGTTTTCTTTGCGGGTTACGCGGCGCTATTCCTCGCTCCCGACGAAAAGACGATGCATGTGATTCAGCGCATCTTTTATTTTCATGTGCCGAGCTGGATTGCGATGTTTATTGCCTTCTCCATTGTTTTCATCGCGAACATCGCTTATTTGGCGACGCGCAAGCCTACCTGGGACTGCTTGGGCGTGTCCGCCGCGGAAGTTGGCGTGGTCTGCTGCACGATTGGACTCGCGACCGGGCCTCTGTGGGCGCGGCCAGTATGGGGAATCTGGTGGACTTGGGATGCGCGACTTACCACTACGTTTATACTTTGGCTTCTTTACATTTCGTATTTACTTTTGCGCGGACTGCTCGATGATCCTGAAAAGAAGGCGCCTCTCTCGGCCGTTTTCGGAATATTTGCTTTTCTCGATGTCCCGCTCGTTTACGTTTCAAACCGTTTGTGGCGAACGCAGCACCCGCAGCCTGTGATTCTCGGCGGCAATGGCTCGGGTCTGGACCCGACGATGGGCAAGGTTCTGCTTCTTTGTGTTATTGCGGTTATCGGAGTCATGATTATTGTTCTGTTCGATCGTTACCGGCTCGAACGGCTCCGGCACGAATTTGAGGAATTGCGTCTCGAAGTTGAGACTCGCGACCTTACGCCGGCATCTATTCTTGGTAAGGAGAGCACATGAAGAATTTCGAAAATCTGTTTGCCGCGTGGATGGTGGTCTGGGCCGTGTTTTTTGTATACGAGCTGTCTATCGCCCAACGGCTGTCGCGCTTGCGCGATGATATCGAAGGATTGAAGCGGCAATTGCGTGAAAGATAGTTCGTAAGGAGTGCGTCATGGATGGGCCAAAGAGAATCGCCATCATACTCTTTCAGTTGGGCGGACCTGACAGTCAGGCTGCAGTCGAGCCGTTCCTATATAGATTATTCTGCGATCCCGACATTATAAATTTTCCCGGCGCGTTTCTCGCGCGAAAGCCGCTCGCCAAGTTAATCTCCACTACGCGTTCGAAAATCGTGCGGCAGCACTATGCGGAAATTGGCGGAGGCTCGCCGATCCGCCGGTTAACCGAGCAGCAGGCCCAGGCGCTGCAAGCGGAACTTCGCCCCTACATCTCAGCGCGAACGATTGTCGCGATGCGTTACTGGCACCCGGACTCGCAAGAAGCTATCGCCACTCTCGAGAGCACGCCATTTGACGAACTCGTCCTCCTGCCGCTTTATCCGCACTATTCTTTCGCCACCACCGGAAGCAGCTTGAAGGAGTGGAACCGGTTGTATAAGTCGCAAGTCCCTGTGCATGTCGTTGACCACTTCTACGACCATCCCGATTACATCGCCGCCATTGTGGACCGTGTTAATGGCGTCCTTCAAGAATTGCCAAATCCCGACGAGGTGCATCTGCTCTTTAGCGCGCACGGTCTTCCGATGGCACTGGTCGAAAAAGGCGATCCGTATCCGAAACAGATTCAGGAGACGGTGCAGCTTGTGCGCGAGCTTGGCGCCTGGCCGAATCCGCATGCACTATGTTTTCAAAGCCGGGTAGGTCCGCAGAAGTGGCTACAACCTTCGCTTCCGGACACCATCGAGAAGCTTGCGCGCAGCGGAATCAAGCGCGTCCTGGTGATTCCAGTTTCGTTTCTGACCGAGCACATCGAAACCCTGCACGAGATCAACATCGAGGCAAGGGAACAGGCAGAATCTTTGGGGATCAGTCAATTTCTTATGATGCCCGCTCTGAACGATTCGCCACTCCTGATTCGCGCTTTGGCCGACCTGGTGCTTCGTTCGGTGGGAAAACGCAACGGTGTGTCCTCTATCGCATCCTAGGCCGACGTCGTTCGTGAAAACCCGAACCTCCCATGAGTGCACGACGACTCGGGTCATTGGAAATTGACTGACGACAAGTTGCCGTAACTACTTGACACGGAGATTCCCACGTCATATAAACCAGTGTTCTTGTTTTGCGCGGCAATTATATATTTTTAGATTTAAAGTCAGCAGCACAACGGGCCGATGCCAGATATGTCTGACGGGAAGTCCGGAGAGGTAACCAGCGCGTCTTCCAAGGCGCCAGCGGCAAACGCATCTGCTGCGCTGGACTCCAAAGCGGCGGCTAAGACGGTAAATACTACCCGTCGCCGGATCGTTTGGGCCTGTATTTGGGGCTACCTGGGCGTTAACTTCCTGATGTTCCTGCGGTTTTTCTTCCCTCGCGCGCTATACGAGCCCAATACTGTTTTCGATATCGGCTTTCCTACCGACTTCGCGCTGGGAATCGATCAGCGCTTTCTGATGACCAACCGCGTTTGGGTCGTGCGCGAGCCGGACCGCCTTTTTGTCATTTTCGCGCGTTGCACGCACCTAGGATGCACGCCGGAATGGAAGCCCGCCGAAAATAAGTTCAAGTGTCCCTGCCACGGAAGCGGGTATGACAGCGAAGGTGTGAACTTCGAAGGGCCGGCGCCTCGGCCAATGGACCGTTCCTTCGTGCAACTCGATCCCACTGGAAAGATCACCGTGGATACGAGCCGGCTATTCGTGGACGATCCCCGCGCTGGCGTGAATCATTTCAATGATCCGGGAGCGTTTTTGAACGTATAGCCTTGGGCCTGCTGAACGCTGGCATGCAGCGGTATCGGCGAGATTCGAGTTAGACAAGGGGTCAGACGGATGCCCGAAGAAAACGGCGACGCCAAGAGCAAAACCGGCGTCCTCGAAAAAGCGAAGGACTCTGCCGCCGCGCTCCGTGAAACGCTGACGGAAAAAGCCAAGCAGCAAGCCACCGAGCTGAAAGAACCGGAGAAAACTCAGCTTTATCGCTCAATTTTCCGTGTCAAGCACGACGAAGAGCCGCGCAATCGCGCGCTCAGCGTTCTGTCCAACGTTTTCTTCCACCTGCACCCGGCCAAGGTTAACCGCGATGCAACGAAATACAATTTCACCTGGGGCATGGGCGGAATCACTTTCTACCTCTTCATCGTTCTTACTTTCACCGGCGTTCTCTTGATGTTTTATTACCACCCGTCGAAGATCCAGGCGTTCCGCGACATCCTGTATCTCGAAAACGACGTGCCGTTCGGCAAGCTGCTTCGCAACATGCATCGCTGGGCCGCCCACTTGATGATCATCGCGGTGTGGCTGCATATGTTCCGCGTCTTCATGACCGGCTCGTATAAACGCCCCCGCGAATTCAATTGGTGCGTCGGCGTACTGCTGATGGTGTTGACGATGTTGTTGAGCTTCACAGGGTATTTGCTTCCGGACGACCAGTTGGGGTTCTGGGCCGTCACAGTGGGAACAAATATGGCGCGAGCCACGCCGCTGTTAGGAAATGAAGGCCCGGGCGGCCCTCAAATGGGCATGACGCCGTATAACGACGTGCGCTTCGCCCTGCTTGGCGGATCCATTGTGGACGCGAATGCATTATTGCGCGCGTACATCTGGCATTGCATCGCCATTCCGTTGATTGTCGCGATATTTTTGGGTGTCCATTTCTGGCGCGTGCGAAAAGACGGGGGAATATCAGGTCCCGCGCCGGTGATGCTTGAATCGGAAATCAAGGAAGAGAGAAGTCCGCGGCCGGTAATTCTGCGGCCCAGCGGGATGGGTTAGCTCGACCATTCCATCGTCTTTTTTGCCGTTTTTTTGAGGATACGAGGCTAGATGCCTTTCGATTGGCGCCAAATTTGGGAGGTCGCATCCGCACCCGACAATGTGCCGATTGTCGCATTGTTATTTCTCGCCCCGTTTTACATGTGGTACGCGCTGAGGCAGGGGATTGCGAACGACAAGCTGATCGCAATTCTGGAATCCGATGCGCAGGCCGCCAAAACCAAATACCGCAAGACGCAAGAATGGGATCCCAAGTGGGAGAGGGAAGTTCACACCTGGCCCTACCTGATGCGCATGGAATTCCTGGTGGCCATCCTGGTCACCGTGCTTCTGATGGCCTGGTCATTGACGCTAAACGCGCCCTTGGAAGAGCCGGCCAACCCGAACGTCACCATGAATCCGGCCAAAGCTCCCTGGTATTTCCTGGGTCTTCAGGAAATGCTGGTTTATTTCGATCCCTGGATCGCTGGCGTTGTCATGCCGACCTTGATCATCGTGGGCTTGATGGTGATTCCATACATCGACGCGAATCCTCTCGGAAACGGATACTACACGTACAAACAGCGAAGATTTTCGATTTGGACTTTCCTGGTCGGCTTCATCGGCCTCTGGGTGCTCATGATCGTAATTGGCACGTTCATTCGCGGTCCGGGATGGATGTGGTTCTGGCCGGGACAGACCTGGGACGCTGAACGCGTCGATTATGCCGTGAACCGGAACCTCGATCAGGTGTTCGGTATCGATGGTTCGTGGCTTGCTCCTATCTTCCATACCACAAAAGATCAAGCCGCCATTTGGGCTAGAGCGATTTTTGGAATTTTCCCGCTGGTGATTTTTTTCATTGTCGCGGCGATTCTGGTGCACTGGGTTTGCACTCGCACGGAATTCAGCAAGAAAATCTACAAGCGCATGAGTTTGCTGCAGCTCGTAACCATGTACACGTTTTTAATTCTCATGCTGTCGCTGCCAATCAAGATCGTGTTGCGGCTTGTTTTCACCATTAAATATATATGGGTGACGCCATGGTTCAGCATTTAGCACCGACCGGCATGGCAGGTTGCATCGCAGAAATGCGCACGGAGGACACGGGTGCCTGATCGTTCGCCTGAAAT
>JBEKSN010000143.1:0-9867 GCA_049517055.1 Candidatus Acidiferrales bacterium | reverse complement strand
CGCATATACACAAAACTGCTGACGCTATGATCTTCCTTGAGGCCCACATTCACCGTGGCCGTATGCATCCCCGAGTTTGGAGTGAACAAAGCCGACAGGTCGGGAAAAACGCCGATATTCGAAACGATAGTGCTCAGATCCGCAGGCTTGATTACTTTCCGAATGATGTCTTCCACCTGTTTCACATAATCGTTGGTCAGTTCGATGCGCGTTCCAGTGGGTGCTTTCACGTTGATCACAAACTGGCCCGCATCGGCGCGCGGGAAGAAGGCCACGCCGATCAATGGCGTAAACGCAAAGCACAAAAGGAAGAAAATCGCGAAGCCCCAGACAACTTCGCGGGGCCGGTCGAGGGCTTTGCGCACGCCGCGCTCGTAAACATTCAGCATCCGCTCGAATCTGGCGTTAAATCCGGCATGAAACCGCTCGCTCCAGGACTTGGGCGAATTCGCCGATTCTTCATCCAGCACGTGCACAGGTTTCAAAAAATACGCGCAGAAAAGCGGCACCACAGTCACCGCGTCGAAATACGAAGCGAATAGCGCGATCACCACCGCCAAAGCGAGCGCGGAGAATAAATATTTGCTCACGCCGAAAAGGAAAGTCACGGGGAAGAACACCACAACCGCGACCAGCATAATCGCCAGAACCGGCAAGGCAACTTCGTTCGCGCCATTTACGGCGGCAACTCCGGGATCTTCGCCAAGTTCCATATGCCGGTAAATGTTCTCCAGGACTACAACCGAATCGTCAATCAGCCGCGAGAAAGCGAGCGCCAGTCCGCTCAAAACCATGCTGTTAATCGTTCTGTTGGCGGAATGCAGCACGAAAAACGTGATCAGCACGGAAAGAGGAATCGAGAGGAAAACCGCTGCCGTGGCGCGAAAGCTTCCCAGGAAAATCCAGATCATGATGGCGGTAAGCAGCACTCCGATTCCGCCTTCGCGCAACACCGTCGAAATGGCGCCCTTGACGAAAACAGACTGATCAAACACGACATTCACTTTCAGCTGCGCGGGAATATCTCGAAGCGTCTTGATCGCCTTTCGAATTCCGTCCACGACCGCGATTGTGTTGGTATCTCCTCCCTGCTTCAGAATCGGGACGTACACGGATTTTTGCCCGTTCACGCGCACGATGTCGTATTGCAGAAACGAGCTGTCCACCGCTTTTCCGATATCGGAGACGAACACGGATTTCTGCCCTTCGGTCTTCAACGGAATCCCGTTGATAGCGTCCGCATTCGCTACTTGCGCGTTGGTATAAATGTTGTAGTCCATGGGGCCGATGCGCACGTCACCCGCCGGAAGAATCAGGTTTGACTCATCGATAGCGCGCACCACATCCATGGGACTCAATTCGTGCGCCTGCAACTTCAGCGGGTCCACATCCACCATGATTTGCCGGTAGCGTCCGCCGTAAGGAGGAGGCACGGTAGCGCCGGGAACGCCTGCAATCTGGTTGCGAATGCTGAACTGCAAATAATCATGAAGCTGTGTTTCGCTCAAACCTTGGCCCTCTACGGTCAACAGGCACACCGGAAGACTTGACGCATCCACTTTCATCACCACAGGCGGAAGCGTCCCCTGCGGCAGCCGCCGCAAATCCGCCATGGCCAGATTTGAAATTTGGGTAACGTCCGCGTTGGCATCCGATCCAGGCTGAAAATAAATTTTAATCAGGCTGACTCCGGCCATCGATCGCGATTCCATATGATCGATACCACTGCCGAGCGTGAAGAATCGCTCGAACGTATCAGTGATATCGGCTTCAATTTGCTCGGGGGGCATTCCGTTGTAAAAAGTGGCCACCAGAACCACGGGAATGTCGATGGGAGGGAACATATCCACGGGCATTTGCACCAAGGCCGTGAGTCCGAGTACACAGACTAGAAGACTCAGGACGATGATGAAGTAAGGGTGTCGTATGGAAAATGTCGGCATTGAGTTTCCTAATTCATTCCCGGAGCCGTAACGATTTGAGGCGAGACAAGCTCTCCAACTTTGAACTGATTCTGTTCGCCAAAAATGACGGTGTCGTTTTCATTCAAGCCGGACAATACCTCTGCTTCTGTGGCCGTCTGAATGCCCAGCTTGACGTCGCGTCTTTCCACTCGGTTTGAAGCGTTTACAAGAAGCACGTCGCCGGAACTGTTGCCCGTGGATTCCACTGCCTGAACGGGGATGCTCAAAACGTTCGAAGCGGAGCGCAGGGGAATCTTCACGGATGCATACATTCCGGGGACCAGGAGATAGTTCGAATTGGGGACTTGGACTTCTGTGCGCATCGTGCGCGTTTGTGTGTCGATTTGATCGGAAAATCTGACGACTTTTCCTGTGAATGAATTTTTCGCCTGCGACACCTCGATATCCACGGTGTCCCCGACGTGAACATCGGCGACAGCTCTTTCCGGCACGGGAATTACAAGCCGCAAAATATCGTTTTGCGAAAGCTGGCACAGAGCCAGGTCTCCCTTGTTCGAAGATGTTCCGGCGGGAAGCAGAGCGCCGGTGTAGGCGTAAATCTTGGTAACCACACCGTCAAAAGGCGCCGTGATTCGCGCATATGCGAACATGGCCTGATCCTTCCCCAGCGCCGCTTTTGCGGCAAGTAGTCCCTGCTCCGCGGCAGCCACGGCGTCCCTTGCAGACGAAACACCCGCGCTTGCTTCCAGATCTTTGCCTTGTGCGGTGTCAATTTCTTCCTGCGCCATCAGCTCAGGCCGCGACTTTTGCACCTCCGCGAGCCGTGTGTAGGTGAGGTGCGCGACGGTATAAGCGGACTGCGCTCGATTAAGCTCTTCGCGAGCGCGTGATAGGTCTTGGTCGCTCCGGCGAGCCCCTGCTTCGTCTTGTTGCAATTGCTGTTGCAACTCGGGAATTTCCAGCTCGGCGAGTAGTTGCCCCTTCTTGACGTGCGTGCCCCAGTCCACGTATAGCGTTTTGATGTAGCCGGAAACTTTTGCATAAACTTCAATTTCCTGCAGCGGCTCGAATTCCGAGGCGATTTCAAGAGTATTGGAAAGGTTGCGCCGCGCAACCTTCACCACCGGAGCGGTCGGGGCATGCGCTGCATCTTCGGCCTCGGCCTTGCGGGCATCGCCGCAGCCAGCTGGAATCCCGGTCAAAAATCCTGCAGAAATCAGCAGTGCAAGGTAGCCGCACCTTTTATTCGTTTTCATCTGTTCACCTGAAAATCGTTAGAACTCATCTCGTTCAGAACGTGAGAATTCAAGATTCCAGTCGTTTTAATGCATCATGGAACTTTTTCGGTGTGAAGTCGTTCGAGCGGCAACTCTCGATCAGCAGCTCAACCCAAAGAATTAAGCCGAAAATTTGACCGAGAGATGCCTGTTTTAAGACCGGGAAGAAGGAGGGGAGCGATGCTGAATAGAAACAGTGACCGCGATGGAGGGAGAAGGAAGGGAAATCTCCTCGATTCCATGATTTCTCGCAGCACATGGTTGTGGCGGAATAACCTTCGCGACCTGATAACGCGGTGCCCGCTCCAAGGCGGCCGGCGACGGAGCCACTTTCATCTTGGTTGCGTTATTGACGTAATGCGTGGGATTTGATTTCGGGAAGTACTGGCAGTTTTTTGCGAGCGTAGACAATCCTGCAACCGCGAACAGCAGCAAGACGACCGTTGCGATTTGAAGGCTGGCCTTGAATATCCGGCTTTTCATCAGCTCGCTCGTTCCTACTCTACGTATCCGTCGATTATGGCCGTCCGGCGTGATGAAAGCAAGAATGGGGATTCGGCTTGTGTCGAGTTATCGGATCGATCGGCCCAAAAAAAATACGGGACGCCCAGTGTATCGGGCGTCCCGCAATCGTGTGATTTGATCTAAGGCAGGTAATAACGGAACGACGTGAAAAGCATATTGTCGATTCCGTGTGGCTGCGATGCAACACCTGCTGTGCCACTGGAGCCGACCCAGGTGTTGCGAGTGATGTAGGAGTACTGCGCTCCCCACTGGACACGACCCTTTTCGCCGTTGTAGACGCGATACCAGAATCCCATCGTGCCTTCGATGATAACGCGAGCATCTCCAGCGCAGTTAGACAGCGAGCCAGGGATAAACCCAGTGGATCCCAGGACGCCGGTCGTATTCGGCGGGTTACCTGGAGTAGCCACGGGAAGCGGCTCAACATTGCACCCGTCGTTTCTGATGCTGGGCGAGCCGTACCCTTCGTGGCCAGTGGCGCCGGTGACTGCATTGGTGAACGTGTACGACGCTCGGGCCGAATATTCCCCGCCAACGTACATATAAACATCCAGCTTCGGCATGGGGTGCAACTCGAGCGTGCCGAGGGCCTGATAGTTCCTGAGCAGCGCGAGTGTTCCGTCAGGACGGACCGTTGTATCCGGCAAACCGGAGGTGCCGTAGCGGCCGATACCGTTTCCTCCTAGGACGTGAACGCCAGCTTCGACTTTATTGCTGAACAGACGTACGCGTCCGTTCGCGCCGATTCCACCGCCGGTCCTTGAGTTGTTAAAGGCGCCAGAAGTTGGATTGTTTGAGCCGGTTAGCAGGCATGCTGTGGCTGGAATGTCCGGGAAATCGGGATTGGGAGTGGTACCGTTGTTGAACCCGCCGTTTGCGTAGTAGCATGGATAAGCTCGATCTCGGAATTCCGAAACCAATCCGAAAACTTCGAAATGTCCCCAGGGGCCTGGATCTACAGCAGCCTTGAAAACAAAGTCCGGCAATTTGTTGTATGCGTACGTCCCAGTTGGATTATAAAGTCCCGAGCTGAGACCCGGAGCGCCGATGAGGAAATTGTTAAAGGTTGTGGCAGTCAGAACCGGCGTCTCAACCACTCCCGGGGTTGTCAACGACTGATTCCCGTTGGTGAAGCTGAGAGTAGTGATCGTTGGATTTCCGTGAACCGTTGCGGTGGTCGCAGATTCTTCCACCGAAGCTGCCAGAGTGAATTTATCTCCGAAGCTGTAGGCCGCGCGGAAACCCTCCTGCCGCGCCCAACTGAAACCGACGTTGTACTGCGGGTCGATAGTCAGAGGCACGTTCTCCCCGATTCTTCCGGGGCCGATGAGGTTGTCAACGGCGTGTTTGTCTTCAGTGATCAAGCTCCACATCTGGCCGCCCGTAAAGCTCCAACCATTATCAAATTTGGCTTGGCCGAATGCCTCCCGGAGACGAGGAGTGTAGCTGTTGCTCTCATTGTCATTTGAAGTGATGCCTGCGCCGAGGAAATCCATCTCGGCGTAGCCGGTGAGCTTGACGGTGGCGAGCTTGCCTTCGACGGTCAAGTTGAGGCGCGACTGACGGGCGCTGGCGTTGAACTCCGTCGTCTGGCCTCCCGAGTTGCCGGGGAATGGGATGCTGTTGAACGAACTGCTGATATCCGCCGCCTCGGCCTTATTGCGGAAAACCGTTTCTGCCGCCATGAACCCGCCAGGCGAAATGGTGACTCCCTTGAAATGAATGGCCGCTGGTGATTCATTTCCCAATTGCGGCGACCTTCCGGCCCTGCTGGTTGGTATGCCATCCACCGGGGTGGAAGCGACGCCGGCCGTGTGACCGTCGGGGTCCGTACTGTTCGTGGTGGCTACGAAACCCTCACGCGCGCTGCTGGAGCTGACTTCGCTCTCCAGCACTTGCATTCTTTGCTGCTGTTCCTTTAGTTGTTCGCTTTGCGCTTGCAGCAGCTTGGATTGAGCCTCTATGAGATCCCGGAGTTGCTGAAGTTCGCTTTCCAGGCTCGCAGGTGCGGGTTTTGCCGCATCTGTCTTTGCTGCAGGCGCCGTGGTGTCTCCAGCCTTGTCCTTGTCCGCAGCGGTGGTGGTGTTGGTTGTGTTGGACGCTGTCGTATTCTTCGTGTCTCCTGCCCCGTCAGTTCCCGCCATCGCCGGCGACACAATCATGCCGAACGCTAGAAGCCAAGTTACAAAAATTCGCATTCCTTCCTCCTTGAATTTCACTTCTGAATCGCTGCTTAATTCCTGAAAGTGCACTTCCGGTGCTGAACCGAAGGCTGGGTTTCGAACGGCATCCATGGAAGTTGCGACCTTGGAATCCATCTCCCCCGGCACGGGCCATAAATTACAGAAGATTTCAATTTAGTCAGTTCATACTTTCGAGCTACCGATCGAGCAAAAGTTACAGACGGCATTTGCCCGCGGGCACGCACCCCAGACACAAGTCGCGGCGCACGAACCTTATGCGTCCTGTTTGAATCCTCTGTGACAGGAATGTGAATTGTGTGTGACTAACCCCTTCCACCGACTTTTGACATCGCGTTCGCGCGCGAGAAGATGCAAAGTGATTCGAAACGGAGCAATTCAACGAGAGAGGGCCTGCGTAAGCACAAGACTAGCGGACATCCGAGGAGTCTGTTGCGGGTACTTGCACCGATAATTCACTCATGCGAAAATTACGTTCGATCCCCACCCGTGGCGATATCGTCTAAAGGTTAGGACGGAGCCCTCTCAAGGCTCAAATCCGGGTTCGAGTCCCGGTATCGCTACCAATACGGTATGTGTTTCCTTGCGACTGTTTCTTACTGACTCTTTTTGATAAATCTTCATTCCTTCGATTATGTCGCACCAGATAGGGTGCGAGATCTCGATATCGGGAGAGTGTATTCCACCGCCCGATTGGAACTGGCAGAGATCGAGGCAGCGAGTGAGCCAGGCTGCAGCTCTATCAGACTGAGTTTATGGACGAGAATTTTACCCTGCGGGATTGCGGGAGAAGAGAAACCGGAGATCATGCGGCCACTCGGCCTTCAAGCGGCTATAACAACTCGTTTACTGGCACTGGGCGATAGCTTCTTCCCATGAATCCGAATTGCATAGTGGCAATCGGTGCGTCTCGGAATGCTTGACGATCCACAATCCTTCACTATTCGTTAGGTAGATCAAGTGTCTGCCGTCCTCGGAATATATGCTTGTGACCCCGTCAAACGACTTGACCGTACGCGGATTCTTCGGGTCGCTCAGATCCATCAGCCTTACGCTCTGTGTGGGAGCAGTGCCTTGTCCGGACTTGTCGGATTGAATCGCGATGGCGAGTCCGGCGCCCACGTCAGTCAATTTGCCTCCCGAGGCTACGCGTTCAACGATCTGTGGGTTTTTCGGATCGGTCACGTTCACTACAGTGAAGTGCACGTTCTGTTGCAGATAGAGATATTGCACTCCGTTCTCTTGTTGCAAAAAAATCTGTCTTACCGCTGATCCAGGCACTGGCAGATGCGCCAGTACGGTGGTCCTCTCCATTTTCGCGGATTTGGAGTTGTCCTGAGCTGCCGCCCGGGTGTGATTCGGCAAAAAAACCGGTGAAATCAGCGTCAATGCGGCGCCTGCAACAATTCCTAAGCTCATTTTGCGAAGCATATGGATAATTCCTCCTCGCGAGGCAGGCTCCATTCCGCTGAAATGTCCATTCTAAACCGGCGCCCGACCCGGAACATACACCCGGCCTCCCCTAAAAGCAATAGCCACGCGGTTTCGGAGCTCGAAAAATCAAAAGAAACGCTTCAGCACACTTGCCGTTTTACTGTATGTGGCAGGATTTAATTCCCTGTTTCTCGAAGTATTGCTGATGGTATTCCTCGGCGCGATAAAATTCCGAAGCCGGGACAATTTCGGTCACGATGGGTTTCTTGAAGACTCCTTCTTTAACTAACACGTCTTTTGACGCGCGAGCTGCGGCCTCCTGCTGTGCATCATGGAAAAAAATAGCCGAACGATACTGCGAGCCTACATCTGGTCCCTGGCGGTTCAACGTGGTCGGGTCGTGGCTCTTCCAGAAGACGGCGAGAAGCTCGAGGTAGGAAACTCTGCTCGGATCAAATTCCACCTGGACAGCTTCGGCGTGCCCCGTGCGTCCGCCGCAAACATCCTTGTAAGTCGGATTCTTCGTGGTGCCACCCGTGTAGCCAGAGGTTACGGACGTGACCCCTTCCACCTGCCGAAATGCGTCCTCCACACCCCAGAAACATCCTGCCGCGAATGTAGCCTTAGCCATAGCTTCAACTCCCTTCACTCGATTCTGACGAAACTCCAATACCTATGTTGCCATATTGCACGATTCCGGTCGAGTCGGGCGCGAGTCGGGCGCAAGCTTAGCGGCTGGCGGAATCCCGCCTACGTCAGTATTTCCCTAGGTAAGCCGGGCAGCGAGCACGTCGCTGTCGTTCGTCTCGTTTGCTTGGCCGGTCTGTTCGAGGATTCTTTTCAGGAAGCCCGGGATTTCGAAGACCGCTTGATTTTTCATAGCCGCGGCATTGTCGCGATAACGCGCCAGAGCTGCTGGTTCAATCAGCTGCGCAACGGCTTTTTCGATGCCGCGAAAGCTGTCCAGCACAACGCCGACTTCGTTTTCGAGAATCCAATCCGCGTTGTAACGCTCCTGCGGCAGGGTCCATGCATTTCGTTCCACGATCACGGGAAGCTGCATCGCAAGAGCTTCGCTTAAACTTCCGGGGCCGGGCTTGCCGATAAAGAAATCCGCGAGCTGCATGTAGTAATTCACACGGGTGGTAAACCCTTCGACAAAAATTGGAAACCGAAACTTCCGAGCGCGCAGAGCAGCGGCAAGCTTGTCGTTTTTTCCACAGATGACGATCAATTGAAGCGCCAGAGGAGAACCATCCAGCCGCTCCGCAATTTCCAAAATGGCCTTGGAGCCATGTCCGCCGAATAGAACCAGACCGGTCGGCAGGTCGGAGCGAAGGCCCAGCAGTTTCCGTTCTTTAATTTGATTTTCCACCGGTGCTTCATAAAAGCGCGGATGAAGAATCATCCCAGAGGCGCGAAATATACGGTCGTCTGCATAACCGTGCTCGTGCGCCTGTGCAACAGCGCGTTTCGATCCGCAAACGAAATACTGCTGCTGGTCGCGTTCAATCCAAAAATGCTCCGGAAAATCGGCAACGTCCGTAAGCACCGTGATGAACGGTCGTTCTGGGTAGGCGCGATGAAAGCTCTCATACAGCGCCCGGTTAAAATGAGGCACGAAGGAAACAACCATCCCCGGCTGAGTCTCCTTCCAATGTCGCTCGAGCAGGCGGACGGTGGAACGATGATAGCCTCGGATTACGACTTGCAGCACCCTCATAAGCTGGGTGCTGCCTAAAGTCCAGCCCGTTCGCAGCATGGTGTTATAAAAATCCTGGATGCGTATCCCGGCGTGCTTTTTCAGGATATCCAGTTCATCGAGTAACTCCTGTAGATTTGTCAGGCGCACGTCCCAGGGAAGCCCCTGCGCCCGAATGGACATTTCGAGCGCCGTGGCCGCCGCACGATGGCCCCCGCCCGCATCGAAAAAACAAAACTCTATTGGCTCCATCCGGGCAGTTTCACAGGCGATTTGCGGAAGTTTGCTACGGGAATGTTAAAGTTCCGATTTGGGTGTCCAAGTAGTTAAGTAGCTTTATTATCTTAAGATTAGCATGGGTGTCATCAGGCTGTAACGAGCATCTTCTACTCTTGTCGTTGTGAAGTGCGACCTTCATGTCCACTCGTACTTTTCTGGAGCCTGCACCACCCCCTTTGCCCGAAAATTCTGTCGCGAAAGTTATAGCGATCCTGAGCAGTTATACGCTCTGTTGCGCCAGCGCGGCATGAGCCTGTTTACGCTCACCGACCATGACTCGATCGAGGGAGCGGAAAAATTGCGGCGCCATCGGGACTTCTTCGTGAGTGAGGAGCTAACTTGCAGAATGCCGAGCGGCACGGAAGCTCACATTGGCGTGTATGACCTGAGCGAGCGGCAACATACCCAACTCCTTCGGCGGCGCGACGACCTGGTGTCGTTACTGATGTATCTCACCGAGCGCAGGCTTTTCTTCAGCATCAATCACGTTTTCTCGAGCGTCACGGGCAGGCGCGATGCCGAGG
>JBEKSN010000142.1:0-9882 GCA_049517055.1 Candidatus Acidiferrales bacterium | reverse complement strand
GGGCCACAAACCGGCCGAGCTTTACGTCCTCAGCCTTGTACACCACACCCATTCCGCCGCCGCCGATCTTTTCGACGATGCGGTAATGAGAGATGGTTTTGCCGATCAACGAAGCTGCGTCCGCCATTTGGCGCACATCTTAGGTTGCGGTCCGGATCAAGTCAACGAAGAGCGACCGCTTGCGGGTCAAGTCCTGATAAACGCGCTTGCCGGAGAAGTGGAGTCCTAATACGTCAAATGTCCGGTAAACCGACTATACATCCAAGCGGAATTACTTCCGGATTGCACGTTATTTTTTCACCAAGGCCGCTCTATTCCGGCTTCTCGCTCGCCATTTTGCCACGAAGATATGCCTCGATTTCCGTCCTGCCTTCGTGTTGGGCCCAATCCGCCGGCGTAGCCCGCCAGAGAATGTCCTTCAAGTCCAATCGTGCGCCGCGTTCGACCAGCAGCCGGACGACTTCCTCATGGCCTCCCAGCGCAGCTTGGTGCAGCGGTGTGGTGTGGGAATGGCCTCCCACCGGGTTATATCGGTTTGGATCTTCGCCCGCGTCAAGCAACAATCGAACAATCTCGACATGGCCAAAATTCGCCGCCGAAGAAAGCGCCAAATGGCGATCCCCGCTGTTGGCGCCTGCCAGCAAGCGGCGGGCATCCTCCACGCGCCCCAGTGCCGCGGCCACCGGCAAATCAATTCGAGCGCCGCGCGCGATCAAGGCGTTTACCGCCTCGAACTCGCCGTGCAAAGCCGCCGCTTGTGCCGCGCTGTTGAGATCCGCTCCGCAGTCGCACAGCAGATTGATTAACGGAACTTGCGCGCGACATTCACGCGCCACACTTCCAGTCGAGACGAGCATGAGCGTCTCGTCCTTTGCGGATTGGCTCGGCCCGGCATCGAGAATGATTCTGGTCATTTCCACGATGTTCGCCGGCAGAGTCCCGTGGCGAATCGGATTCTCAGCCGCGAATTCCAGCAGCGTCGGTTCTCGAAAGTAGTTTCCGCCTTCGAAAACGACGTGCTGATGCACAAGTTTCGGATGCTGCTTCAAGTGCGCGCGCAAACCCGCTGCGTCACCTGCATCGAGAAGTTCCACGGCGCGGCGAAAAGTTTCATTTTCAATCCGCTGTTGGTGCGGCAAATCCAGCCGGTCGGAGAGCGTTGGTTTTTCGATGTGCCGTTTCAGCCGCGCCCAGCTCGGAAATCCATATTCGCGGGCGATGGTAAGCTGCGCGTCGCTGAGGCTGAGCCGGGCGTCGAAGATTTCGGCGTCCGTAGCACGAAGGAAACGCGGGTGAAATTCCCTGATCCGCTGGGCTATACCCGCACTGCGCGCGGTCCGCTCTTTTAGCAAATCCTTGGCTTGATACTTCAGGTGATCCAGGTTCGGATTCGATGGCAGGCGTCTTACCGGCATGGCGAACTCCCTTTCTTGCGCCCGAGGTCCGCAATTTATGGGCAGAAAGTTAGTTCGTAAAAACGAGTTGTTACAACCAGGTGGACTTCTGTCCTTTCCGCGGACCGGATGCGCCCTTCGCGCGCCACGGATCTTACCAAAAGGGCAGGGAATCCGGCAATACGGTTGGGCAACACTAAGCCCCGATGAACGCGCCGACCCGGCGTGCTGGGAGCTTGGGGGGATTTATCGTGCGCGAAAGTGGGGCCCCACAACTTCACGCCGCGGTGAGGCCCGCGATTCCGATCTGTTGGCCGCGTTGAAATCGATTGCGCTATACGTTCAAGATGTCGCTTTAAAACTCCGAACCTTGCGCTTTTGTCCTACGAACGCCAATGCAATCAGCCCGGTCAAGAGAAGGAGCATCATGCCAGGTTCGGGCTCGGTAACGACGAACACGCCTTCGAGTTGGCCTCCGAGATGCGGACCCGTAGCGCTCGCAAAGATCCCATTGCCAGATTCGTTGAACGCTAAAACGGCGGGGCCCGAATCCTGACCACCGTAACTCCAAGCTACCTGAAAACCTGCATTCTCGCAGCTGGGGTTCGTCAAGTATGTGAATACGGAGATCGCCATCCCTCCATCGCAGATGTGCGTTTCGACGGGGGTTGAATTCGCAACCGACGTCATGTTGAACGTGATGGCATTCGGGGTACCCGGCAGGATGGTTATGTTGAAGTCCGAGAAGGTACCGCCGCTGAAGTCGAAGGAGCCTGTTCCATCTACAACGCTCGAGGTTCCATCGTACAGTGTGATCGTGTAGCCATTATCCGCCCGGACGTTGGGTGCGCTGAAGGCCACCACCATCAGTAGGCCAAGAATCCACAAGGACTTTCGCATTTTTAGCTCCTCCTAATACTCGCGCTTTGTGGAGATGGCCCTTTTGCGGCGAGGAGGGCGAGTCTGCGTCCGCATGAAAATCAAGTCAAGAGAAATGTTAGTTAAAATCGAGTACGAGCAGTACTGGGACCCAAGTGCGACAAAGTGATGGTGTGAGTAGTTCCTTAACGTGGTCCTTTGCCTGGACGGGATTTGCGCGCGGCTAAGAAGCGTCGCCGGGACGCCGAACGATCAGCACTCTTTCCACAGCTTTTCCCAATTCCAGATCCCGGACATCACTTTGTTGGTCAACCGGAATCCGAGCTGATGCGCGAGCATGCACACCTGCCCGCGATGGTGGGCTTCATGCGAAATCATGTAGCACAACATTTCCACGCCAACCGGCCAAGGGCGAGCCCAGCCGTCTCTGCGAAACTTCTCGACGCGGCCCGCGCCACCGCCGAGCGCTTCGGCGAGCATCTCCCCGCAGCGAGCGGCGCTCTCCGCCAATCCCGCGCGGGCCTGTCGCGGCGTACAGTTCGCGCGATTGAGCTGTCCTGGAAGTTTCAGATGCGGAGCCGTAAGCCTGACCCACTTGCACCGCATATTGTGCAAGTGCGTGAAAATCGCCGCGATGCTGCGGGTCTTGCCGGGCGGTTTCGCTCTCCACGCGGCAGGATCAATATGTTCGACGAGCATCTGGTTCATGCGCTCGTTGGCGGCAAATATCCGCACTGCGGCGCGGCCGAGTTCGGTGTGAACCTTGCGTTGACGCGTGGTCACGTCTCCCCGCTCCTCGACCTATAATACTTCCAGGAGTCAGCGCGAAATAATTGATTTTATGCCTCTTCACTCACGCCGAAGTCAAACTCCTCACGCGACCACGGCATAAGGCATCCACTCCCTTTTCCCGGGATCGAGGGTGAACTTTGCCGAGCCGATTTGCGTATCTTTACCCGTTCGCGGAGGTTCCGATGGTAAGAAGACAACTGATGGTGGCCGTCGCTATCTTGGCTGTTGCTGCTTCGACGCTGGGGCAGGAAAAGGAAATCAAGCGCCTCGATGGCAGCGCCATCAAGCCGGAAGCCGTTGATGAAACGGTGAAAAAGCTGATGACGGCTGCCGAAGTTCCAGGCGTTGGTCTTGCGCTCTTCAACGACGGCAAAATTGTTTACCTGAAGGCGTATGGCGAGCGCGACAAGGAAAAGAATCTGCCGCTGACCGTGGATTCGATCATGTCCGGCGCATCGTTCAGCAAAGTAGTGTTTGGCTACCTGGTGTTGCAGCTTGCAGATAAGCGAACACTCGATCTCGACAAGCCGGTGTACGAGTACTTGCCCAAGCCTCTGCCGGAATACCCGAATTACGCCGACCTGGCCGGTGACCCGCGCTACAAACGCATCACCGCACGAATGTTGCTGAGCCACACCAGTGGCTTCGCGAATTGGCGCTTCATGGAGGACGACCGCAAACTGAGAATCCACTTTGAGCCGGGTGCGAAATTCGCCTACTCCGGCGAAGGAATCGATCTGCTGCAATTGGTGGTCGAAACAATCACCAAGCAGCCGCTGGAGAAATTAATGCAGGAGTACGTCTTTCAGCCTTTCGGGATGACTCGCAGCAGTATGGTCTGGCAGGACCGTTTTGAAAATGATTCCGCGAACGGTTATGACGAGTACGGGCGCTCGCTGGGCCCGCAAAAATGGCCGTCGGCGGACGCGGCCGGTTCGCTGCTGACGACGCCTCATGATTTTGCGCTTTTCATGCAAGCTGTCATGGCCGGCCAACGCTTGTCAAAAGACATGCGAGGACAGATGCTTGCTCCTCAAATTCAGATTTCGTCCAAACACGAATTTCCCACGCTTGCAAATGAACTCACAGACGAAAACAAGCCGATCCGCCTGAGTTACGGCCTAGCCTGGGGACTTTATTGGACTCCGTATGGCGAGGCCTTTTTCAAAGAAGGACACGATGATAGCTGGAGAAACTACACCGTCTGCTTCGACAAGCTAGGTACGGGAATTCTCATCATGACAAATAGCGGGAATGGTGAGGGCATCTACAAATCACTTCTGGAAAACTTGCTCAAGAATACGTTCACGCCCATCGAGTGGGAAGGTTTTACCCCCTATGACCAACTGCCGCCGCGCGCTCCGCTGAAACAACACACCATCGTCCAGGTCGATTCAAAAGTCTTGCAGAAGTATCTCGGTCGTTACGGGAATCCGCCAAATCTCATCCTGGTAATCCGTCAGGAAGGCGATCATTTGTCTGTTCAGGAAAACGACGAGCCCAAACAAGAACTATTTCCGGAAAGCGAAAAGGACTTCTTCTCGAAACTTGCAGACGATGTCTATACCTTCGAAATGGACAGCCAGGGCCGCGTGGTGAGGATGGTGCTGCATACCGGCGGCGAAAATATACCCCTAAACCGAATCGAGTAAATCATCAATCAGGCTTGCTGCCTGTTCAACGCTGCCAACCCGACGATCCTCGCTCTGGATCGACGATGAGCTGGCCTCGCATGCCTTTGTGCTCTTTGCCGCAGCCCTTGCAGCAGGTATAGGAATAGGTCCCCGGCGTTTCGCCTATCACATCGATCGGAAGAGTCTCATTCTTTCGCAGCTTCCAGCAATCTTCGCCATAGAGCAAATACAAGCCGGGAGGGGTGCCGCCAGTGGCGCCGTCAGGAAACGGATTGATGCGAATTCCCAGCGTGACGTCCACGGAGGTGACGTAGAAGCGCACTTTTTCGCCGACTTTGACGTGAATTACCGCGGGACTGAATTCGAAGTTCTTTGCGGTCAAGGTAACGGTCCTGGCAGGCGGCGCGTTGTCGTCGTGCCTCTCGCGTTGCGCCGGAAGCCCCGCCGCGAACATAAGAACCACGGCCACGGCGCCCACCACGGCAGGGAATTTATATTTCAAATGTTTCGCTCCTCGGCGTTCCGGCGCTGGACACGGGAGCACATCTTATGGCGCACCCGGATTCAAGTCAACGAAGACAAAAAGTTGCGCGCCGGCAGGAACGGCCTGCCGCTGCCGGAAACGACCACCTTCGACGGTTTACAAATCGGTTTCGTTGCGTGTATCGTTGGCTCCGCGACTTGCCTATCCTCGCGGCGTGGTGACTCTCATGTTCGTGCATCGTTTCGCTTTACTCGGCCCCAAGCAACCGACCAGCAGGCAACGTGTTTCCCGATATTGAAGGCAGCTCGACAGCCGAAACTCAACTGCGAAGGTGAACAAATGGAATACACAGTAATTTCCGGCACGCAAATGAATGTTTCGCGAATTGCGCAAGGCACCTGGGCTATCGGTGGTTGGATGTGGGGCGGCACAGACGAAGGAGAATCGATTCGAACGATTCACGCCGCGCTCGATAAAGGGATCAATCTGATCGACACGGCGCCGGTTTACGGCTTCGGCGTTTCCGAAGAAATTGTCGGAAAGGCAATTGAGAAGAGAGGGCAAAGGGAAAAAGTTTTCATCGCGACCAAAGTGGGACTCGAGTGGCACAACGGCGCGGTCACGCGAAATTCATCGCCCGCTCGCATCCGGCAGGAGGTTCAGGATTCACTCCGTCGCCTGCGCACGAACTACATCGACATCTATCAGGTTCATTGGCCGGATTTGGCCGTCCCGATCGAAGAAACCGCCCGGACCATGCAAGCTCTCTTCAAAGAGGGCTTGATCCGCGCCATCGGTGTGAGCAATTTTTCACCCGAGCAGATGGATCAGTTCATGTCCGTCTCCGACCTGCACACCGTCCAGCCTCCTTATAATCTCTTCGAACGGCAAATTGATCGCGACGTGCTGCCTTACGTGCTTAAAAAGAATTTGAGCGCTTTCGCTTACGGGCCTCTCTGCCGCGGGCTCTTGACCGGCACCATGCGCCCGGACACGAAATTCACCGGCGACGATCTCCGTCTGTCCGATCCGAAATTCCAGCCGCCGCGCTTCGCGCAATATTTGAATGCGGTTCGACAACTGGATGATCTGGCGCAAAAGAGATACGGAAAACACGTGATGGATCTCGCCGTGCGTTGGGTGCTGGACCGGCCCGGAATCACCGCGGCGTTGTGGGGCGCGCGCCATCCCGCGGAACTGGAGGCTGTGGCGGGCGCGCTCGGCTGGAAGCTCGACGCGGATGCGCTCGCGGCGATCGATCAGATTCTGCAGCAGGCCATCCCCGACCCGATCGGCCCCGAGTTCATGGCGCCGCCGGCGAGAAACGCCGCGTCTGCCTAGGACCTTTGGTTCCGGTGACCGAATTGAATTTTTGAATAACGGAAGTTAAGGCCGGCTACGAGTTGAACGGGAAGGCCACTTGTGAAGATTCGAGCATAGGAGAGCGAAGTGATGAGCAAAATAAAACGACTGGGCTGCGCACTGGTGTTGATTGGGATCACCGCCGTGATGGTGCGTTCACAGAATAAGGCAGACGAATATGTGACGCCCGCGGAAGCCGTTCCGACGGGCAAGGCTCCCAAGATGCAGGTTCAATTGCTAAATCCTGGCGAAGCGGCGAAGCAATATGCCGTCATCTTCTACCAGGGCGACGAAGTTTATTCCGGGCTGCAAGAGTTTGCCGAGAAGTATCACGTCACGAGCGCGCATTTCACCGCGATTGGAGCGCTGAACGGAGCAATAGTGGGATGGTTCGATCCCCAGCGCAAAATGTACAAAAAGATTCCCATCAATGGCCAGCACGAATTGATTGGTATGAGCGGCGATATCGCACTCTATCAAGGAAGGCCCGTAGTCCACACCCACATGGTGTTAGGAGGGCCCGACGGAACAACGCATGCGGGCCATGTTCTGGAGGCATACGCATCACCGACGGTGGAAGCAATGGTCACCGTCGATCCGGTAACGATGCGGAAGCGTCTTGATCCGGAAACGAATCTCACGCTGATTGACCCAGCTTTGAAATAGCAGCTTCGTGGCGTTTTTATTATTTTCGGCGCATCTAAAATGTTTATTGGAAGAGGAGACGTCATGCGGTGGAAACAGGTCGAAGATGCACCGAAAACTTTTGTCCTAATCTTTGAGACCGGCGACGAGATCGCAAATGCGCTACAACAGTTCGCGAAGGGGCAGGCTTTGGCGGGAAGCAGTTTCAAAGCCATCGGCGCTCTTTCTTACGCGAAGCTGGGTTGGTTCAACTGGGCGACGAAAAAGTACGATCCCGCCTGCGTTCTCGACGAACAAGTAGAACTGCTTTCGCTCATCGGCGACATCGCCCTCAGGGACGGAGAGCCGCAGGTACATGCGCACGTGGTTGTGGGACGCTTCGACGGTACCGCCCACGGTGGGCACCTCCTCGAGGCTCGCGTGCGACCGACATGCGAATTAATTTTGACCGAAAGTCCGGTTCATCTTCAGAAGAAATACGATCCTAAATCAGGAATAGCGTTGATCCAGGTTTAATGGACGGCACGCAGCACATTGCGCCGCAAGCGCAAAGCAAATACGAAAGGATGAGGTGAAACAGCCATGGCTGAAGTGCGTGTGATTGCAAGATCGGTGGCGCGCAGTGGAAAGGAAAATCAACTCAGAGAGCTCCTCCGCGCGATGTTGGCGCCAACTCGGGCTGAATCGGGTTGTAAATTGTATGAACTTTATGAGTCTGATTCGAAGGGCCGCTTTTATTTTTACGAAATATGGGAAAGCCAAGCGGCGCTCGAGCAACACGCGGCCAGCGCTCACTTTAAACACCTGGAACAAACTGTCGGCGAATTAGTACAGACTCCATTCGAGGTAAATATCCTGGAGCGGATTCTGACCGGCGCCGCCGCGGCGTGATGGCCACGGGTCTTGAAATCCAACGCTGTCGACCCTAAACGCGAATTGGTCACTTCGGGGAGCAGAATGAAAAAGGAAAGGCGGCTTTTCGGAAAAATGTGGATTTGCCTAGGCCTGGTGGCTGCCTTGGGAGTTGTCTGTCGCGTACAGGCGCAGGGCCGTGGTCCGAAATTCGTGGTCGATCCTAGCTGGCCAAAGCCGCTGCCTGAAAACTGGGTAACCGGACAAGTGAGCGGCGTCTGTGTGGACGCACAGGATAACGTTTTCATCGTTAATCGGAATGACATGACGGACAAGGAGGCGGAAATTGCGCAGCAGGCGCCGCCCTATATCGAATTCGATCCCGACGGCAATGTAGTGAATACCTTCGGCGACTGGAACGTCGTCCCGAATATTACCCACGGGTGCATCATCGACTACGAGAACAATTTTTGGACCGCCGGCAATGGCGACGGAATCATTCAAAAATACAGTCACGACGGAAAACTGCTTATGCAGATCGGCAAGAGAGGCGTCGTCGATACTTCCGACGGCACTCTCAAGGGCCGGGCGCTGAATTCCAGTCACACCCAGTTTTTCATGCCATCCGACATAGCGGTAGATACCGCAAATGGCGATGTTTACGTAGCCGACGGTTACGGCAATAGCCGCATAGCTGTTTTTGACCGATCCGGGAAATTTCTTCGTCAGTGGGGACACCAGGGTACAAAAGAAGAGGCCGATGCGGGCGCGGGTGGCGCGTTCATGCAGGTTGTGCATTGTGTGGTCATCGGCAACGACAGCCTGGTTTATGTCTGTGACCGACAGAGCGACCGGATCCAGGTCTTCGATAAAATGGGAAACTTCAAGAACAACATTTGGATCAAGCGGGGAAACAGCCTTCCAGATAATTGGGGCACCACGTGGTGGATCGGCTTTTCTCCAGACCGGGAACAAAAATATATGTACGTGGACGACGGCGGCGACGAGCAGGTCAAGATTCTCGACCATGCCAGCGGAGAAGTTCTCTCAAGCTTCGGGCGTCCTGGTCATCAGATCGGCGAATTTACACATGGCCATACTATGGCGGTCGATTCGAAAGGCAATATTTATGTGGCCGAGACCGACTGGGGCAGAAGAGTCCAAAGATTCAGGCCGGTGAACTGATGGCCGAGCCGCCAGTCAAATTGAGTTTGTAAATGACAGAAACGAAAGCCCAACTACAAGCAGTAAAGAACTCGTTCAGCCTTGAACGAAAGGATACTCGCCATGAATCCAATCACTTCGGAAAAAAATAAGCTCGGATTTATCGGTATCGGCTACATGGGCCGCCCGATCGTGCAGAGGTTGCTTGCATCCGGCTTCCAGGTGGCCGCTTATGATCGCAACCGCACAAAGGCGGAGGAGCTAATTCCACTTGGCGGCACAGTTTCGGAAAGCGTCGCGAAACTTTCCTCCAGTTGTGACGTCGTGTTGTCGTGCCTCCCCAGCGATGAAGCTGTTCTGGACGTTTATAGAGGACCAGGCGGCGTCATTGCCAACGCGCTTCGTGGCGCGCTGGCTATAGACATGAGCACGGTGAATCCCGCGACGTCGCTGGAACTCTCGAAGCTAGGTTCCGAGCGCGGAGTTAACGTCCTCGACGTGACCATATCGGGCAGCACTCCGGCCGCCGAACAAGGGGCGCTGGTCTTGTTTGGAGGCGGAGACCAGGGATGTTTCTCTGCCGCCGAGTCAGTCTTCCGCGCGATCGCGCGAAAGTATTTTTATCTCGGGCCCAACGGCTCCGGAGCGGTTATGAAGCTTGTCGTGAACGCCTTGC
>JBEKSN010000141.1:0-9964 GCA_049517055.1 Candidatus Acidiferrales bacterium | reverse complement strand
TGGATGCATTTTATACAGCAGCGCTTTCTCCGTTCCCGCGACGGCAAACAGCGACAGCGCTGCGGCGTCGAGCGTCATGATGACCGGAGCGGGAATGCTTCGGACGTACGGATGCAAAAAGAAAACGATAACGCCTCCGGTAAACGCCGCAGTTGCGTAACGCCAGTCGCGAAGGGACGCCGGCGGAACAGCGCCGATCAGGACATCGCGAATAATTCCTCCCACCAGGGCGGTAGAAAATGCTAGGACCATGACGCCCAGGAGATCGAGGTTCGCTGGGACGGCTATCAATGCGCCTTGCACCGCAAACAGGAGTGTGCCGGCCAAATCGGCCCATAGCAGCAGCTTGCTTTGTTCGTGAATCATATCGGCAGCAGAAAGGATAGATGTGGCGTAACACAAAGACAAGCTAGAAGGACACCGTCAGGAGCGATTCACGGCGTATAAATCCACGCGCCCGCCGTGGATGGCAGGCCGTCTCCGCTTTCTGCGTAGCCTCCCGTGATTAGCGTTTTTCCGCCTGGCAGCACGGTTGCGGATGCGAAGAATCGCGCGGCTCCTAAGTTGCCTTCCACTTTGCTGAAGGTTCCTTTTGTTTCGTCATAAACCTCGCCAAAATTACCCCCGCCAGCGACGAGCACCATGCCGTTGTCTAGCAAGACTGCGGCATGGGGCAATTTGAATCGCGAGGCGCTCATTGCACCTGTAGCGCTGAACGTGCCGGTAGCAGGATCGTATAGTTCCGCGCTCGAATACTCGCCGTGCCAGCCGCGATTGTCGGAGCCGCCGACTATGAGCACCTTCCCACTGGCGAGCAGAACAGATGCATGTTTATTACGACCGACAGCCATCTGACCCGTAAACGTGAATTTTCCGGTTGCGGGATCGTATAGCTCCGCGCTGCGATAAACATTTTGAGACGGGTAATGGCCCGAACATCCTCCGACGATCAGGACTTTACCGCTTCTCAGAGCAGTGGCCGTCGCCTGTCCTCGAGGTTCTGTCATGTCTCCGGTTCTTGTAAATTTCCCCGTCGAAGGGTCGTAGACTTCCGCGCTAGACAGCGCATTTTCACTGCGGTCCTCTCCGCCCGCCACAAGTACCCTGCCGTCAGGAAGCAGGGCTGCCGTGTTTCCGGCCCTTTCGATGACCATGTCCCCGGTCGGCGTGAATACCCCGGTAGCGGGATCGTAAAGTTCCGCTGATCGGCGAAGATTGTAGCGGCCCGTCCAACCACCGGCGATAAGCAGCTTACCGTTTTTCAAGAGCGTCGCAGTGTGCCCGGTCCGTCCAATGGTCATGTTGCCGGCTGGCTGGAAGTTCCCCGTTCGGGGATCATAAATTTCCGTGCTCCGGAACGGGTTGCTCTCCGTGCCACTGCCGCCAAATCCGCCGGCGATGAGGACCTTGCCGTCTCGGAGCAGAGTCGAACTATGACTGGCGCGCGCTATCTGCATGTGCGCAGTTTCGGCTACAGAACCCGACCCAGAAGATGCAGAATTGTCGGCCGCGCTGAAACGAACGAAAGCGAGGACCACCAAGGCGAATAGAAACAATCCGCAAGCTCTCTTCGCGAGTCTGGATTCCATGCAGACCTCCATTTCTTCACCTTTCGACCTGTGAGACGCCGCTAGTCGCCATAGTGTTAGCACACCCCTCCCCTGCCTGTACACCTGGAGAGGCGTGCTCTTGCCGCTCTGCGGATAGCCGCCGAGGACTACGTGGCCGCTCACCTCGAGCTGCCGGCTGTTAAGGGAAAATCCCTATGCGGCCGAGGAGGAAATGGACCCGGACTCGATTTCTCGCAGAACGGCGCGCAGCGCGGCGGCTAATTCTTCCCGGCCTACGTGGCTCTTGCGGAATTGCACGCGCACGTGGAACGATTCGTCCTGCGCGCGATAGTCGAATAGGAACGGGTGCGGACGCGTATCGGAGCCGGACTCCTGCTTCCGGGCTTTGCGGGCTTCGTCGCGCGTCAAGCCGCCTTGCGCAATGCGGTTGACCATCTCATGCATCTTTTTCTCGTTCGGCTGGCGCGACACCTGCAGCAAGAGCGACTTGGAAAATATCCCGCGTTCGATGCAATCCTTGCGAACCGCATCCGGAATCACGGTCAGTGACATCGTCTCCGTCACCGACGAGCGCGCCCGGCCGATTTTCTTGGCAATGTCATCGTGCGTATAATCGAAATGAGTCGCCAAACGTTGCAAGCCGTCCGCCTCTTCGAACGGAGTCAGATCCTTGCGCTGAAGATTTTCGATCAGCCCAAGCTCCAGCGTTTCCGCGTCATCCGCGATCTTCTCGATACAGGGCAGCTCGTGCAATCCGGCCGCTTTCGAAGCGTGGTAGCGCCGCTCGCCGGAAATAATGTAATAGGTGTCTTCGCGTGGGATGAACCGCACCAGCAGCGGCTCGAGCACGCCCTTTTCGCGTATCGAATCGGTGAGCTCGCGCAAATCGCCCAGCGCTTTTCGCGGCTGGTCCGGATTCGGCCGAACCTTATTAAGCGGGATCATCCGCCCGATCGACGCGCCACTGAAGCTGGTTAGCGTTTCTACGTAGTGCGCGTCATGCCGCATCTTGAGAGTGACGGGCAACCCGATCCTCTTGGACACGTTGCAATACCTCCTGAGCGAGCTTCTTGTATTCCTCCGCGCCCGAAGATTTGGGCGCAAACGAAAAAACAGTTTCCTTGTAAGCCGGGCTTTCTTCCAGCCGGACGTTCTTGCTGATCCGCGTCTTGAAAAGCGCTTCGCCGAACACCGCGCGAATCTGCTCGTGCGTGTCGCGCGAAATATTGGTGCGCTTGTCGAAGAGCGTGATCACCACGCCTAGCACTTTCAAATCCGGATTCGGCCGCGAACGAATTCGCGCGTAGGTCTCCAGCAGGTCGTCGGTTCCTTCTATGGCGAAATACGCGGCTTGAATTGGAACCAGCAAATGCGTGGACGCCACCAAAGCGTTCACCGTCAATATCCCCAGCGCCGGAGGTGTATCCAGAATTATGAACTCGTACTCTTTCAAAACGCTCGAAAGCGCGTCTTTCAACTTATACGGCGCGTCGAATTGTCCCGCGAGCTGCGTCTCCAGCCTGGCCAACGACAGCTTCCCCGGCGCCACAAACAGATAAGGGTCTTTCGTCGGCTTTACGATCTTGGACAGCTCCGCCGGATGCTCCGCGAAAAGGTCGTACATCGAAGTCTGAATGTCCGACGATTCGAAAAACGCGATCGTCGCGTTGGATTGCGGGTCCAGATCGATTAGAAGTGTTTTCTTTTTCTTCAGCGCGATGGCGGCGGCTAGATTAATCGACGTCGTGGTCTTCCCGACGCCGCCTTTTTGATTGGCGACCGCGATGACGTAGGTCAAATTTTGCCCCCGCTAGCCATGCTGCAACCGTGGGCCCATATATGGCCTCCTACAGCCCTAGTTACACCACAAGTAGCCCAACTCTACTCATTTGGATGTGCCCTGCGCAAGCAAAAAATGCACTCCGCCTGTGGACAACTGCAATTAGCGTGACCCCTACCTGCTTAACCCAGGGCTGTTATACTCCTGCTCTACTAAGGCCGGAAATCAAAGGATCGCAATGGCGACCACTCTAATCGTCACACCCCCTGCCGACGACCGAAAACTACTCGCGCCCGTCTGGCACACGGTCGTCCTGGTCCTCTTCGTCGTCTCCTATTCCCTTATTCAAGTGCACTTCGCGGCGCGTACGGAAACCTTACAACTCAGAACTCGAGTTCCGCTGTATCTATTCTCGATTTTCTTCGAGTTGGTTCTGTTGGCCTACGTATGGTTCCTCGGTGTGCGCCGCAGCGGAACAAGATTTGCGGACGTTATTGGCGGAAGGTGGGCGCGCGCGGCGGACGTCTGGCGCGATATCGGCGTCGCATTCATGTTCTGGCTCGTCGTCATAGTATTCCTGCTTATCGTGGGACACGCTTTAGGCCAGAATCCCCACGCCAAGAAAGCCTTGCTGGTTATGATGCCGCGCGGCGCCCTGGAAATTTTACTGTGGGTCTTGCTGTCAATTTCCGCGGGGTTCTGCGAGGAATTTATTTTTCGCGGCTATTTGCAGAAGCAGTTTTTCGCCATCACCGGAATGAACGGCGTGGCCATCGCTGGGCAAGCACTCGTTTTCGGCGTCGCTCATGGCTACCAGGGTGTCAAAGGCATGACCTCAATCGCGATCTACGGCGGGCTTTTCGGCATTCTCGCCATGATGCGAAAGAGCCTGCGTCCGGGAATGATTCAACACTCCATGCAAGACTCATTCGCGGGTATCGCCTTGAACCTGATAGCGAAGTACCGCCCCGACCAACTCTCGTTTTTCTGAAATTGAATTCCTACGTTGATTTTCGGCAGGGGCGACACGCTACGCGCGAGCGCAACTACATTTTGTAACGGCCGAGGTCTTCGTCGTTGAGGTTCTCGAGCCATTTGCGCAGTTCTTCGCTCGAGCTTTTCTCCGAAATCGCGCTGGCTATCTTGGAATGTTTCAAAACTTCATCGTCAACAAAAATGGGGCAGTCGAGACGAAGAGCCAGAGCAAGCGCGTCGCTGGGGCGCGAGTCCATGGACATCGTTTGACCGTCGCGCTCCATCCAGATCAGTGCGTAAAACGTATCGTCCTTCAAGTCGCAGACGACTACGCGCTGCACGTGCACGTTTAATCCGGTAAGAACATTTTTCAACAGGTCGTGAGTCATCGGACGCGGAGTCTGCACTTTTTCGATTTCCAGCGCAATCGCGTTTGCTTCGTAAATACCCACCCAGATCGGCAGCACGCCGTTACCCGCAGTTTCCTTTAATACCACTACCGGCATATTGGTCACGGGATCCATCATCAGACCTCGTATCTTTACCTCGAGTTCCATGGTGGCCTCCCGTCGCTCACAGCACTTGCTCGCCGACCAAACTGTTCGGCCCGCCGCGCGTCACCTGCACTGAAATGTATTCTCCCAGAAGATTCTCGCGCGTTGTAGTGAAATTTATCAGCCGGTTGCAGGACGAACGCCCGCCCCACTGTCCGCGCGCGGCATGTCTCGCGTCAACCAGCACTTCAAACGTGTCACCGACAAGTTTTCCGTTGCGCGCAATCTGAATCTGCCGCTGACGCTCGTTCAGCACGGCCAAGCGCCGGTTCTTTTCCACTTCCGGAACAGCATCCGGCAGGTCCTTGGCGGAAGTGTTCGGCCGCGGCGAATATGTGAACGAATAGATTGCATCGTATTGCGCCGCATCCAGCAGCGTTAGTGACTCTTCAAAGTCCGCGTCCGTCTCGCCCGGGAATCCCACAATGATGTCGCTGGTAATGCTGATCGGCCGTCTTGCGCCGCGAATCCATTCGATCTTACCCAGGTACTCTTCCCGCGTGTACGTGCGCCTCATCTCGCGCAGGATGCGATCGGAGCCCGATTGCACCGGCAGATGCACGTGATCGCAAAGTTCCGGTGTCGCGTCAATGGCTTCAACGATCTCCCGGTGAAAATCATTCGGATGCGAAGTAGTGAATCGAACGCGTCGAATTCCCTGCACCGCCGCCACGCCGCGCAGCAGATCGACAAAACTCCACCTGCGCGCCGAAGGATCGCTATAGGAATTCACCGTTTGCCCCAACAACTGAATCTCAGTGTAGCCCGCATCCGCCAGACGCCTGGCTTCCGCGATCACCGCTTCGCTCGATCGGCTGCGCTCCGGCCCACGCGTGTGCGGCACTACGCAGTACGAACAGGAATAGTCGCAGCCCTCGATAATCGTAATGTACGCGCGAATCGGATTATCCCGCCGCGTGATTTCCGTCTCGAAAGTTTCATCCGTATCTAAATCCAAGCCGGTGACTCGCCGCCCGCCCGCTTCAAGCTGCGCCAGCAGTTCTGGAAGTTTTCGATAACTCGCCGACCCGCAGACCAGACTGACCCACGGCGCACGCTCGAAGATTTCCTCACCTTCCTGTTGCGCCACGCATCCCAGCACCCCGATTATTTTTCCGTTGGCAACCGTTTTCCAGTCGCCCAGCCGCGCGAAAACTTTTTGCGCCGCTCTCTCCCGGATGCTGCAAGTGTTGTAAAGAACCAAATCCGCTTGCACTGGATTTTCAACCGCACGGTATCCGCGCCCCAACAGCACGCCCGAAACTTTTTCCGAATCGTGCGCATTCATCTGGCAGCCGAATGTCTCTATGTAGAAAGATTTCGTGGAGTCTGAAGGAATTTCCACTAACAAAGGACCGGCCACCTGCGTTTCCAGAAGGGGTTCGGGAGCGGTCGCAGCGAAGGATCCTAAATGCCCGTGTCTCCCTTTGGGAGCGGCCGAGGCGCCGCCTGCAAGCGATTCAATCCCGACATCGAACGATCTGCTCATGAACAAATACAATTCTAACACGGTTGAAGCCGGTCATCCGTTTTCGCTCGCTCGTCACTGACACTGCTTCTTCTTGCCACAGCCTCCGTTAAAAATTCCGACTATCGCTGCGGCACGCTCATGGAATTAGTTGTTGGCTTCCCGTGCCTGCGGTCGATCATCTCCATAATTCGCTCGGCTGCTCCCATAGCGGTAACCACAATGCTTTCGCACGCCGGCGCACCAGCACGCCCATCCCAGTTCCAATCCGCCATACGCGGCGCCGCCAGAATCGCGGTCAGTATTGCCAGAATCCGTTTGCGTCCTTCGTCCACAGACGCATCCTAACATATTCGCCTTTTCTTCGCCTACCTCAATCTGCGACGAACTCCCTGTGGTTTTCCACGAAACCCGCGGGGCACGATCAATTCCGCTCTCTCGCGTCCGGCGCCAGCTGCGACCTCCCGTCAGAAGTCGAACCACATTCTGCCGTGGGCAATCGTTTGACCTCGCGGTAATATCGTTTCTCATTTTTCTGTGTCGTGAAAGGTGCGATGAGCGCTGCCGCTGTAGCTCTCCCTCAGGAAACTTGGCGCCCGAAAGCTAACCCGTGGCTCATCGCCGTCGTCGTGTCACTGGCTGCTTTCATGGAAGTACTCGACACCTCGATTGCAAACGTCGCTCTGCCGCACATAGCTGGAAATCTGGGCGCAAGCAATGACCAAAGCACTTGGGTGCTCACTTCTTATCTCGTCGCGAATGCGATCGTCCTTCCTATTAGCGGCTGGCTCGTCACCATTTTCGGCCGCAAGCGTTTTTTCATGACCTGCCTGACGATCTTCACCGTCAGTTCCCTGCTCTGCGGAATCGCGCCAAGTCTTGGTCTTCTGCTGTTCTTTCGCGTGCTACAAGGTGCAGGTGGAGGCGGCCTGCAGCCGATGGTGCAGGCGATTCTCGCCGACACCTTTCCGCCTGAGAAGCGCGGCCTCGCATTTTCCTTGTACGGAATTACCGCCGTCTGCGCCCCTGCGATCGGACCGACTTTGGGCGGCTGGATGACCGACAGTTACTCCTGGCGCTGGATTTTCTTCATCAACTTGCCCGTTGGCATCATTACGCTGTTTCTTGTCTATAAGCTCGTGGAGGACCCGCCATATTTGCAGCGCCTCAAGAAGGGTGGCATCAAACTCGATTACATCGGATTCTCGCTGCTGGCGCTGGGAGTAGGCGCGTTGCAAATCATGTTGGACAAAGGACAGGAGGACGACTGGTTCGGTTCACATTTCATCGTCACACTCGCGGTGATTATGGTGGTATGCCTGACCTCGCTCGTTTTCTACGAGTGGTTCCATAAAGACCCTATCGTGGATGTGCGTCTCTTTAAAAACAGAAATTTCGCCACCGCAAACATGATGATGTTCATGGTCGGCGCGATGGCGTTCTCGACCACGGTTTTGATGCCGGAGTTCCTTCAAACCCTTATGGGATACACCGCTCAATCCGCGGGCATGGTGCTCTCCGCAGCGGCGCTCTTGCTGCTTGTCGAGCTGCCGATCGTTGGCCGGCTCACTTCAAAATTCCAACTCCGCTACTTGATCGCTTGCGGCTGGTTCATGTTGGCGATCGGCATGTACGTTTCCGTCCGAGGGTGGGACCAGCAAATGAGTTTCGCGCACGCCACTTGGCTCCGCATCTTTCAATACTTGCCGCTTGGCTTCGTATTTGTTCCGGCCACCACCGCCGCCTACATCGGTGTGAGCCAGGAAAAGAGCAATGCCGTCGCGGGACTGGTGAATTTCACACGTAACATCGGCTCGAGCGTGGGAACTTCCGTCGTGACGACCGTCATCGCGCGACGCTCGCAATTTCACCAAGTGGCTTTGGCGGACCACATCACGCCCGGGAATCCTCAATTCGAAGCTGCGCTTAATGGTCTGACGCAACAGCTCACCCACGCGGGACTTAGCATGCACGAAGCGCAGAGGCAAGCTTTCGCTAGGCTTTATGCGGGCGTTCAGGCTCAGGCCGCGACCTTATCGTATATCGACACGTATTGGATTCTGGCCATCGGCTGCGCCTGCATGTTCTTCTTCTCATTCGCTCTGGTCAAAAATAACCCGCGCCCCGGAGGCAACGTTTCCCTGCATTAGTGCATTTCCGTTGTGTCCTTTTCGGCATCATCCAAATTTGCCGTCTGGGCGAATCGTTTGACCCTCCTGTATGCGTGTGCTACGGTTGCAGAGCAAGGTTTTATAAATTTTTTTCCTGGGGGATGTTATTTCTGGTCTGGCGCTGATCATTTTTGCCAGCCCGTTCGCTCTGCTTGAACAAACGGGCTGGGTCGCACGCGTGGTCCTGGGCATCCTGCTTGTCCTGTCTCTGTTCTCCTGGGCAATCATCTTTCAAAAATCGCGACTCTTCGGTCAAATCGAGCCGCAAACCAAAAGATTCCTTCAAATGTTTCGGGCCGGGCGAGGACTTCCCGATCCCAACACGCTTCGCGTCGGCGCGGGCGGAACTCCGCTTGTCGTTGTCTATCAAGCAGGCTACCGCGAACTCGAAGCGCAGCTCGGCGGCAGCAGTCGTCCCGGAGCTACCGCTACTCCCACCAAAGTGCGAAACGCGCATGCGGTCGGAGTCGAGATGCAAGTCGCCGCAGGCGAAGAAGTCCGCCGTCTCGAAAAATGGATGCCTTGGCTTGCAACCACCGGCTCCGTTTCCCCGTTCATCGGATTGTTCGGCACCGTGTGGGGCGTAATGGACGCATTCTCGGGATTGGGTGATGCGGGCTCCGCCAGTCTTCGAGCGGTTGCGCCCGGAATCGCCGAAGCTCTGATCACAACTGCCGCGGGGCTTTTTGCCGCCATCCCCGCCGTCATCGCATACAACTACTACGTCGGGGGCATTCGCGCCCTCGCAAACCGCATGGATAGCTTTGCATCAGAATTCGTCGCGAAAATCGAAACTCTATACAGCGCGTAAAAAAACCGCCATGCCTCAGATTCAGCGCGAAACCGGAACTACACTTTCAGAAATCAATATGGTGCCGTTTATCGACGTCGTATTGGTGCTGCTGATTATTTTCATGATCACCGCGCCGATTCTGCAGTCGGGCATCGAAGTGGACGTCCCAAAAACCAAAACCGTAAAGGAACTGACGGAAGTTCGCATGGTCGTCACCATTGACAAGGCGCAACGCGTCTATTTGAACGACAAAGCGATCAACATTCACGATCTCGGCCAACAGGTAGTCTCGCAATCGCACGATCTGAAGCATCAAGCTGTTTACGTGCGCTGCGATGAAACGGTTCCCTTCGGCAGTTGGGCTACGGTAGTGGACTCTTTGCGCCAAGCGGGTATCCAGAATATAAGTGTGGTAACCCAGCCGCTCAGCGAGCGTTCGCACATCCAGTGAAATGGCTTCCATCGCAGAAAATCCGGGTTTCGACAATTGGACACCGCCGCTCGGCAAATTCTTTGCCGGGTCGCTCGTGTTCCATGCCGCGCTCGCTGTCTTGCTCGTCATTTCCGCCACTTATACCCACAAAGAGGAATCGTGGGGCGGGCCGGGCGGCGCGATCTCAGTTGGTGTAGTTGGAAGCGTCCCGGGAATTCC
>JBEKSN010000140.1:0-10009 GCA_049517055.1 Candidatus Acidiferrales bacterium | reverse complement strand
TGCGTGCGTCAAATCGTGTGTGCCGAGCAGAAGTTCAAAATGAGAGCGCCCGAAAGCGGGATCGTCTCCCTTCGGAGTTTCGCTAAGTGCGTGACGCTCGAACGAGGCGTGAAGCGATGCCGGTAATTTGGCCAACAATCCGTAATGGCGCGCGATTCGTTCAGCGTCCTGGCTCGTCGTGGGGTCCGGCAGAGTTGGACCCGAAGCCAGCGCCGATTCTTGCCCTTCCGGCACGTCGCTGATCGCGAATGTGATTTTCAGAGAACGAGGCGCGGCCGTGGCCATCCGCCCCCCTTTTGTAGCGGACAGATGTTTGCGGATCACGTTGATTTCTTCAATGGGCGCGCCGCAGGTAACCAGCGCGTGGTGTAGCTTCTGAAAATCTCCAAGCGTGATGTTTTCGTCGAATGGTTGTTCCACCATCGCCGACCCGCCGCCGGAAATCAAAAAAAAGATTAGCGTGCGGTCGTCGCACCGCCCGAGCCGGTCCAGGATTGCGCGGCCTGCTGCAAAGCTTTCCGCCGTGGGTATTGGATGGCCGCCGACAAACGATTTCCATCCCGGGAGATCGCTGGGCGGAGAAACGGGCCCAACCAAGATTCCTTCGACCCGAAATTCAGGCTCGAGATTATCGCTCAAAGCCTTGGCCATTGCGAACGAAGCCTTCCCGAATGCCAGGGCCACGATCTCCTTATATTTGCGAAGATCAATCGTCGCGCCTGCCGCATGGATAACTGAACCTTCGCGGTTAAGTTTTCGGGCAAGAGCGGTGGAAATTTGAATCGCCGACAGCGTTTCGAGAAATAGGCGCTGCGCGGTCTGCTTCACGGTCTTTTCGGCCCGATAACGCGCCGAGACCAACTCTTCGGGTTCGTCCTTAAATGGAAGGAAGCGATGTGAGACATAGCAGCAGGACCTTTCCTTCAGACCTCATCGATCGCGCTATTTCATACCCAGCGCGTCCGCATTCAGCGCGTTGGGAGGGCGCCGTCCCTCAAACAGCGCGACGACGTTGTTCGCCGCCATCACCGCCATTTTCGTCCGCGTATCCAGCGAGGCGCTGGCCATATGCGGCGTCAAGATTACGTCCTTGCGCGTCAGCAGCGCGGGATGCACTTTTGGTTCGTGTTCGAAAACATCCAGCGCCGCGCCGGCAATTTTTTTATTTTCGAGAGCTTCCGCGAGTGCAGCCTCGTCCACTACGGGGCCGCGCGAAGTGTTCACCAGAAACGCAGTGTGTTTCATCTTCTCAAGATTATCTTTCGAAATCAGGTGGCGCGTATCCGGCAGCAGCGGAACATGCAAGCTGATGAAATCGGATTCGCGAAACAGCCGGTCGCGGTCCACGAATTCCGCGTTCAGTTCTTTTTCTACATCCGCCGGCGCGCGAACCGCGTCATTGTAAAGCACGCGCATCTGGAAACCCAGTGCGCGACGCGCCACCCCGCGGCCGATTCGCCCAAAGCCCAGAATGCCCAGCGTCTTGCCCCAAACATCGCCGCCAACGAGCTGATCCAGGTCCCAGCCGTTCCAAGTGCCGGAACGCATCCACGAATCGCCTTCGAGCAGTCGTCTTGCGACCGCCATCAAAAGCGTCCACGCAAAATCCGCCGTAGTATCGTCGAGCACGCCGGGTGTATTCGTAGCCACAACTTTGTGTTTCGTGCAGGCCGGCACATCGATATTGTCGTAGCCTACAGAAACCGTGGCCACGATGCGCAGCTTCGGCGCCGCCGAGAGCAGCTCCTCGTCCACTTTTTCCGTCAGCAGGCAGACCAAACCGTCTTTATCGGCCACGTGCTTCAGCAGATCCGCGCGGGAAAGTTTGTCGCCTCTCCAATAGTCCACCTGAAAATGTTCGTCAAGAATCGTACGTGCCGCCTGAAATAGTTGTCGCGTGGAGAAAATCGCCGGCTTGCTCACTGCGCACCTCGCAAAAGCGTTTCCTGCAGGACGAGTAGCATACACCGACTAGCGCCCTCGCGCAGGTGAGCAATGAACAGTAGTCGGCAAGCCTCTTCTAGACCGTCACCACGATCTTGCCGACATGTTCGTTCGATTCCATATACCGGTGCGCCTCGACGATCTGGCTCAGCGGAAATGTCTTGGCGATGCGCGGCTTGAAATCGCCCTTCTCGATATGCTCGAAGACGTATTTTTCCGCGTGCGTTCGCAGCGCCGGCACGGAGACAACCTCGAATATCGAGTACCCGCGCATAGACAGACTCTTCGGAAGAGTGATCAGCAGCGGGAAAGGAGTCGGTTCCATCGCCAGGCTGCCATATTCGTAGATCGTTCCGCCCTGCGCGGCTGCTTGGCAGAGCAATTCGACGCCCTTGCCCCCGATTGGATCGAACACCACTCTTGCTCCCTTGCCGCCTGTAATCTCTCCTACGCGTTTCACTAGATCCTCTTCTTGCGTGGCAATCACATGGTCCGCGCCCAACGACAATAATTCCGCTTTCTTCTTTGATGTCCTCGTCGTTGCGATACTGACCGCACCCTGGGCCTTAGCGATCTCAATCGCTGCAATTCCCACGCTGCTGCTGGCTGCGGTGATGAGCACAAAGTCGCCTCGCGTGATCTTCCCGAGCTGCACCAGCGCGCCGTACGCCGTCAGATACTGCATCCAGATCGAAGTCCCTTCCTCAGGCGACAGCTTCTCCGGATAGGCTGCCAGCGAATACGCTGGAACGATGGCCACTTCGCCATACACTCCATATTTGTCCGCCGCAAAAGACGGCACGGTACTGAATCGCTTGCCAAGCAATTTTTTGTCAACGCCCTCGCCAACTGCCTCTACCACTCCCGCTGCTTCGTAACCAAGGGTGCACGGTGGATGCGACCGGACAACATACTTGCCCTGGCGGAAAAGCACCTCAGCGCGATTCAACCCGATGGCCTGCACGCGCAAGCGCACCTCTCCCTGACCCGGCTCCGGTGTCGGGACTTCTTCCAATTTTAAAACTTCCGGCCCGCCGCATTCATGAAAGCGGACAATCTTTGCAGTCGTGGGTATGTTCGAGTTTGCCATGATCCCCCTCTCAGCGGTCAGAGGTTCGATGCGCTGCCGGACGCTGGAGATTCATAAGTTGGTCGTAGCGTTCGTTTACGTCCGCGCCCAGTATGCCATACGCGGCGGACTTCAAAACCGTGCCACGCGGCCCCGCGCGAGTCACGTTGACGTCCACGGACGCGGGCGTCTATAGTTGCCATGAAGTCAGCGCGTCGTATCCGGCCGCGCAAAAACCATGGATCCCCGCGTCGTTAGTGAACTCAAAAAGCTTCTGGGTGCCGAAGCGGTTCTGCACCGCCCGGAAGAATTGTTGCTCTACGAATACGATGGTTCAGTGGAAATCGCGCGGCCGAACTGCGTCGCCTTCCCTCGAACCACTTCCGACGTAGTCGGCATCGTCCAGATCGCGAACCGTTATCAGGTTCCCATCGTGGGCCGCGGCGCGGGCACCGGCCTTTCCGGCGGAGCGCTTGCGCGCCAAGGCGGCATCCTGGTGCCCTTTTCGCGCATGAATCGCATCCTCGAAATCGACGCGGAAAATCAGCGAGCCACCGTCCAGCCCGGAGTTGTGAATGCGGACGTAAGCGTAGCAGTCGCCCACCTAGGACTTCATTTCGCGCCCGATCCTTCCAGCCAGCGCGCCAGCACGATTGGCGGCAACGTATCCGAAAATTCAGGTGGACCGCACACTCTGGCCTACGGAGTCACGACGAACCACGTGCTCTCGCTTGAAGTTGTGCTTCCCACCGGCGAAGTCGTGCGCTTGGGCAGTCCCGCGCTCGATTCTCCCGGCTACGATCTTCCCGGCCTGTTTGTCGGGTCCGAGGGAACACTCGCATTAGTCACGGAAGTTACCGTGAAGCTCACGCGCAATCCGGAAGCAGTGAAGACCCTGCTCGCAATTTTCGATACCGTGGACGATGCCACGGAAACGGTCGTCGATATCACCGCGCGCGGAATCACTCCCGCGGCTTGCGAGATGCTCGATGGCTGGACGATTCGCGCCGTCGAGGCTTACGTGCACGCAGGATTTCCCGTCGACTGCGCCGCCGTCTTGCTGCTCGAAGTGGACGGCTTGCGCCAGGCTGTCGAGCAGCACGCCGAAGATGTCGCCGATGTTTGCCGCCTTCATCACGCTCGCGAAGTGCGCGTGGCGCGCGACGAGCATGAGCGCGCCTTACTTTGGAAAGGCCGAAAGAACGCTTTCGGCGCCGTAGGGCGGCTCTCCCCGACCTACTACGTGCAGGACGGAGTAATCCCGCGGACCAAGCTGCCGGACACCCTGCGGCGCATCAACGAGATCGGAACAAAACACGGATTCGAAATCGGCAATATTTTTCACGCCGGCGACGGCAACCTGCATCCCATCATTCTTTTTGATGCTCGCGAAGAAGAACAATTTCGCCGCGCAGTGGTCACCGCGGACGAAATCATCGGCTTCTGCATCGAAATGGGCGGTTCCATCACCGGCGAACATGGAGTAGGCATGGAAAAAGACCGCCTGATGCCGCTTCTCTTCAACGAAGATGAGTTGAATTTAATGCGGCGCGTTCGCGATGCCTTCAATCCCGAAGGCCTGTTGAATCCGGGAAAAATCTTTCCGACCACAAAAGGCTGCGGAGAAATTCACGTTCGGCCGTTGCCGGTCGCGGGTGCCTCGCGCGCATGAGCACGGCGGGCGCAACCGTTGGGTCTCGCCTGGCGGATATTGTCGGGCCGCAACACGTCATCACCGATCCCGCTCGCCTCGCAGCATTTGCGGTCGACAATGAAAAGCCTTCTGCCGTAGTGAGTCCGCAATCGGCTGCGGAAATTGTTGAGGTCGTAAAATTCGCAGCCAAGGACCAGCTTGCCATAGTTGCCACCGGCGCTCGCACAAAACTGGGAATCGGCTTGCCGCCACGCCAATACGATATTGCGTTGGACATGACGCGCCTCGATCGCGTAGTCGCGTACGACCCCGGTGATTTGACCCTGAGCGTCGAAGCCGGAATTCCTTTGCGGAAACTAGGTGGAATTCTTGCCGAGCACCGTCAATTCCTTCCGCTCGGCGTTCCTGATTCAAATCAAACAACAATTGGTGGAACCATCGCGTCGGGCGTTGACAGTCCTCTGCGCCAGATGTACGGCACCGCACGCGATTACCTGCTGGGCATGGAATTCATCACGGGTGAAGGCGTAGCCGCAAAAAGCGGCGGACGCGTGGTGAAAAATGTCACCGGATACGACATCCACAAATTAATGATTGGCGCCCTGGGAACATTGGGAATTATCACTCGCATAAATTTCAAGACCTTCCCCATGCCGTCGGCGAGCCGCGCCTTCGTTGCCACGTTTCAGACAGTAGAGCGTGCCTGCGGAATGAGGAATCGGGTGGCGCAATCCCCGCTCGCTCCCATGACCATGGAACTTTTCAGTCCGGGTGTCGCCGCTCTTTTTTCCGGCGAAGCCGCGGCTCAAATCGAACCGAATTCCATGCCGGAAAATGTGATTTCCGGAACGCGCTGGACGTTTACCATGGGTTTCTCGGGAAATGAAAATACGCTCAAGCGCTACGAAACTGATCTGCGCAAAATGGCGGAAGAATGCGGCGCTGTTGACCTCGTCGTTCTTGGCGGCTCCCAAATCACCGCGGCTTTTGCACGCAAGCGCGAGTTCGTCCCGATCGCGTTATCGTCGTCGCCGGCCGCTACAATCCTTAAGATGAGCGTGCTTCCAATGAGGATGGCGGAAGCTCTCGCAACTGCAGCGCGAGCTGCTGAAGCCAACCGCCTGCCTTGGGTCGCGATGGCGCGAGGAGTCGGCGTCATTTATTTCGCCCTCCTTCCCACGGAACGCAACGAAGAATCGAAACAGCAGGCCACGCACGCGTCGAACCAGATTTTGGCAGCGTGTGCCGCGCTTGGCGGGCAGGCCTCCATTCCCTGGTGCCCCAGCGAGTGGAAGAGTGCGCTGAAGGTTTGGGGACTCGAGCGCGCGGATTTTGCTCAGATGCAGAAATTAAAAAACGTTTTCGATCCTCGCGGCGTGCTCAGTCCCGGCCGATTCGTGGGAGGAATTTGAGGCTATGGAAAACAATCCTCCGCAAACTCACGAAGACGCCCAGCGTGAATTCGCGCTCACGCTCAGCGGGTTTTCTGCCACCGACAAGCCCGAATATGAAGACTATTCGCGCTGCGTGCATTGCGGCCTGTGCTCGAATAATTGCCCTACCTACCGTTTATGGGGACGCGAAGCAGACTCACCGCGCGGCCGCATCCGCCAAATGGCCCTCGTGGACCAGGGGCGGCTCGAAATCGGCGAGACCTTCGTCACTCACATCGACCGTTGCTTGAACTGCCGCAACTGCGAAACCGTCTGTCCTTCTGGCGTTGAATACGGAAAGATTCTCGAGCTCGCCAGAGCGCAGATCGAACAAAAGTACAAAAGGCCTTTCGCTTCGCGCCTCCTTCGCGACTTCGTCTATCGCCGGCTGCTCCCACGCCCGCGAAGGATCGCCGCCGCTGCGCGTTTCATGCGGTTTTATCAGACCTCAGGCGTCGCATCGCTCGCGCGTGCGACTGGAATTTTGCGGCTGCTAGGACTGCAGGATCGGGAGAGGTTACTCCCCAGGATTGATTCAAATTTCTTTTTCACTGATCTTGGAAAGACGTTTCCAGCGCAGGGACAGCAGCGCGCGCGCGTTGCGCTTTTCGCAGGTTGCGTGGCGCAGGTAACATTCAGCGAACTCAACCGCGCAACCATCCGCGTCCTGCAAGCCAATGGCTGCGAAGTCGTCGTCCCTGCGGAGCAAATCTGCTGCGGTGCCCTGGCGGCACACGCCGGGGTGCGCGACGTCGCGCGCGATCTGGCCCAAGCAAACTTCCGCGCATTTCGTGCGGACGACTTCGACGCCATCATTACGAATGCTGCCGGATGTGGTTCCACGCTGAAGGAATATGCGTTCTTGTACGCAGCGGATGGCCCGGATCGCGCCGGCGCGGAGAAATTCTCAGCGAAAGTTCGCGACATTTCCGAATTTCTCGTTGATCTCGGCCTGGTAGCGCCGCTGCGTCCCCTGCCCATGCGCGTCACCTACCAGGATTCATGCCATCTCGTTCACGGACAGAAGATTCGCGAAGCACCGCGAACGCTGATCCGTGCAATTCCGTCCGTCGAGTTCGTGGAGATGGCGCTCTCCGATCTTTGTTGCGGCTCCGCAGGCGTTTACAACGTCACGCAACCGAAAGCCGCGCTCGATCTTTTGACCGACAAAATGAATCACGCGAAACAGACCAAAGCGCAAGCCATCCTCACCGCAAATCCGGGATGCATTCTGCAACTACGCGCCGGAGCTGCGATACACAATACGGGCCAGGAAGTCTTGCACGTCGTGGAACTCCTCGATCGCGCCCTTGTAAAACCCTGATAAGTGCGTTTTGACTTCTAGCTAATCGGTGGAATGAATCTGGAAGGGGGGCTTGCGGGCGGAGCGTGATCGGGGTGGTGCCGCCCGCAAGTATTGACTGCATCTTTGTGACGAACTCGGTGACGAACTCGTTCGCGCGAACCGCCGTTATTCCTCGGACGGCGGCGCCGGGGCTGCGGTCCCGTTGCGACCGCCATGGCCCGCCTTCACCGTGTAATCGGACGGCACCTGGAAAAGCGTGGCAGCCGGCTCTTGCTTCTGGATATTCGTCAACTGAAAAACAGTCTCGCCCATGCGCGGATCGGTGCGCTTGGTCATGACCGTCGTCTGCAACTCAGCTGAATACCACCGCTCCGTAACGATCACGATCGGCTTCTCATTGCCCATCTCGCCCGCGGGAATCGTGCGAGTGGTGCGAGTGCCCTGGGCTGAAACCCCGTTGATCGTTTGCGTGCCCAGCGACTGGCTCGTTGTGTTCTTTTGAACTTCTGCGGCCATCGCGGACGAGCGCGCAGCGTCGGGACCGTGATTGTGAGCTGGCATTTGCCGGGCCGTTTTTGTGCTCGCTTCGAGAACGTAGTGTGCTCCCGCCACAGGATCATTAATGAACGACACCTGCGGGGGAGTTTTGCCCGACGCCGCCCACTGGCCGATCGCCGGAAGCGTCATATCGCGGCGAGTGCGGCCTTGAGTATCGCGCGCCACCGAGCCCGAGGTGCTGCGCTCGATTTTATTTCCATCCGTAAGCGTTTGCGTCTCCTGCGTTGAAAAACTCGCCGAGAAAGGCGCTCCCGTCACAGTCTTTCCTTCCAGGCCGGCTTCGAAGCCAACAAATCCCATGCCATCAAACCCCGGCCCCATTCTCTCGAACATGGCTCCGCCACGGTGAGGCGGTGGAGGCGGACCTTGCTCTGCCGGCTCGGACGCCTGAGCCCAGGCACTGCCGCTTGCCATCACAAACAACACTGCCATCGCCGCTATACTCACAACCCTGTTGCTGGCTTTCATTCGAATTTCCTCCAAATTGTTTTTTCTCATCTTCAAAAATAAACGTTCGGATTTGCATCCGATACCAGCCGGATCGCCTGCGGTGTTCCGTCTTCGCTTACCAACAAGTCCGCGAAGACTCTGTCCGTCCCGTCGCTCTCCGTTACCGGCAAGCCAAAAGATCGCAGCGCGGAACGCGGAAGTGTTACTCGCACGATCGCCCCGCCTTCGAGCGCCGCCGGATCATCGGCATATGGCACCGGCACGAACTTTCCTGCAAATACGTCCTCGTCCAGTCCACTCGCGCTTGGATTCAGTCCCTTTGCAGAAGCATCCGCCGCAGGAGCCGGCGCTACATTCGTAGCCTGCGGCGCTGCCGTGCTGGGCCGCGACGCAATCCGGTGCTGCACTCCCAGCCCTAGAGCGAGAAGAATCGCAGCCGCAGCGCCAAGCGCGGCAAGCTGCCCATGAACCCTTCTCCTCGATCCTGCAAGTCTCGACGCTTGAAATTCGCGCAATAGCGCTGCTTCGATTCGCGGCGGCGCCTCGCGCCCGGCATTATGTTGAGTCAAATTGCGAAAAGCGAAATCCAGCGCTTCCCCATCGGTAAGTAGCACGCCGCAGCCTGCACAGGTTTCCGCGTGCGCCAGAGCCCGTTCGCGAAACCGGAACCCCGAGGTCCCCGGCCGGTCTAGATCGTGATAAATCTCCCTGAATTGAACGCAATCCATAACTGTTACCTCATCTTTCATTAGCCCACCGCCGATGCCCGCCGAATCGGTTGGCTGTCGTGCAACTTCTCAACCAGCAGCGCACGCGCACGGTGCAGCCGCGACCTCACCGTACCTACCGGACAATCCAGCGCAGCCGCCGCCTCTTCGTAACTCATTTCTTCCAGCTCGCACAGGATCACGGCCTCGCGGTAATTTTGCGGCAATGTTGCGATGGCTTGCCGAACCCGGCCGACAGTTTCCAGCGATGTAAACTCATCCCGGCTCAGCAGAAATGGCCCGCGCCCGTTTCCGTTTGAGTGTCCCGTCTTCCCGGAAGCCGCAGAGGCGCTCAAAAGCGAATCGAGCTCGTCCGCATCGCTCGGAAGGGGCAACGAATGCCGCTCCTGCTCCCAGCGTCTGCGAAGATGATTCCGGGCAATCCCAAAAAGGAAACCGCCAAGCGTTCCGCGCTCCGGATCAAATCGTTTCGCGTCTCGAATCAGCGTCATGAAAACCTCTTGCGTCACGTCTTCCGCCAAAGCCACGTTCCCGCTCATATGCAAAGCAAAACGATAAATGGCAGGGTGCCTGCGGCGATAAAGCAGCGTGAATGCCTCTTCGTCGCCGGCTATCATCCGCCGGAGCAACAGACCGTCGCCCATCAATTCCGCTTCGCTCTTCATCTCATATGGTTTGACGGCCGGCCCTGACTCTCGTTACATATTCACGCCCGCGGTCCAATAAGTTCCCCGATTTTGGATGACTTTAAGAGAGACCCCGCCGTTTTTCCACCGGCACAGAACACGCCGTAGTGTCTTAGCCTCCCTGGCCAACATCTTGCGCCGCGGTCTTTCGGGGGTCGGAGGTCCTTCAGGGGGTCGGAGC
>JBEKSN010000139.1:0-10232 GCA_049517055.1 Candidatus Acidiferrales bacterium | reverse complement strand
ACGCGAATGGAAAAAGCGCTGGCCTCTGATTGGCGATGTGCGTGGACTTGGCGCCATGCGCGCTCTGGAACTCGTCAGGCCGGGGGCAACCCGGGAGCCTGCGAAAGAGGAAACGGATAAAGTTCTTCGGCATTGCCTCGAGCACGGACTGATTCTGGTTTCAGCCGGAAGTTACGGCAACGTCATCCGTCTGCTGATGCCGCTGGTAATTACCGACCAAGAATTCGATGAAGGATTACAAGTGATGGAAGACGCCCTTATGAGCGTAGCCGAATCCCTGGAGGCGGCGCCGCGCCACGTTTGATCGAGGGCACATCTCAAATTTAAAGCAGCTCCAGCGCCGAACGGCTTTCGCGTTGCACTTGCGTCATGGTGCATTGTCGAGGAGATTTTTCCGGGCGCCAGCGCAAGAATCTCGTTCCATGACGAAAACGCCCGCCGGTGAAGTGATCGAATTGGACCTCAAGCACCAGTTTATTATTGAGCGGTTCCCATTCCAATGAGTGCTTTGTGCTCCATCGGCTTAACCCTCCGGGCGTTTTCCCCGTGAATCCCGGGGGCTTAATCATCGCTTTCAGCTTCTTCGTCAAGGCCAGGCGATCCTCATCGTGGATTGACGAACAGAACCCCACATGGTCGAGCAAACCTTTGTCATTGTAGAGACCAAGCAGCAAGGAGCCGACAAGCGGCTTCTTTTCCAGGTAGCGAAATCCGCCAACTACGCAATCCGCGGTCCTTTGTTTTTTAATCTTCTGCATACCGGTGCGCTCGCCCGGTTGATAGGGAAGGTCCACACGTTTGGCCATAATCCCGTCCAGGCCGACCCCCATACGAAACCACTTGCGTGCAATGGCGATGTCGTCCGTGGTCGGCGACAACCGAACAGTACCGTCTTCATCCAAGTACTTGTGTGCGAATGCCTGCAGCATTTTGCGACGATCGCGCAACGGCAGATTCGCCAGCGATCGCCCCTTTCCATCAACTAATAAATCGAAAACGATCAAGACACATGGCGATTGTTGGCTTAACTTCAAAATACGGCTGGCGGCCGGATGAATCCGCATCAGTAAGTCGTCGAAAGACAAACTGCCGCCTACCGGAATTACAATTTCTCCATCCAATACGAATTTATTGGATTTCAAAGCCTTCAATGCCGCGATAAGTTCCGGAAAATATCTCGTGAGAGGTTTTCCTGATTTCGACTGCAAATCCACACGCTCTGCGTCGCGAAAAGCGAGGCAGCGAAACCCGTCCCATTTGGGCTCGTATTGCCATTCCGCACCCGCCGGTAGTTCGGTTGCAGGACGCGCCTCCATAGGTTGATACTTTTTGCTCAGCGGCAAGGTCATAGGAATCGGCCCAGGTTCACTCTTCCTCGCTCAGAAAGCAAAGGCTTCCAGAGGTCGCCAACTTTGCGCAGGCGTTGCGGCACGTTTTGCATCGTGAAATCCGTCATGCGAACTCCACGTTCCACCTCTTCCCAGGTGAGTGGAGTTGAAACGGTCGCCGCCGGTTTGGGTCGGACCGAGTAAACCGACGCCAGGGTCCTGTTCCAGGCATTTTGGTTGTAGTCCGCGAGGACGCGCCGGGAAGGCCGCTTCGCGATGCGGTATTCGGCAGTGACGATTTTCGGGTTCCGCAGAGCCAATTCCTTCGAGAAATCTTTAGCAAAGGCCCACACCTGTTTCTGTAGAGGGCCTCGCACGATAGGAACGTACACATGGACACCGCGGGAGCCCGTGGTCTTTGCATAGCTCTTGATTTTCAGAGACGCGAGAGCATCGCGCACGATCAGCGCAGTTTCCAGCACTTGGCCAAAGGTAGCACCCTCCGTGGGGTCCAGATCAAAATGCAAATAGTCCGGGCGGTCAATGTCGTCACATCTTGCGTACCACGGATTCAGGTCGATGCATCCGAGATTCACAACCCACAGAAGGGAAGATAGATCCTGGACTATGGGAAAGTCGATTACATTGCCGGAATGATGTTTGATCGAACAGATTGGAATCGACGAAGGCCGCGGCGACGGCGCGCGCTTCATGAAGAAAAATCACCAGCGATTCCGTTTGGATACCGCTTCATCACCATGGCCCGGTCTCTAAGGTGCGGCAGCAGCCAGGATGAGACGTCCACATAATATTGAAGAAGATCGCGCTTTGTCAGGCCTAGGCCGGGCCAGAAGATTTTCTGTAAATTGGTCAACCTTACTGGGTCGCCATCTACCTCCAACTCGGCGTCTTTGCAGTTCTTTGGTATTTCTGTCGTTTCATGTTTGGCAGACCGGTTGCCCTTCTTAATCGTGCGGCGCGCCGTGCTGCTCTGCCTAGAGTTCATCATTGTTAGATGCTTGGCTCGCCGCCGGAGCGTCGGAATCGGCTCGTCTATCGCAACGGCAGCGCAGTATTCAGGGTGCCTTGGGGTTTACATCGCGCCTCGGGAATACGAGGGACGCTGCAATTGTCACGCCCAAAACTATCGCGATGACTATGAGAGAGGTAACGGCGGAAATGGGGAAGTGTTCGCTCGCGATCATTTTCGTTCCCACGAAAATGATGATCGCTGCCAGCCCTTGGTGCAGGAATCGGAAGCGCGGAAGGATGTCTGCAAGAGCAAAGTAAAGCGCTCGCAGGCCCAGAATCGCGAACACATTTGACGAATAAACGATAAAAGTGTCCCGCGTGATTGCCAACACTGCTGGCACGGAATCCACCGCGAAAATAATGTCCATCGCTTCCACCGCGACGAGCGCGAGAAACAGCGGAGTCGCCTTCCATCTCCCGCTTTCCCTCACCAGAAACTGTTGGCCTTCGTAGTCATGCACTACAGGAATTACTTGGCGCACTGCGCGAACCATCCAATTGTTTTCCGGGCGCAGCGCGCGCTTCCGAGGGAATAACATCTTCAGGCCGGTGAAAAGTAAGATCGCTCCAAAGAAATACATGATCGGATGAAATGCCTGGAGCAACGTGATTCCCGCAACAACGAAAACGGCCCTCAGCACTAGCGCCCCGGCGATTCCGAAGTACAGCACTCGATGTTGCGACTTTGACGGAATTTTGAATGCCTGAAAAATCAGCAAGAAAACGAAAATATTGTCTACGCTGAGCGACTTTTCCACCAGGTAGGCGGTGAAAAACTCTACCCCCGCCAAAGGGCCGCGCGAGAAGTACAACCAAAGGTTGAAAAGCAGGGCAATGCTGATCCATGCCGCGCTTTCAATCAGGGCTTCCTTCAATTGAACTGTGTGCGCCTTGCGATGAAACACGCCAAGGTCCAGCACGAGCGCTACCACGATCGCTATGCCAAAAATCACCCAGATATGTATCGGCGTTCCCATCATGTTTGTCTATCGCAGGCTCGCGCGCGGCAAGAGTCTAACCGCCGTTCTGCCGCGAGAGAAGCTCAATGTTAGATCGCGTCTTTTTCGGGGCTACTTCTCGAAGGGCGTTTCGGGGAGTTCGATTGGATGGACTAGTTTGGTGCAGTCAATGCCTCTTTCGGGTCGTAAATTCCCCGAATTTCTCCGCTTCTATTGACTATTTGGGCTGATCCCAGGCCCGCCTGCAACTTTTGCTCGGTCTGAGGGTTAGAATGAAATGAAGCAAGTAAGGCCTTCGTTCGTGCTCGATTTGCGGCTAGGCGATATCTGGAAGGTCTCCCAAATGAGCAAAAAGATGTCTCGTGTGCGGAAGCGGCTCGATACCGGTGGCGCGGGCTTTCGTGCGTCTACGCTGGGGTTGGCACTGTTGGCCGCTGGAATTCTTGCCGTTGGTATTCCATATGCCGCAGCCGGCAACGACGAGACCAGCGTCGCCAGCGTTCCTGGCGCGCACTCCGGCGCGCTTTCCGGTGAACATTCCACGTTGTCGACTCTCGACAAGAAATTCAAAGGAAAGCTTCCGATCACCGAGCTGACCGAAGACGAAGCAATTATGCATGCAATGAACCGCCTGGGATACGGGCCGCGGCCCGGAGATGTAGAACGCATCCGCAATATGGGCTTGGAGAAATGGGTCGATCAGCAACTTCATCCTGATTCGATTGACGACGTCGCGCTCAACCAACGGCTGGAAAGATATCCGACGCTGAACATGTCCGCGAAAAAACTAATCGAAGAATATCCGCAGCCGGGACAGGTAATCAAGAAAGAAGGTATTACCAAGGAACAATACGAGCAGCAGATGAAAGAAAAGCAGCGCGACGCAGAGTCCCAGGTGATCGTTACCGGAAACGAAAATCTGGACAAGGCGCAGCAGCAGCTTGCCAAACTTCAGGGGCCCGGACGAATCGTTGCGGAACTGTCCATGGCGAAAGTGGACCGCGCGGTGTATAGCAATCGCCAACTGCAAGCCGTCATGGAAGATTTCTGGTTCAACCACTTCAACGTGTTCGCCAATAAAGCAGAGGACAAGTGGTTGTTGACCTCCTACGTGCGCGACACGATACGTCCTCACACCATGGGAAAATTCGAGGATTTGCTGCTGGCGACGGCGAAAAGTCCCGCCATGTTGATTTATCTGGACAATTCTGAGAGCGCTGATCCGAACGCCGTGCGCCGCATGGAAGCAGAGAAACAAATGAGGCACGCGCGCTATGGCGGCGCCTTCGCGGGTGGAGTGGCTCCAACACCAGGAACTTTTCCCGGACCGGTAACTTCGTCGCCCGTGCCTGGAACGGCTGCCCCAGCAAAGAAGAAGCAAGAACGCGGCCTCAATGAAAATTACGGCCGCGAAGTTATGGAGCTACACACCGTTGGCGTGGATGGCGGCTACACGCAGCAAGACGTGATTCAAATGGCCGAATGCCTGACGGGTTGGACGGTGCACGAGCCGCGCAAGGATCCGGAATTTTTCTACGATGACCGCATTCATGCGCAAGGCAAAAAGGTCGTGATGGGCCGCACCTTCAGCTATGGCGGGGAAAAAGACGGGGAAGAAGCGCTGAAAATGCTGGCGAACCATCCGAACACCGCGACATTTATTTCCACGGAGCTCGCGCGACACTTTGTTTCGGACAACCCGCCTCCGGCGCTGATTCAGAGGATGTCTGCGGAATACTCTGCCACGCAAGGAGACATCCGCAGCGTGTTGAAGACCATGATTTATTCACCGGAATTCTGGTCCAAAGAGACCTATCGCGCGAAGGTGAAAACGCCTTACGAGCTGGTTGCAAGCACCGCCCGGGCGCTAAACGCCGAAGTGACGATCACTTTACCCACGGCGCAATGGGTCGGGCGAATGGGCGAGCCGCTGTTCCTGTGCCAGCCGCCCAATGGATATTCCGACAAAGCCGAAACCTGGGTGAACACCGGCGCCCTTCTGAATCGCTTGAATTTCGCGCTCTCTTTTGCAACAGACAAAGTGGCGGGCGCAACTGTGGATCTGAAGTCCATGCTTGGCGATGCAGCTGTGCGCGATCCGAACGCAGCGCTTTCGCAGGCCATTGACGCTTTTCTGGGTGATCAAATCGCCGAGCAAACGCGCGCAACTCTTACAGCACGGCTGAACGATCCGCAAATTCTGCAGGCGAGTCTGGACGATCCGGTAAAGCAGGTGAATGAAGGACTGATTGCTGGGCTGGTCCTCGGCGCTCCCGAGTTTCAGAGGCGATAGTGAAACCCCTCCGCTAGAGATTGTCGGTTTTGCGGATACGGAGAATTACGATGAACGTTTCCCGGCGATACTTTTTAAAGAGCGGCGGCGTCGCAATGATCGGCCTGGCATCTTTGCCGTCGTTTTTGCAGCGCGCCGTAGCGGCTACGGCTGGGCCAAACAAAAAGAAAATGGTCGTGCTGTTTCAACGTGGCGCGATGGACGGGTTGAACGTAGTCGTTCCCTTCGGCGAACCCAATTATTACCACATGCGGCCAACTATCGCGATTCCGCAACCCAGACAGGGCGGATTGGACGCAGCGCTGGATCTTGACGGCTTCTTCGGGTTGCACCCGAGTCTTGAGCCGCTTATGCCGCTATTCAGGAGCAACCAGCTTGCAATCGTGCAAGCGGTGGGCTCGCCCGATCCTTCGCGGTCCCACTTTGACGCGCAAGATTTCATGGAGTCCGGCACGCCTGGTTTGAAAGCTACTGAAGATGGTTGGCTAAATCGCGCGATGCAAAGTATGCCGGAAGAAAAGGCCACGCCATTCCGCGCTGTGGCTTTCGGCCCCTACTTGCCGCGAACGCTGCAGGGAATCGCTCCCGCCATTGCGATACCGGACTTAAAACAATTTAAGATGTACGGGCCGCAGCAAACCGTGGAAGGCGGTTTCGAAGCGATGTACGCGCAAACGGTGGACCACGCGATGCGAGGTGTCGGCAACGAGACCTTCGAGGCCGTTGACCAATTGAAGAAAATCAATCCCGATACCTATCAGCCGGAAAATGGCGCGCAATACCCCAAGGGCCGCTTCGGGCAGAGCCTGGAAGAAATCGCCGAGCTGTTCAAGGCCGATGTCGGGCTGGAAGTCGCGTTCCTCGATAGCGGCGGCTGGGACCATCATGTCAACGAAGGCGGCGTGCAAGGCCAGCTATCGAATCTGCTGCGCGATCTAGGACAGGGAATTGCCGCGTTCCATCAGGATATGGGCGACCGCATGGGTGATGTCGTGTTCGTCAGCATGTCGGAATTTGGGCGCACCGCGCGCGAAAACGGCAACCGCGGCACCGACCATGGCCACGCCAACTGCATGTTCGTCATGGGCGGCGGGATCAAGGGCGGAAGAGTTTATACGCGGTGGCCGGGGCTCAACGAAGAGCAGCTCAATCAGGGCCGCGACCTCGCGGTAACGACGGACTACCGTAGCGTGCTAGGCGAAATCATCGCAAAGCATTTGGGAGACCGTGACCTGAAGACCGTGTTTCCTGGATTTGCCAACGACCCGCGTCAATTCCTTGGTTTGGTGAAGACCTGAAGCGAAAACAGGCTACTTGGGCGGCGTGTTATCGGAAGAATCGGACGTGCTGTTAAAAATCTTGCCGATCCGGTCGTAGTTTTTTTCAACGAAAGAAGCGTTGTCAGGCAGCACCGAGTCTGGATATTCCTTGATCGCTCCCGACTTTTTCATCTGAACAGCCGCCGCCGAGTTGATCAATGTGTAGGTCATCACCACGAAATCACGGGGAGGCAGGCCGGCGTTCTTCAATGCATTCACCACCGGCGGATATTTCTCGATAGTTGCAACGCTGCCCGCAATTGTGTTGTTGGGGTTTCGCGAGTTGTCGTCATCCATCTGCTTTTTTAAGACCGGATCGTCTTTCTGCACTTTGCGAATGCCTTTCACCGCAGCGGCATATTTATCCAGCTTGTCCGCGGTCAGAACGAAATTCTTCACTTCGTTCTTTTCCGCTTCCACTTGAGCAGCTGACGATTTCTCTTCCTGTGACGTCGCCGCGATGCCTGTGCCCAGCAGGAGGAAAACGGCTAGCGCGAGGCCCATCGCATTTTTCGCATTTGCCATGAACAGTTCCCCCTGTACCTCGGCCTGTTATTCCGCTGACTTAATCCGCATGCCGTAGAACGACCGATAAACGAAGATGTACGAAACTAGAAAGAACGCGGCGGCGAGAACGTGCGTCAACGTTCCCCCTGTTTCCTGCGTAAGCTTCACCGCCAACTCGACCGCCAGCAACCCGAACAGCGTGGTGAACTTGATGACCGGATTTAAAGCCACGGACGAAGTGTCCTTGAACGGATCGCCGACCGTATCGCCCACCACCGTCGCGTCATGCAGCGGCGTGCCTTTCTGTTTGAGTTCCACTTCAACGATCTTCTTCGCGTTATCCCATGCGGCGCCCGCATCTGCCATAAAAATGGCCTGGTAAAGGCCAAAGATGGCGATGGATATCAAGTAGCCGATAAAAAAGAATGGTTCGACGAACGCGAATGCGAGCGTGGCGAAGAACACGGCGACGAAAATATTCAGCATGCCTTTCTGCGCGTATTTCGTGCATATTTCGACGACTTTTTTGCTGTCGGCCACCGAAGCCTTTTCCGCGCTCTCGAGGTTGATGTTGGCCTTGATGAACTCGACGGCTCGATAAGCGCCGGTAGTCACCGCCTGTGTGGACGCGCCGGTAAACCAGTAAATCATCGCGCCGCCCGTAACGAGCCCGAGAAAGAACGGAGCATGCAGCAGCGAGAGCTTATCTACGTTCTCGGTGATGCCTCTGGTGAGAGCCATGATGATAGAGAAAATCATGGTGGTGGCGCCGACAACAGCGGTACCAATCAGCACCGGCTTCGCTGTGGCTTTAAAAGTGTTGCCCGCGCCGTCGTTGGCTTCGAGCAAATCTTTGGCCCGTTCGAAGTTCACGTCCATGTTGTAATCTTTCTTTAGCTCCTGCTTGATGTTCGGGATGGCTTCAATCTGCGAAAGCTCGTAGACCGATTGCGCGTTGTCTGTAACGGGGCCATACGAATCTACGGCGATGGTAACCGGACCCATGCCGAGGAAGCCGAAAGCCACGAGTCCAAATGCAAAGACTGGAGCCGCGAGCATCAAGTCGCCCAGACCCTGCAAGCTGACGAGATAGCCCACGGACATCAGGCCGACCATGGCAAGTCCCAGGTAGTAGCCGGAAAAATTCCCGGCCACGAAGCCGGACAAAATGCCCAAAGAAGCGCCGCCTTCTTCCGCCGAGGTGACCACCTCTCGAACGTGCCGCGACTCTGTGGAGGTGAACACTTTTACCAGCTCCGGAATCACAGCTCCCGCCAGTGTTCCGCACGAGATGATCGTCGCCAGCTTCCACCATTGCGTAGAGTCTCCGCCAAGCTCCGGAATGATGACGGACGAGACGGCGTAGGTGATAACGATCGAAACGATCGAGGTGATCCAAACCAGCGAAGTAAGCGGAGACTCGAAATTCATCTCATCCGCTTTCGAGAAGCGCGCCTTGGCGATCAGGTCGTTGATGAAGTACGCCAGGGCGCTCGCGAACAGCATGGCGATGCGCATTACGAATATCCACACGAGCAACTGAACTTGCACCGTCGGGCTCTTAACCCCCAGTAGGATGAACGTAATCAGCGCGACTCCAGTGACGCCGTAGGTTTCGAAGCCGTCGGCGGTCGGTCCCACGGAGTCGCCCGCGTTGTCTCCCGTGCAATCGGCAATCACACCGGGATTGCGCGCGTCGTCTTCTTTAATCTTGAAGACAATTTTCATCAAGTCGGAGCCGATGTCCGCAATCTTGGTAAAGATGCCGCCGGCAATTCGCAACGCGGCAGCGCCAAGCGACTCGCCAATAGCGAAGCCGATGAAGCAGGGACCCGCGTAGTCACCGGGAACAAAAAGCAGGATCAGGAGCATCATCAGCAGTTCCACGCTGATCAACATCATGCCGATGCTCATCCCGGCTTGAAGTGGAATGTGGTAAAGCGGAAACGGTTTGCCTCGAAGGCCCGCGAAAGCGGTTCGCGAATTCGCAAATGTGTTTACGCGAATACCAAACCAAGCCACGCCGTAGCTGCCCGCAATTCCCAACACGCTGAACAAAAAGATGATGATTACGCGCGCCGCTTCATAGTGCAGCAGGACGCCGAAATACAGCACGATCACCACGGCAATGAACAGCTCGAGCAGCAATAGAAACTTGCCCTGGGTAATCAGGTAGGTCTTGCATGTCTCGTAGATCAGCTCGGAGATTTCGCGCATAGCGCGATGAACCGGCAGATTCTTCAGCCGTGTGTAAATCACCAAGCCGAATACCAGTCCAAAAATGCAGAACAGAATTCCGAACAGCAGAAGTTTGTGGCCGTCCATGCCCAGAAAATTTACCTGCGACAAATCAGGCAGCTTTAGATTAGCCTCACCGCCAGGCGCCTCGCCTGGAGCTTGCGCCTGAGCCGCAGCAGCACCGAACAACGTTACAATCACCGCCGCCGCGGATTTCAGCGCGGCGCGGAAGACTTTCAAGCCGTCACCTGACACGAGAGCGCGCATTAAAATGCCCCCACTACGCGGGTGGCCACACGTTTGAAGAGACAAGAGCACATTCAGCCTTCCTCCGGATGAAGACTCCTTGGCGGGAGCCTACAGATTGCGAGAAGTTATTAAACAGAATCGACTTTTGTAGCAGGATTAGCGTCTTTCGTCAAGAAAAGAGGGCTTTTGATAGCAAATCCGCGTCTGTGATCGCAAGAGCAAGACCTTTCCAAAGCAATGTTTTTGCCGGCGCTCCTTTGCCTTCCGAGGGGTAATCGCGACCGCACAGGCGTCCCCGCAATCCTAG
>JBEKSN010000138.1:0-10262 GCA_049517055.1 Candidatus Acidiferrales bacterium | reverse complement strand
TTTTCGCCTTCCGGCGTAGTCACTTCCACGGCATAACGCGCCGCATCCGGATTTTCCTCTTCAATCGCCGGCGGGTCTAGAAAACGCGGACGAAAAAGAATCAATTCGGGGCCCTGCCGTCCCGTCATCCACGGAAAATCCGACCGATTCCGGTTATCAATGAAGGCAAAGACTCGGTCGCCGATCATTCCGGCAAAACCCACGCGGGCTTCTTCCAGGTCTTCACCGGCCATGCTTTTCACCGGATAGCGACGCAGGATGCTTAGCTGGCCGATGCGTTCCACACTCTCACGCTCCGTGCCGGGCAGTCGCTCTGGCCCGTGATTCGAAAAATTCGAGCGGGCGTGCGCGCGGAATCAGGCCCGCTGCCGCGGCTTTTTCGAAATAGAGGCGCAGGCCGGCCAGATATTCCTCTTCCAGACCGAAATGGATATTCTCCGTGAGGTAACGTTCCAGCGCGCCGGCCGGGAGATTAAGTTTCAGTGAAGCCCCTTCGGCGATTTCGCGAAGGCGCGCAAGCCCGTACTCCTTCGATGCGTGGAAGTCAGCAAGAATTTCCGGAGTCATGGCATCGCGACGCGCCGTCCAAATCGCCAGCACGCACGGTTTTCCCGTTAACTCCTGCCATTGGTATGCCACGTCATACACGAAGAGCGTTTCAAATCCCGGCACCGGCGCGCTCTCGGGATCACCCTTACAGCAGTCCTCGCCGCTAGGAATTTTTCCGGCCAATTCATCCATCTTTACCGCGATCCGCAATGCCGGGTCGCCAATCACCAGCGCCGCGTCGGCAGTCTTCAGCATTTCCGAGGGGTCGGGCGCGGCGTCCACAAATTCGGGTTGAATTTTCCAGTGTTCCGCAGCGAGCAATCGAACCAGCGCGGCCGAACTCCGCGAGCTGGTGTCCAGCGCGATGCGCTTCACTTTTTCGATCGGTTTTTTCGCCACCAACAGAATGCTGCGCACCTCGCCTTTCGCCGCCACGGCCATTCCCGGCAGCGCGACGACGTTTTCCATGCGCTGATATTCGATGGCCGGAATGATGGCAACGTCCACGTCGCCACGCCGCAGCGCTTCGGCGCATTGCGACGGCAGCGTAAACGAGAGATCGTATTTCCCGGTCAGCGGGCCGTCGGTGAATCCCCACACCAGCGGCGCCGTATTCAGGAATTCAACAATTGAAATTCGTAGTTTTGCCATACTTTGGTTATTGCGGACGCTTGCTAAATCTTAGCACACCGATGCATAGGATGCTTCCGGCCGCAACTGAGCAGACGGACGACGAGCATGAAATTCGGCTACGGCGCGGACGAGAACTGCACGACGTCATCTTCTAGAGGAAGCTCCATTTCGTGTTTGACCCCCGCTCCGTGCGAATCGGAGGGTTTCCATCCATCTCCCTTTCCCAAAACTTCAAAGGAAGCGAACGCGTAGGGAATTCCCTCGCAACCAAGCATCGAACTCGCGTTGCAAATATCGAAATGCAGATGCGGCTCCGAGGAATTTCCGGTGTTGCCCAGGAGCCCGAGAACCTGCCCGCGGCGCACCTTTTCGCCCACCTTCACGCGAAGCGACCCCGGTTGCATATGCGCGTAGAACGCGTACAGCCCGTTGCCGATATCCACAATCACGTGATTGCCGCCGACCGTCTCCAGCGTGATCGGGACTGCGAGCGATGCTGCTCCCGGCGTGTTTTGCGGAATGCCGTCCTTTGTCTCTGTGACGGTTCCGTCCGCTACCGCAAGGATTTCGTGTCCATACGCGCGATAATTTTTGTTGTCCGCCGGATCGCCCTTGTAAGTCTTCCCGTCGGGATAGAGTTCCACCCAATCGATAGCGAAGCGCTGCGAGATATATGCGCGTCCGTCGATCGGAATCAGCGCACGCCGGTGTGCGGACGTGTTCGAAGGACCGTTGCCTGCCTGCCAATCATCGCCGGTCAGTGGCGCGGCGATCACCGCCACCGGATTTCGATCCACTTGCGTTGCCGGGGTGTCGATCGTTAGTCCTTCCGGATAATCGCCGATCTTCACTGTGATTCGCTGCCTGATGGAAGCCGGGACGGCATCCAGATTCTCAAAGTCTGCCCACATGTAGATGACCGCGAATTCCCCCGGCGCAATCCTCGCAGATTCCTTCGGCACGTTTCCCGGATGAACCACCTTTCCATCCAGCTCCGCGCCTGCAAAACTCGCCAGCGTCTTTCTATCGCTTGCGGAATCGCCCGCTACCACGTCCACTTGTGTAAGTAGGCAATCCGCATGGCCATAGTTCGAAACGTGTAGCTCATACGCAAGATGCCATTTCCCATCACCTTTAAATGCCGTGGGCGCGATCGGAATCACCACGTCCAGCGGGACGTTCAGCGGCCTCGGCGTGTGTTCCGCGGTCTTCGCCGAATTGCCTTCCGGCGTTTTGGATGCTTCGCTGCGTTTGAAGGAAAGAGGCTGTGCCGGAACTCCAGTTTGCGTCCAAGTCCCAGTGATTTCTGATCCGGTCTCATTCATCTTTCCCTCATACAAGCCGCCGACTCGACTTACTTCAAACCGCACTTCGCCCTCGAACAGCGTGGCTTTCTCGATCGGCAACGTTGCGCCTTGATCCACGCTGTTCAGTTGTCCGGCCAGATCTCCGCTGCTTGTTTTCGAAATGGTCACCACGAGACGGAGCTGGCCGCCCAAAGTTCCTTCCCACGATCCTTCAAGGCCGGTTGCACCAGGCGCTTGCTGCGCTATCGCGCGGCTCGCTGAAAATCCTGCGATTCCCATTGCCGCGAACAACAAAGCACAGGTGCAAGCTAAACCCGGACTTGGCGCAAGACCTTCGCGTGTATTCTTTGAACGCATCACTTTCATGCCGGGCGCTATCATCGCTTTCCTCCGCTGCGGGCGGCAGTATTCTATCGCAACCGCAAAACTACCGACTCACCGAATGGAGGAGTGAGTATTAACCCGGCTGGACAACCTAGCCGTGGCGTGCGTACCCTCAGCCGCTGGTTAGGTTTTCCCTCTCGATGCAATCCGACCAATACTTGGGATGGCTGGCGCTTGCGTTGACGCCGGGACTTGGCGCACGCGCGGCTGGGAAATTGCTTCGCGAAATGGGCAGCCCTGAAGCTGTTTTCAAAGCGTCGGTTACCGCTTTGGAGGCTCATCGTCTGCCGAAGGCGGTTGCGCAGGCAATCCATACTCGCCAGTCCCTCAGCGTGGCGGCAAAGGAACTGGCGCAGGTGCAAGCCGCCGGTTGCCGCCTGCTGACTTGGGACGAGCCCCACTACCCTCAGCGCCTCCGTGAAATCTATGATCCCCCTCCCCTTCTGTATGTTCGCGGAAACATTGAACTTCTGAATCGTCACTCAATTTCGATAGTTGGCTCGCGTCGTCCGACCCCTTACGGGAATCAAATGGCGCAGAGGCTGGCAAAGGACTTGGCCAACTGCGGCTTGGTAATTTCCAGCGGCCTGGCTCGCGGAATCGACTCGAGCGCGCATAAGGGCGCTCTCAGTTCTGACACCGGTGCCAGCGTGGGAGTACTCGGCTGCGGCATTGATGTTGTTTATCCGAAGGAGAATAAGAAGATTTTCGAGGAAATGATTCAACGGGGCGCGATCATTACGGAATTTCCTATGGGCACGTTTCCCGCGCCTCAGAACTTTCCCATACGCAACCGGATAATTGCCGGTATGGGGATCGGAGTCGTGGTGGTCGAGGGCGCGCAGTATTCTGGCTCGCTGATCACGGCTCGCTTGGCGATGGAGTTTGGCCGCGAGGTTTATGGCGTGCCTGGCAATGCCACACAGCCCTCTAGCTATGGGCCGAATCAGCTTATAAAGCAGGGTGCCAAGCTGGTTACGTCGTGGGAGGATGTGATTGAGGAGTTGCCAACGCCTATCCGGGCCGAGCTTCTGCCGGTGGAGTCGGCAAACTCCGAGGAGCGGGCCGCGCTCGTGCAGCAGAGTCTGGCCCCGGCCGAGCGAACGCTCTACGACCTTTTGACTGAGGATGAATCTCGCCATATAGACGATTTAGTTGAACTTTCCGGCCTCACTTCCTCGGAGGTCCTTGCCGCCCTATTTGACCTGGAGCTCAAAGGCGTGGTACGTCAGTTACCTGGTAAGCAATTCCTCAAAGTCCTGTTGTAATCTCTAAGGGGATAGCAGCTAGGATGTGAGGGGTGCCCCAGTGCCTCGGGCGCCGGCGTTTCAGAACTGTTCACAAGGAACACGAAAAGAGAATGGGTCGATCACTAGTAATCGTCGAATCGCCCGCCAAGGCGAAAACAATCAATAAGTATCTCGGCCGGAACTACACGGTCAAGGCTTCCTACGGCCACGTGATGGACCTGCCGAAAACGACGATTGGTATCCTTCTGCCCGGCGAGCAAAACGGCAAGGGAAAAAAGAAGAAGCGCAAAACCAAAAAATCCAAAGGCGCGGACGCGGCACCCGAGAAAAAAGCGCCCAAGCCGGTAGTGATCACTGCCGGAAATATTTTTGAGCCCACCTACCAGGTAATTCCCGGGAAAATTAAGGTCATCAACGACCTCAGGAAAGCAGCTCAGGGAGCCGATGCAATTTATCTGGCGGGCGACCCGGACCGCGAAGGTGAAGCCATCTGCGCGCACCTGGAAGAAATTCTGAGCAATCCTCGCGAATATTCCAATCTTCGGGAAGAAACCGATGTCCCGAAGAACGGCGATGCTCCGAAAGATATTCCGAAGAAAGAAACGAAACTCAGCAAAGCAAGCTTGGCAGTCCCTCCGATTTACCGCGTGATGTTCAACGAAATCACGCAGAAAGCCATTAAAGCCGCTTTCGAGACGCCGTCGAAGGTGAATGCGAATTTGGTGGATGCGCAGCAAGCCCGGCGCGTTCTCGATCGCATTGTGGGTTACAAAGTCTCGCCGCTCTTGTGGAACAAGGTCCGCCGCGGTCTTTCGGCCGGCCGCGTGCAGACCGTCGCGCTCCGGCTGATCGTCGAGCGCGAACAAGAAATTCGCGCGTTCGTCCCCAGGGAATACTGGACCATTCATGCGCTTCTGGGCGCGGGAGAACCGCCCTCGTTTGAAGCCAAACTCATCAAGTACAAGGGTGAAGACATTGAAGTGCCGGACGAAGCGGAAGCGCAACGCGTCCTGGCCGCGGTCCAAAAAGCCATTTGGCAAGTCTCCAGCGTCGCTCAAAAAGAAAAGCGGCGTTTCGCTCCTCCGCCGTTCACTACTTCCAAGCTGCAGCAAGCGGGATACAACCGCCTGCGTTTTACCGCCAAGCGCACCATGATGCTGGCGCAGAGGCTCTACGAAGGCGTGGAACTCGGTTCGGAAGGGTCCGTCGCGTTGATCACTTACATGCGCACGGATTCCGTAAAAGTTTCAAGCGACGCGCTGGCCCAAGTCCGCGACCACATTGGTTCGAGTTACGGCCAAAATTATCTTCCGGAAAAGCCGAATTTCTTCAAATCGAAAAAAGACGCACAAGAGGCTCACGAAGCGATTCGTCCCACGGATGTCGCCCGCACACCCGAAAGCGTAAAACCGTATCTCGACGAGTCCATGTTCAAGCTGTACCAGATGATTTGGCAGCGCTTCGTCGCTTCGCAGATGGTTCCCGCGGTTTTTGACCAGACCACCATCGACGTGGATGCGAACGATTACACCTTCCGCGCCACCGGTTCGGTGCAGAAATTCGATGGCTACCTCGCGGCCTACCAGGCCGTAAAAGAAGAGGAAGAAAAAGACGACGAAGGCGACGCAGCCGGCAACCGCCTGCCGCCCGTTCGCGAAGGCGATCAGCTTCGTCTTGAAACGATCCGCCCGGAGCAGCATTTCACCGAGCCTCCGCCGCGCTACACGGAAGCGACGCTGGTAAAAGAGCTGGAAGAAAAAGGCATTGGCCGGCCGTCCACCTACGCGACGATCATCTCGACCATCGTGGACCGGGAGTACGTCACGAAAGATCAAGGACGCTTCACTCCTACGATGCTCGGCGAACGCGTCAGCGTGCTGCTGGTGAAAAGTTTCGAGGATATTTTCGACGTGGGCTTTACTGCGCGCCTGGAAGAAGAACTCGACGAAATCGAAGAGGGCAAATTGCCTTGGCGGCAGGCAGTGAAAGAATTCTGGGATCCTTTCCTGCTGGACCTGGATAAAGCTCAGGACGAAATGCTCTCTTACAAAGCGGGGATTGCGACTGGGCTGAAATGCGAAAAATGCGGCCAGGGAGAATTGCTCGAGCGCATCAGCCGCCACGGATTTTTCCTGGGCTGTAACCGCTATCCGGATTGCGACTTCATCAAGGATCTTTCGCCCGAGCTTCCTGAAGAAACTTCAGGCGAAGTGAAAATTGAATATTGCGATAACTGCGGCAAGGAAATGGCCATCAAGCGCGGCCGCTTCGGCGTATTCCTTGCATGCACCGGCTATCCGGATTGCAAGACTACCCGGCGTTTGGTGAGCGGCACGCGCACCGCGCGCCAGCCGGATGTCCGGCTCGATGAAAAATGTCCTCTGGACGAGGGCCAGCTCCTTCGCCGCCAAGGTCGCTTCGGCGATTTCATCGGTTGCGAAAATTATCCAAAGTGCAAATACACGCGGCCCATCACGCTCGGAATCAAATGCCCGAAATGCGGAGAAGGAGAATTCGTCCGCCGCGGCACGGCCAAAGGACGCGGGCGCGGCCGCATCTTTTACGGTTGCAGCCGCTATCCCGATTGCGATTACACTTCGCCGCACGAACCGCTCAACGAGCCCTGCCCGAAATGCGGCGCTCCTTTTATCGTGGAAAAGCGCACGAAGGCCGGCAACTTCCGTTCCTGCGTGAAAGAAGGATGCGATTGGGAAATCGAAGCTCTGCCCGAACCGGCAGCCGCTCCTGCGGCTCCGTTTGTGCATCCTCAAGAGCCGCGCGCAGACAGCACTCTCGCGGTTCCCGTGAAATCCTGAAACGGAACCCGACGCCCTCCCTCGCCGCAATTCGGTTGTTTCTATTTGTCATCTCTGCGGCATCTTATAGACTAACCGTCAGCAGCTTGGCGCCATGAAGCGGATCATCGAAAAATTCGCGAACTACTTGCGCTACGAACGGAATGTCTCCCCCGCAACGATTCATAATTATCGCGGCGATCTCGAACTCTTTCGCGCATTCCTGACGCCTCCCGGCGAAAAAACGATGGCTCTGCAACAGGTGGACGCCAGAATCATCCGCGAGTTCGTCGGCTGGCTCTACGACCGCAAGATGCAGAAAGTGTCCGTGGCTAGAAAGCTCGCCGCGCTGCGAACATTTTTCAAATTCTGCGTTCGCGAGCGAATCACCAAGCAAAATCCGGCGCGCTTGGTGAGCACTCCCAAAATACCGAAGCGAGTTCCGCGTGTACTTACGGCCGAAGAGATGAACGGTTTCCTCGACACTCTGGCAGGCGCCGCGGCCGGCAAAAAACAGGGGCCGCGGCGCAAAAACCAATCGGCCCAGGACGCGAAGCTGATTCCCTGCCGAGATCGCGCCATTCTGGAATTGCTATACGCTTCGGGACTCCGCGTCAGCGAGCTTGTCGGCCTCACGCTGGGGAACTTGGATCGCCCGGGGCAAATGGTTCGCGTGCTGGGAAAGGGCCGCAAAGAGCGCGTGGTTCCCTACGGCGGAAAAGCGCAGCAAGCGCTGGAAGCTTACTTGCCGTTGCGCGAAAAGCTTCTGGCGCATCCACGCACTAAAGCCGATCCGACGGCTGTTTTTTTGAATCACCGCGGCGGCCGGTTGACCTCCAAATCGGTTCGCGTAATTGTGAAAGCGTACGCGCGGCTCGCGAATGTGAACTGGAACCTGCATCCGCACTCGCTGCGCCACGCGTTCGCCACCCATCTTCTGGCGGATGGCGCGGACCTACGCGCGATTCAGGAGCTTCTCGGCCACGTCTCCCTCTCCACTACCCAGCGCTACACGCAGGCAAGTATCGAACAACTGATGGCGGTGTACGACAAAGCCCATCCGCACGCGTGATTCCGCTCCGGTTGTTCCTGCCTTGAAGCAAGTTCCTAGATATTGAGGGTGAGTGAAGTTTCGGGAATGAAGCCGTCAATGCTGCGCGATGAAACGCGCGCGGGCGGAACCGGCATTTTTTCGCGGTCCACGGGATTGTAGAGCGTGTCGCGCTCGACGGGTACGCGTCCTGCTTCGCGAATCAGACGCTCGAGTTCGGCGCGGGTCATGTGTTCGGGAGTGGTTGCTCCGGCGTCGTGGTAGATTTTTTCTTCGACCACGGTGCCGTCGAGATCGTTTGCGCCGAAACGCAGCGCCACTTGCGCGATGCGCGGTGTGAGCATGATCCAGTAGGCTTTGATGTGATCGAAATTATCGAGCAGCAGGCGCGAGCAGGCGATGGCCTTTAAATCATCGAACCCGGTGGGACTGGGAATGTGCGAGAGGCCTGTGTTGGCCGGGTGAAACGCGAGCGGAATGAAGGCGACGAAGCCGTGCGTTTTGTCCTGCGTTTCGCGAAGCTGGACCAAATGGTCCACGCGCTCTTCGTTCGTTTCGATGTGGCCGTAGAGCATGGTGGCATTCGAGCGCAGGCCGATTTCGTGCGCGGTGCGCGCGATTTGCAGCCACATCTGGCCGCTGACTTTGTGGTCGCAAATGATTTTTCGCACGCGCGGATGGAAGATTTCCGCGCCGCCGCCGGGAAGCGAATCGACGCCTGCCGCTTTCATCGCCAGCAAAGTGTCGCGTATGGAAAGTTTCGAAATGCGCGCGTAGTAACCCACCTCCACCATGGTGAAAGCCTTCAGGTGAACCTGTGGGAAGCGCTGTTTCAATCCGCGAATTAATTCCAGGTAATACTCGAAGGACAAATCGGGGTGGAGGCCGCCGACAATGTGGAATTCCGTGGCGCCTTCGGCCACACCTTCGCCCGCACGCTGCCAGATTTCTTCGAGAGCGAAGGTGTAAGCTCCAGGAGAATCGGGCGAGCGTCCAAAAGCGCAGAGCTTGCAATGCGCCACGCACACATTCGTGGGATTGATGTGGCGATTGACGTTGAAATAGGTGACGTTGCCGTGGCGTTTTTCGCGGACGTAATTCGCCAGCCAGCCTACGCCCAGAAGGTCGTGCGATTCGTAAAGCGCTAGGCCGTCGGCTGAGTCCAGGCGTTCGCCGGCGAGAACTTTTTTCGCGACGGGCTCGAGCTTCGCGTCCTGAAACGCGGGGGCCGATTGTGCGGTGAGTTGTGTTTTCGTCGCCATTTTTGCTTAATCTGCTAGGGCATCACGACCGCGGCTGCGCCCCAGAAAAGCAGGAACAACAGACTAATATATCCATTCACGGTGAAAAACGCAGCATTCATTTTGCTCAAGTCGTTCGGTTTCACCAGCGAGTGCTCGTAGGCCAGCAGGGCCGCGACCACGGCGATTCCGGCCCAGGCAGGCCAAGCGAGTTGAAAGCTGAACGCCAGCCAAGCGAGCAAGCCGACCATGGCGATGTGCATGGCGCGCGCGATCACGAGCGCCCCAGCGACGCCGAATTTTTTCGGAATGGAATACAGCCCGGCAGTCTTGTCGAAGTCCACGTCCTGGCAAGCGTAGAGCACGTCGAAGCCGCCGACCCAGAGCGTCACCGCGGCGCAAAGGATCAGCATGCGCCAGTCGAACGAGCCGCGAATCGCGATCCACGCAGCCGCAGGTGAAATGCCGAGGCAAAAGCCGAGAACGAAGTGCGACCAGGAAGTGAATCGCTTGGTGTAAGAATAAAAAAACAAAATCGCCAGCGCAACGGGAGAAAGTTTCAGCGCGAGCGGATTCAGTTGCCATGCGGCGAGCACCAGGACTGCTGACGCAATCAAAGTGAACATCCAGGCGAAGCCGACGGAAAGCTCGCCTTTGGGCAGAGCGCGATTCGCGGTGCGCGGATTGCTAGCGTCGTATTTCAGGTCGGCGATGCGGTTCATGGTCATGGCGGCTGAACGCGCGCCCACCATGGCAATGACGATCCACAGGATTTGCCGCCAGGTTGGAAGCGCGCCACCGGCCCGGGCGGCGAGCAAGGCTCCCACCAGCGCGAACGGCAGGGCGAAGACGGAGTGCTCAAACTTGATCATCTCAAGCACGATGCGTACGCGGCTTTTGGTCATGGCTGGAGCTGCCGCGCTGCTAAACGGAATTGTGCAGTTCTGGCCCCGGGTAGAAATGTCTCGGTCGTTTGTTTTGAGCGAGTTACAGCCGTTTCTATATATCGGGCTGTGCCGGTTAGAAATGACGCCGCTGATCTAGAATTCGGA
>JBEKSN010000137.1:0-10268 GCA_049517055.1 Candidatus Acidiferrales bacterium | reverse complement strand
CGGCGACTGCATGATCAGTTACACCGACGCGCTGATGGAATCCTGCGACGCCGACGGCCAAATGCTGGGCGAAGACGGCTTGCTGCGCATCGTCAACCTGCTCGGCGACGTCCCCGCGGAAAAACTGATCCCTTCCCTGCTCAAAGAAATCGGCGAGCGCTTCCCGGAAAATCTTTCAGCCGACGACGTCACCGTTCTCGTCGTGCGCGCCAACGGCCGCGCTATCCAGTTCACCTTCGCTGAAAAATTCGAAGCCTTCGGCCGCTTCCTGAAGACTCTCTTCCGCTCGGTGCGTCCCGGCGCCGATCGCGCTCCCTTCCCCGACGCCACGCTCGCCAACATCGGCGGCGCGCTGATCCCCGCGTTCAACCGCCGCTGGCGCACCCCTCGCCCCTCCGCAAAATAACTGCGTCTCACGGCGCACCTGAAATCCACTTGTCCGGTTAGCGCGACTAATCAGGAGTTAGTGTCTTACGTGATCAAATGACGATATGGCCGACGGCTGATCACCGAAGTCATCGCGAGTCCAAGGGTTTGGGATTTATACGCCTATTGGAGAGTGTTGCCTGCGTCGTGCTCAAGCTGGTAGTTGCAGGGGAATTGAAGTTGGACGAGCCGCTGGCTCCATGCCTGCCGAAGGAATGGCTTCCGAATCGTTACACGAGTAAGTGTTCGATGTGGATGGGTAGATCGCGCACGCGGACTCCTGTAGCGTGATAAGTGGCGGAAGTTAGCGCCGACGCCACACCGGTAAGGCCAATTTCGCCGATGCCGCGGGCGCCATATTCATTTAGCACCGTATCCGGATAATCCAGGAAGATGCAGTCCATCTCGGGAATGTCGGCATTCACCGGAACAATATAGTCCGCGAAATTGTTGTTGATGGGATGACCGTTGCGAGTGTCGTAGATAGTGGCTTCGAACAGGCCCATGCCGATTCCCATCACTACGCCGCCTAGCATCTGGTTTCGAGCCGTCTTTGCGTTAATCATCCGGCCGCCATCTATCACGGTCAGCCAACGCGTTACACGCAAGCGAGCGATGCCTGGATCGAATGAAATTTCGCAGAAGTGCGCCCCGAAAGAATGCGTGGAGAAATTCTTCATATTCGCATCGGCGTCCGTTCTCGCATTGCCGTCTAGCCCTTGGAGGTTGCGCAGGACCAGAATGTCCTGGAAAGGGACGCCTGTATCGGGAGACTTATCCTGGAGGTGAATGCGTGCCTGGGTCATCTTCAATGTCTTGGCATCGGCGTTTTGGAACGGAGAGTCGGGCGTACGCACAGCCACCTGAATCACGGCGTCAACGGCTTTCTGCGTGGCCTCAACGATAGCTGGAAGCACCGTGGAAGTCGCGGACGAGCCGCCAGAGATTGGGCCTGGAGGCAAAGCGCTGTCACCGAGCACCACTTGAATTTTATCCAGCGGCAAACCAGTTTTGTCGGATACAACTTGAGCAAAGATAGTGTATGTGCCCGTCCCGATATCTTGCGTAGCGCAGGACGCGCGAGCAGTTCCGTCGGCCAGGAGCCTGACGCGAACCTCGGCCGCGTGACGCGACGCCGGCCAATTGCACGTGGCCATGCCCCAACCAAGAATTAGATCGCCATTGCGCATCGAGCCGACTTTCGGATCGCGCTTGGACCACCCGAACCGTTCCGCCCCAATCTGATAGGCTTCGCGAAGATGTTTGCTGGACCAGGGGAGATTGGAAGCCTCGTCGGTCTCCGCATAATTTTTCAGGCGCAGTTCGAGGGGATCCATATTGAGCTTGATCGCCAGTTCATCCATAGCCGATTCAATGGCGAAAAGCGCCGGCGTTCTTCCGGGGCCGCGCATCGGCGTTGGCGTCCCGACGTTCAGGTGGGCCAAGCGTTGTATCGCAGTGTTATTGGGGCAGCTATACAGCAGCGATGACACCTGTGTGCAGTCCTCGACGTAATCATCCACCAAAGAAGTGTGCTGAAGAATATCATTTTGGAATGACACGAGCTTTCCATCTGGCGTCGCGCCCAGACGCATGCGCTGTCGAATGGCGGGGCGGTGGCCCACGGTAGTGAACATCAAAGTTCGCGGCACAGACACTTTCACCGGACGTCCGACCTTGCGCGCCGCTACTGCCGCCAGCAATGAGTGTGGCCAGGGAAAAAGCTTGCCGCCGAATCCCGAACCGATGAATTTCGAAATGATTTCAATGTTTTCCAACGGAAGGCCGAGCATCTCCGACATTACGTTGTGATGATTCACTACGCCTTGCGAGGATTCGTATAGAGTGACTTTGTCTTTATTCCACACGGCAATCGTGGCGTGCATTTCCATCGGATTGTGCGTTTCGGTCGGCGTGGTGTAAGTCGCGTCAAGCTGTACCGGTGCTTTCTGGAAGGCTGAATCCGCATCGCCTCGCGAATACTTGACAGCGAGCGTGATGTTGGAAGGCGGCGCTTGATTCAGCAAAACTAGAGGAGGCTTCTCGTCGTAGGTAACGTGAACGTTCGCCGCGGCATCCTGTGCCTGCTGAAAAGTATTAGCGACGACCAGGGCTACGAATTGGCCATAGTAATAGACATTTTCATCTTCGAACGGAGGGCGACTTTCACCAGGGCGGCTCAGGTCCTCGAAAGCGCCGGCGGGACGATAAAGCTTGCCGAAATTACCGTGATGAAAAACTGCGAGTACTCCGGGCATCTTTTCGGCGTTGGCGGAATCTATTCGAGTAATTTTTCCGTTTGCGATCGTGCTTGGGACTGCCACGCCGTAGGCGAGATTCTCGATCGGATAGTCCGCGGCATACTTCGCGCCGCCGGTAACTTTCAGCCGTCCGTCTATGCGGGTTATTGGTTCACCGATTATCGAGGTGCTCATTGGTTCTCTCCTGCCCAGGTCTGAAAACTTTTCGGCTTAAGCGGCCTGCGTAACGTTTGTAAGCGTGCGAGTAAGGCAGCGCTTGGCCAACTCAACCTTGAAGGCGTTGTCGTGCTGTGGTTTCGCGCCTTTCAGAGCGGCTTCGGCCGCAGCTCGGAAATTGTTTTCGTTGGCTTCGCGGCCTTCGAGCGCATGCTCTGCCTCCATGGATCTCCATGGCTTGGTCCCCACGCCCCCTAAAGCGATACGAACGCGCTGTATTCGATTGCCGTTCAGCGAAACGACCACGGCGGCAGAAGCCAAGGCGAATTCATACGACGCGCGGTCGCGAAGTTTTAAATAGTGAGAGCGCGTACCGTTTGCAAGCGAAGGCAAGGTGACATAGGTGATCAAATCGCCGGGGGCCAGCACATTTTCGCGATTGGGCGTGGATCCGGGCAGCAGGTAAAAATCATTCAAGGGAACGCTGCGCTCCCCATTGGCCCCTTGTATGTGCACCACCGCTTCGAGCGCCATCATAGCCACGGCCATATCCGAGGGATGCGTTGCAATGCAATGCTCGCTGGTTCCAAGAATGGCGTGAATCCTGTTGAAGCCGTCTAGCGCCGGGCATCCCGAGCCGGGCTCGCGCTTATTGCAGGGGTAAGTGGTGTCGCGAAAATAATAACAGCGGGTGCGTTGGAGTAAATTGCCGCCGGTGGTAGCCATATTTCGAAGCTGCGGAGAAGCTCCGGAAAGAAGGGCTTCGGAAAGAACGGTGTAACGTTGTTGAACCGTTTCGTCGTGCGCCAAATCGCTATTGCGAACCATAGCGCCGATTTTCAATCCGCCATCCGCCGTGGGTTCGATCTGCGTGAGAGGCAGCGAATTGATATCCACAACTCTCTTCGGAGTTTCAACGTTCAACTTCATCAGATCGATCAGCGTGGTGCCGCCGGCAACAAATCTTGTTTCGGTTTGCGAGCGGCCTGCTTCCAGTGCCGAATTTACCGTTTTGGCTTGGCTGAATTGAAAGGCTTCCATTGAGTGACCTCAGTTACAAAGTTTCGGACATGAAATGAACTTCTTACGCTCCGCGTCGTGCACTTTGAACCGCAGCAACGATGTTGTTGTAGGCCCCACAGCGGCAGATATTTCCGCTCATACATTCGCGCACGGCAGCGTCATCCTGCCCGCACGGTTCTTTCAGCAGCGCGGTTGCGGACATGATCTGGCCGGAGGTGCAATAGCCGCACTGAAATCCGTCATGTTCCAGGAAAGCTGCCTGAACCGGATTCAGATCGCCGTTCTGTGCCAGACCTTCGATGGTCGTAATTTTGTCGCCCTGATGCATGATGGCGAAAGAGAGGCATGAATTTACGCGCCGGCCGTTTACGTGCACCGTGCATGCGCCGCACTGACCATGGTCACAACCCTTTTTTGTGCCCGGAAGTTGAAGGTTCTCGCGCAGCGCATCCAGAAGAGTGACCCGCGGCTCCAAAGCAATATGGTGTTCTTTTCCATTAATGTTGAGCACCATGGGAACCGCGCCGGGGACATCAGCGCCCGGAATCGCTTCCGTAACCGGCTCAGGCTCTTGCACCGGAGCAGAGTGCAGCAACGGAGCGGTTGTGACGGCCAAACTCGCAGTGCCAAGTTGGCTCAGGAAAAAACGCCTGGTAAATCGGTCCGGCGTTTCTGCCGGCTTTGGCTGCTCTTCCTCGGCAATTTCGGTTATGGATTTATCTATTTTTGCCATCGTTGCGCCTTCCAAGAGGCCAGAGTTGAAAACTGACTTCCACATTCGTAATGATGCTTTCGGGGTCGGCCACGGCGCATCATACTCCTGCAAAAAGATGAGCGGGAGGAAATATCTTTTGGAGGGGAGGAAATCTCGTTGGTTGAGAATTCGCCTAATGCGGGGCATTTTGTCCTGCCCCTATTCGTTGACTTGGACTCCTGACGCCCCCTAAGATGTGCAGCACGTGCCAGCCAACGACTCGCTGATCGGCAAAACCATTTCGCACTACCGCATTGTGGAAAAACTCGGCGGTGGCGGGATGGGTGTAGTTTATAAGGCCGAAGACACCCGCCTGGACCGCTCGGTGGCCTTGAAATTCCTACTGGCGAGTTAGGAAATCTTTGCGCGCTGACGAGAGTTGACTCGCCCCGTCGGATTACGCCAAGGATGCCGTACGCTTCGTTTTGCAGAAGGGTGCCGGGTTTAGATTAAACAACTGCAAAATTCCCGCCGCGATTTGTCGGTTATTCGCTGTGAAGCGAGACGGTTGGGTCGACGCGGGTTGCGCGCTGGGCGGGGATGAAGCTGGCGAGGAATGCGACGAAGGCGAGCAGCACGGGAATAGCGACGAAGGTAAAAGGGTCGATGGGGCTGACGCCGAACAAGAGGGTTCGCATTGCGCGGGTGAACGCGATACTCGCGAGCAGGCCGATGGTTACACCGGGAATCGCGAGCGCCATGCCTCGCGCTATTACCAGATGCAGGATTGCTCGCGGCGTGGCTCCGAGTGCCATGCGTATGCCGATTTCGCGCGTTCCTTGATTTACTAGGTAAGAGACGACGCCGTAGATACCAATCATAGCGAGCGCAACGGCGAGGGCGGCGAACAGGCTGAGCAACGACATGGAAAACCGGCGCCGGGCCAGAGACTCCTGAACGCGCTGGTACATGGTCACTGGATGGAAAATTGGGAGATCGGGGTCCACGTTCTGAATTTCCTTGCGCGCGGCCGAATACAGCGCGTCAGGTTCGCTGCTCGTTCGAATGACAACGTTCATCGCGCGGGTTGCGAACTGTGTTTGAGGATAATAAATGGCGATCCGCGAATCGGTGTCGAGTGTGTATTGTTTAATTCGGCCGACGACTCCGACCACGGTGATCCAGGGGGCTTTGTCGGTGATGCCGCCGTTGTGCAGGCGTTTTCCCAGCGGACTTTGATTCGGCCATAGTTGCGTGGCCATATATTCGTCGACAATTCCTACTGGGGGATTGGTCTTAGTATCAGACTCGTTGAAGAAACGGCCTTCGCGCAGTGGGATTTGCATGGCTTCAAAGTAATGCCCGGCTACCACGCGCACGTCCGCGTTGATAAAATTCTCACCTGGTGGCGGGATCCTACCCTCCACAGTGATCGGACCCCAGGCGAACATTTGGCTCAGGGGCAGAGAGGTGATGGCTCCGACAGACTTCACGCCTGGGAGACTCTCCAGCTTTTCCACGATTTGTTTGTAGGTCGATAATACGAGCTGTGATTCGCGATATTTGTTGCCGGTCATGGTGAGTTCCAGGGTCAACACGTTTTTCGGGTTGAAGCCGGGGGAAACGCTTTGCAGGTTCGCGAAGCTGCGGACCAACAGGGTTGCTCCAATCAATAGCAATACCGAGAGCGCGAGTTCGGAAACAACCAGCGATTTGCGCAAACCGTTTCCTCGGCCCCACATCGCTGCACCCGCGAAGCCTCGGCCTCCCTCCTTGAGCGTGGACTGCAAATGAATGTGCGAAACGCGCAGTGCGGGGGCCAAGCCGAACATCGCCCCAGAAACCAGAGAGATGAATAGCGTAAACAGGAGAACTCGTCCGTCGATGCTGATGTCGGCCAGGCGCGGAACGCTGCCAGGACCGAGGATACGAACCCACTTCAGGCTACCTAACGCCAGAAAAACTCCCAACGCCCCGCCACAAAACGAGAGCAGAAGGCTCTCGGTAAGCAGCTGCCGCGCGATGCGCATGCGGCTCGCTCCAATCGCCATGCGAACTGCAATTTCCTTCTGCCGGGCAAGCGCACGCGACAACTGAAGGTTCGCGACGTTGGCGCATGCGATCAACAGGACGAAAGCCACCGCGAAAAGCAGGACAAACAGTGCGCGACGGCTGTCACCTACTACCTGCTCAGAGAGGGGAACGATGCCGAACGTGAGGCCGCCATTCGGAGGATAATTTGTAGGATGGTCGCGTCGCAGGCGAGCGGTAATCGTATCCATTTCGGCCTGCGCTTGGTGAAGTGACACTCCCGGCTTCAGCTTGCCTACGATGTTGTAGTCTTCGCGGTCGCGGTTTTGCGCGGCGTCCGGTCCGAGCGGAAGCGGGAGAAGGATGTCGGCTTGTTCTGCGCCGCCCAACGTTGGTAAAACTTCGCGCGGTAAAGAAAAACTACTTGGCAGAATGCCGATCACCTGATACGTCGATCCGTTGATCGTTAGCGATTTCCCGATGATACGAGGATCCGAGCCGTAGCGGCGGACCCACATGCCGTATCCCAGAATCGCGGTTCCTGCAGCGCCCTTTGCGTCTTCGCTCTCAACAAAGAGACGGCCGCTGGCGGGCTGCACTCCCAGCATGGGTAGAAGATTTGAAGACACGTGGAGGGTGCCTACCCGCTCCGGTTCGCCGTCACCGGTGAGATTTTCGTTACCACCAATGGCGATGGCTACATCTTCAAAACCGTGGTGGCCCGTTTTGATGTCGAAGTATTGAGCGGTTGAAAACCAGTCCTCGGTGATGCCTAAGCCCGGCGAGCGGTTCCACAAAATTACCAGTCGGCTCGCGTCTTTATAGGGGAGCGGGCGAAGTAACAGAGTGTTCGCGATACTGAAGATCGCCGTGTTGGCGCTGATGCCAATCGCGAGGGAGAGGAGGGCGACGGCAGTAAAGCCAGGAGACTTTGCGAGCCCCCGAAAACCATACCGAATATCCTGGAGTAAAGGTCCCATGTGCGCTCACGGCGAAGACGGCGCTGGACGCCTGCCCGTACTCAGCGTCATCCGAGAGGACACATAGTATAAGCAGCTTGTGCAGGAGTGCCACAAAAAGTAAAACGGGGAGTTTGGTGTAACGCTTTCTAGTTCTTTCGCATCTCATCGGGAACAAAGCTGGAAGGGAGAGGATATGGGAACGTTTGCGATTACTGGAATTACTGGGCAGGTGGGTGGGGAGGTGGCTCGCAACTTGTTGGCCGCTCGCCAAAGCGTTCGGGGAGTGGTGCGCGACGTCAGCAAATGCAAAGAATGGGCGGAGCGTGGCTGCGAGCTAGTGAGCGCGGATATTAATGATGCTGCGGCGCTGGCAGCGGCATTAAAGGGTGTCGAAGGCGCGTTCATTCTGGTGCCGCCTAACTTCGATCCATCGCCTGACTTTAGCGAAGCGCGGACATTGGCCGCCACGTTGAGTTCAGCGTTCGTCGCGGCGCGCTTGCGTAGAGTCGTATATCTATCGACGATCGGAGCACAGGCAACGCGCTCAAACCTGCTGACACAGCACACCATCATCGAGCAAGCGCTGCGAAAGCTGCCAACGGCAATCACCTTTCTGCGGCCGGCATGGTTCATGGAGAACTTTGCCTGGGATGTTGCTCCAGCGAAGAACGGCGCTATTCAAAGCTTTCTGCAGCCGCTGGACAAACTGTTCCCTATGGTTGCCACTTCCGACATCGGGCGCGTAGCTGCCGAACTGCTGCAGGAAACGTGGGACGGCCAACGGGTCATCGAGTTGGAAGGGCCGCGTCGTGTGACGCCGACGGAAGTCGCTACTACCTTCGCTAAGCTATTGGGCCGTCCGGTGAGAATCGAAGAAGTACCGCATGAGACGTGGGAGGCGCTCTTCAAATCACAAGGCATGAAGAACCCTGAGCCGCGCATTCAGATGCTCGATGGTTTCAATGAAGGATGGATCGAGTTTGAAGGCAACCCGGCTGGTACTCGAAAAGGAAAGGTGGCTCTGGAAACAGTACTGCGGACGCTCATCGAGCGTGACAGTGCGATGAAAGCGGTCTCCAACGCCACTTGAGTTTTCACCCCGCTGTCAGGATTTACTGCGTCTTCAGGACCAGAATGGGAGGATAGTAGAAGCCTAGGCTGGTCCGGTCAACCGGCTCAACTCCTGGTTAGTCGGACGACCGGAGAAGTGGCGTACCATTACTTCACTTGTCCGGTTAGCGCGTTGATCAGGGGTTGAGACAAAACTCGTGATTGAACAAAAACGCGCGCCGGGTCACTCCCATTCCACCTACTTCTCTCGTCCGCATCTCGATGCAGATTATGAGAAATTCTTTCCGAGGATGTGCAATCCCTTGTCCGAGAAGATGGAGGACCCGAGAACATGTCTATTGTTTTCAATATAGCGGAATGTGGAAGTTGACTTGCTCGTGAGCCAGCACCGTTTTCCGAAAACTAGGGGGAGATATGAATCGAAGGACTTTGTGGGCCCCTGCCATGGCTCTAGCACTGTTGATTTTTCTTTGCATACCCTCGGTTGCCTCAGCCGATAGCGGCCAGACCTGGACTCTGACTGATGTAAGTTCTTCCGACGGCTCGACAGCCTCGGGGTCCTTCGACTACAACGCAGTAACGGGCCTGTATAGTGACATTAATGTCGTCACTACGCTCGGGTTAGAGTTTAGCGGGGCCAGCTATTCGGTCGTGGACGCTGGCTTCTACTCAGCCAACGAACTTGTGATTATGGCTAACAATTCGTACGCTGAGGGCACCCCGGTATTGGCCTTTGAGATTTCACCTGGCCTGACCGGTGCGGGCGGCGTAGATTTTTTCTCTGCTCTGGAGGGTCTCTGCAACGCTGGGTGCACTGATTTTGAAGGTGGCACTGGCGAAAGTGGCGGGGCGCTTCGAGGATTTCAAGGCTATGTCGTCACAACACCGGAACCCAGTCTAGTTTTGCTCCTTGGAACCGGGCTTCTCGGCTTGGTACGCCTCCGGCGAAAGCTGGTCAATAGCTAACAGAAATATCTAAATCGTTATTTTGGGACAGGCGAGTCAAACGAACTTGGCTCGCCTTTTTCATTGGTGCCTCAACCCTACGCTTTCCGCCTGTGGTGTATTTGCAATTCTCCCCGCAAATTCCATTTGGACGTATAGGGATGATGTCCCGGCACATTGCTCTCAAGAGGGCCTAATGCGGGCATGTATTTCTGGGTGGATTACTCAGATATGGCGTATGATCGGCACATGAAGAGGCCGGAACCACGTTTCCCAAAGTTGGCTACAGCCTGTTGTGCGCTCTTGGGTCTGGCAGCGTTCATTTCTGTCCTGATTAATCGTCGCTCTGTTCTTCCCTTTTATTTTGGCTTCGGTTTCCTGGCGATTGTCCTCATCGTTTGGTTTTGGAATTGGCGAAGCGGGAATACCTAGCTGACGGGCAATTTATTGCCAAGCTTCTCACTCCCAAATTCAAATTGATCCACTTCCATTTTCGCGCCGTCTAAGGATGCGCTCGCGTATCAGCTCCCAAACAGGTTTTCGGATATAGTGCGTCCGGCTTTGGCGCGTCTTCGTGCTACGATTCCGCGCCGGGAGGCTTTCATGAAGATGTTTCTTCTTGGCGCGCTTTTCGCGTCGTCGATTTTTTTCGCCGTTCACTCGCAGCAATCCACGCAGACGCAACGAATTCCGTTATTC
>JBEKSN010000136.1:0-10284 GCA_049517055.1 Candidatus Acidiferrales bacterium | reverse complement strand
GAGCGCGGTGCGTTCAGCGAAGAAGCAGCGATGATCCTGCTTGGCGGGGAGGTTTGCCTGGTGCCGCTGCCTACGTTTGAAGCGGCATTTGGAGCTATTGCGAACGGCACGGCGGATTACGTCCTGGTTCCAATCGAAAATAGCCTGGCGGGTCCGGTGCACAGATCGTTCGACCTGCTGGTCGAAAGCCCGCTGACCATTGTGGGCGAAGTGATTATCCGCATCGAGCACAATCTGATCGGGCCGCCCGGCGGAACGCTGGAAGAGGTGGCCATCGTGGAATCGCATCCCGTAGCTTTGGCGCAGTGCGAAGAATTTTTCAGCGCTCGCCCGTTTCTAAAAAGAATCGCCACCGACGACACGGCCGGAAGCGTTCGTGAAATCGTGCAAGCGGGAGATCGCACGCGAGCCGCGATTGCGAGCAAACGCGCGGCGGAGGTTTACGGAGGGCAAATCCTGCGCGAGTACTTGGAAGACGATCCTGAAAATTACACGCGGTTCCTGTTGCTCGCACCGGCGACAGAAGCGTCACCGGAAAAAGCAGACAAACTTTCCTTAGTATTTAGACTCGCGCATCTTCCGGGGGCGCTGTACCACGCGCTGGAACCTTTCGCACGGCGAAATATCAATCTGATGAAGATTGAAAGCCGGCCAGTGCGCGGACTTCCTTGGCAATACCGGTTTTATCTCGACCTGCAAGCAACGACGCGCGATCCAGAAGTAGCCGGGGCACTTGCTGAGTTGGAGAAATTAGCAGTGGACGTGCGGATTCTGGGTTCGTACGTTTCGGCAAAGGCAGCGAACAGCGCTACATCGTGAGTAGGGAGAGCAATCATGATCGTCAACATGGCGACAAACGCAACGGAAGAACAAATCGACCACGTCGTGGTGCGGATCAAGGAGTGCGGATGCCAAGCGCATTTGAGCCGCGGCGAAGAAAGGGCGGTGATCGGAGTGGTGGGAAAAATCGAGCAGCATCGAAGCGAGCTTGAAACTCTGGTTGCGTCACCGGGCGTGGAGGAAATTATACGGATCACGCATCCGTTCAAGCTGGCTTCGCGGAAGTTCCGACCGGAGGGGTCGATTATTGAATTGGGCAAAGGCGTGTCGGTGGGCGGAGCAGAGGTGATCGTGGCGGCAGGGCCGTGCGCGGTGGAGTCAGCCGAGCAAATCGGCAAAATCGCCGAGCGCGTGGCTCGAGCGGGAGCGAAGCTGTTACGGGGAGGAGCGTTCAAGCCGCGGAGTTCGCCGTATTCCTTTCAGGGACTGGGCGAGCAGGGATTGAAGCTGCTGCGCGAGGCCGCGGACAAAAACGGGTTGCTAGTGGTGAGCGAGGTGATGGACCCTTCGCAGATTGAGATGATGCTGTCGTACGTGGACGTGATGCAGGTGGGCGCACGCAACATGCAGAACTATTATTTGCTGCGCGCGCTGGGAGAAGGCAGCAAACCGGTGCTGCTAAAGCGCGGGATGTCGGCAACGATCGAAGAACTGCTGCTGAGCGCGGAGTACATCATGTCGGGCGGAAACTATAACGTGATGCTGTGCGAGCGCGGCATTCGAACGTTCGATACGTACATGCGCAACACCATGGACATTGCAGCAATTCCAGTGATCAAACATCTTTCGCATTTGCCGGTGGTCGCTGACCCGTCGCACGGCACTGGGCGACGCGATAAAGTGCCGCCGATGGCTCGAGCAGCGGTGGCGGCAGGTGCGGACGGCTTGCTAATCGAAGTGCATCAAGATCCGGAGCACGCGCTATCGGATGGGGCGCAGTCGATGTTTCCAGAGCAGTTCGCGCAACTGATGAACGAAGTGCGCGTGATTGCGCCGGCGGTTGGACGGCACATCGCACGTGCTTAGAAACGAATCATCGGCAGACGTGGCCGGGATCGAAGCGGCTAAGACCTGGTTGCCGGTATGTGGCGCGGACGGTTCCGACCAATTCAGACAGCGTTGCCAGACTCGGGGATGGCACGGTGACCGGTGATCTCTGTGATATGGATGCGATAGAAGACCGGTACCAGCGGGCGCTCTGTGCCATGAAGAATTGTTCTAACGTAACCGGGCTCCCACCACATGGCTTTCCTTTGCAGCAGATCGTGGGCTAATGAGCGCTCACTACGCCATTCGGGCACGTCCGGGAGTTCCTGGAAGCGACCGAATACAATGACACTGATCCACAGCTCCGAGCTCAGCACCTCGTCCGCTTCGACACAGACTAACGGGTTGGCGCGCATCCATTCGATCTTTTGCCCAATCGTGGAAAAAGTGTAGAGGTGATCATTGTTGTAAGAGAAATAGATTGGCACGATATAGGGCTGAGCTCCTTGAGCGCACGCCAATCTACCGAGATGCGTACGAGCCAGGAAGTCCAGACTCGCCTGCCAAGTCATTTCCTGGATCAACATCGATGATCCTTCATGGCCTTTACCGACCTGATTGAAATGCCCGCCAAAATGACCGGCGCCTCCCACAACCACAAAGTAAATCAGAGGTACTCTTTCACGTATGGGCTTCGATGCGCGCACCGGGATCATATCGCCGGGCAGCGAATGCGTCCTTAACATGCTGCGTCGCGAGGTACCATAGGATCCATGCATCAATAGCGATCACAAAAAATTGCCAGGCGAGTACCATGAAATCCGGATGAGGCAACGACTCTGCAATCCCAAGCGCCGCAAAGAGCAGACCTACGGCGATGAACACGACGGATGCAAGGCGTGCCCAATAGACCATTCGAAACACATAGATGGCCAAGGTGGCATATACGACAGCGAGCACGAGGAATATTCCCGCTCCGAGTGCTCCCATTTCCGAAAATAATTGGGACGTCGGTCCCCCAGCTCCGGCTGCTACGACAACTCCGCCCAACACAAAGAAACCCAAAGAACCCAGAGCTAGTAGGCCAGCGCCGATACACATCAACAACGCAACTACGGTCACTCCGAGCGGTCGTTTCATAATTGCACCTCTCGACTCATAGATTTCGCTTCCCATATCCCGCGTTCCACGCGAATCGAGAAGACAGCTAGCCGCGTACGGTGAGAACCGGGCAGACGGCATGCGCGACCACTTTATGCGCAGTCGAACGCTCGAGATGTGTTGCCGCACCGAGACGGCCGGCGGCGGCGCGAACGCCTAGCACGATCAAGTCCGCACCGCGCTGTTTCGCGACTTCTACGATCCGATCAGCCGGTTCACCGTATTCCACGGACACTTGCGGCAGGAAATCAAGTTCCGCGTTCTCCGGGACCATTTCGTAGAGGTGATGAATCGCCTCAGCCACCGACAATTCGAATATTCTGTTGTCAGAATCGTCGAGTTTTTCGGGCTTGTGCATCACGGTGATTAGGAGAAGATGAGACTCGTTTTGTTGCGCGAGCGAGACGGCATAGGGCGCTCCAGCTAACGACTCCGGACTGAAATCCGTGGCGAAAAGCACACGATGGAACCGAGCGCCATTATGTACACTCCTGCGAACGCCCGGACCGATGGTGAGTACCGGCACGGGCGAACGGCGGAAGATTTCTTCAGCGACAGAACCAAGCAGCAATTTCTCTGCGCCCGTACGCCCGTGCGTTCCAAGGACAATTAGGTCAACATCGTCATCTTGGATTGCTTGCTCGACTGTCGGCCAAACCTCGATGCCTCTTGCAATCATCGTTTGGTGCTGCAGACCGGCAAGCTGAGACTCGACCCGCTGCATTTCCGCCTGCGCATTTTCGTCCTCGGCTTCGATCGCTATAGCTGTCAACCCCGGCGTCGTATAAACGTAGGGTGCAGGAATCAAAATGTGTAGAGCGTGTACTTTGGCGCCGTATCCGCGGCCAAGGGTCACCGCAAATGGAAGGGCTGCCTCAGAAGGTCTTGAGAAATCCGTAAGATAAAGAATGTTTTTTACTTTTACCGGCGCGCCAACTTCGATAGTTCGCATGTCCCACCTCCGGCATATACGATGCGCCGAACTCGGATTGATGTGCTGTGACGTGCATCACAATCAACGGTGACAACTGTCACTGGGAGTTTGGAGTATTTCGGATTAATTAGAGGACGGAGGTGGACCATGAAAGCCCTTGAAGCTCGAACGCGAATTCAGGTGAATAATGTCCTTTTTCTTACAGATTTTTCTGTGGCGGCAGCTGCTGCGATTCCCTATGCGGCAGAGGTTGCAAAGCGCTTCGGGGCTAAGCTCTACGCCTTGCACGTGCAAACGCCGGTCGTTAACCCAATGACGCCACCCACCACGTGGGCTGCCCTGGAGCGGTCTAGTGAATTCGAAATGAAGAGGCAGCGAGCGGCCTTGCTCAATTCATTCTGCGGTGTTCAGCCAGAAGTAATCATCGAAGAAGGAGATCTCTGGTCCAGGTTGCTGTCTGTGGTCGAAAAAAACAAAATTGATCTGATCGTGTTGGGCACGCGGGGCCGGTCCGGCGTACGAAAATTGTTCATGGGCTCCACAGCGGAGGAGATTTTTCGGCAGGCTCCGTGTGCGGTTTTGACCGTGGGTCCGTTTTCGCACGTAGAACCGCCGCTAGGCGGTAAGTTTACCGAAATTCTCTACGCCACGGACTTCAGTTCGGAGTCGGACGCCGCTGCATCATACGCAATCTCCTTGGCGCAAGAGTTTCAGGCGCATCTGACACTCTTGCACGTAATCGCAGACGCAAAACCGGGCGATCTTGTACGTCCCGAGGAACTCGTGAAATCGTCAATGCAACTCTTGCGCAAACTAGTTCCACCGGAAGCGGAATTGTGGTGCGAGCCACGCTTTGTGACCGAACAAGGGCCAGCCGCAGAGAAGATTTTGGACGTTGCTAGACAAAAAAGGGCAGACCTAATTGTGCTCGGTGTACGTCGCCCCGGCGGCTTCCCGGGTGCGGCGACGCATTTGCCGACAGCGACCGCACATAAGGTCGTGACGCATGCAGCGTGCCCGGTCCTGACCGTACGTGGATGAAGAGTAGAGGAGGTCGGCGGTAGACACTGATATTCAGTTAACGCCTCAGTCACGCAGTCGGCGCTGGAAACTGATCAGAGAGCGCACAACAGCAATGCCTCAATTCCGCTGTGCATTCGCCAACTCCTTACGAGCTTCTGTGAGCGGGAGTTCGATCCGCAGCAGCTTGAGCACTACGCCAGACTCTGCGTCGTACACCAAAGTGAAAATGTGAGAGCAGCGTTCACAAAGCCAAAAATGCTTCACTCCGTGAAGATTGCTTGCTAGGTCGGTCACACTCGAGCTCGGGTTTAGGGCAGAGTCGCCACCACTGAAGCGGAAGAACTTTCCGCCTTCCAGCCAATGAAAGGCAGTTGGACAAGCCGGGTTCGAACATTTCGGGTGAAGATTCTGGTGTAAAGCGATTCCTTTCGTGACTTCGCTGATAGCGGGCGATTGCTCGCCGCCAACAGCACGAGAACCTCTCTTCCGCTCTTCCAATTGGGCAATAGTGGCCACCAGCCAGTTTCGGAATGTCTCTTCAATCTCATGTTGATCGCCCCATCGATAGAGAGAATCGAGAGTTTCCCCCGCACCATTAAATGGAATTTGACGGCATGGGATTTTGCCGAAGCGAAGCTCAGGCGGCACCAACTGCATCAGCACGCAATCGCTACATGGCGCAGGATTCTCTTTGCAGTCGTAATTCATGCATGTTGGAGAGTCTTCGAAGATAAACGCGGGTCTCCAGGACTCTCTGGGGGAACGGCCATATCCCCCCTTCTCCAAGAAGTTAAGTTCAAACTTTAGGACATCCAACAGGTCTCGCTCATCCTTTTGCATGGGATCCTCCTTGTCAGTTTCGACTATCCGTGTTCCCGAACTGGCCCACAGTGACGGCCGTCACACACAAACGTGACGCCTGTCACTTGCTCCTTTCGAGAGCTGGAACAGACTCACGCAGTAAAGACAAAATGATCTAATCGGCGGGAGACGGGAGAGATGATGGGGGGCTTCAGAATTGTTGCACGCGGAAGGGGGTGTACAATGTGGCAGGGTTCAAGCATGCGCGCCCCGTACGGACTCGAAATAATTGAGAACTGCGTAACCTGCCCGCATCGGGAGGACCGGCTCTTTTGCAACCTCCCGCCGGCGGCCGTGCAGCGTCTTTCGGTAATTACGTCGGCATCTTCCTATCCAAAAGGTGCAACGCTCTTTGTGGAAGGACAGGCCCCACGAGGCGTTTTCATCCTGTGCGCCGGACGCGTGAAACTCTCCACGTCTTCGGTCGATGGAAAAACCCTGATAGTAAGAATTTCGGAGCCGGGAGAAGTATTGGGATTGCCTGCCACGATTACAGGTAAGCCTTATGAACTTACTGCCGATGTGATCGAGACCACGCAGGCGAATTTTATCTCCCGGACAGATTTTCTGAATTTTCTCCGCGAACATGGCGAGGTTTCCCTGCGCGTGGCCCAGCAACTGGGCGAAACCTACCATGCGGCTGTCGCTGAAATGCGATCCATCGGGCTATCGCATTCGGCCGGAGAAAAACTGGCGCGGTTTCTGCTCGATTGGTGCGCCAGCCACGGAAACGGGAAAGGAGAGATTCGCGCGAAGCTGACGCTGACTCACGAGGAAATCGCACAAATGATCGGCGCATCCCGCGAAACGGTGACGAGACTCTTCACTGACTTCAAGAAGAAGCAGTTCTTGCAGATTCAGGGCTCCACACTTATTATCCGCAACAAGTCCGCCCTCGAAAACCTCATAGACTCTGAAGAATAGCCGGGCTATCCGCGCCTCTTATCACGCTTATGCTTGTGACGCGGGTCACAAGCGACAGTGACAGCCATCACGAGATCCAAACCAGCACTGATGTAGTATCGCGTTCGTTTGAACTACGTCTTTTTTTGGAAAAGGGGCCGGCTGAGTTGATGACACAGTTGGGACTCTCGAAAATCCAGCAAAGTGAAAGAAATCACTCATGAGGAGAGCCAGACATGCCGATGAACAGATACATATGACCCAAATGTGAACAGTCCTGCTGTCTTTTGTTTGATTTGCGAAACTGTGCAATTTTGTACAGTTCGCGCGAGGTTATCGCCTTACGATTACGCACTTTTTGAGGAAATAACGATTACAAGCGTTGAACTCGAACGGGCAACTGGAGTGCCGGAAGTCGAAGCTAAGCTTAGGAGTAGTTCACACGGAAATTATCGCGAGCGGCGATCGTGGCGGGGTTATGTGATCGTCTCAGCGTCGAGACGCAAAGTTCGATACTTTCTTGGGAGATAGGGGAAGAATTTGATGCCGCACTCCACGGCTTTACGCGTTGCGGGGCTCATTGCAATTGGTTTGCTATCGACGCTGGCCCTGGCACGACCGCAAGAAAAACCTGCGCCCGCTGCAAAGGCCGTGCCTACGGCACAAGAAAAGAGTTCGCCGAATTCGACCGAGGCGAAGCCTTCCGAATACGCTGGCGCGGAAGCCTGCAAGACCTGTCACGCGGAGATTTACAACGGCTGGGAGAAAGGTCCGCACTGGCAGCAGACGTACAAGGAAGGCGGGATCGCGAAGCACGGTTGCGAGGACTGTCACGGCGCAGGTGCCAGCCACGCGGCTGATCCATCCGACACCTCCAAGCTCTTCCTTTTTGAAAAAGCCACCATTAAAGAAATCAATGAGCGCTGCCTGACCTGCCACGCCAGCGGCACGCAGCACATGAATGCTATCAACTCGGAGCATTCGAAGAACGGCGTCAGTTGCGTCTCATGCCATTCGCCGCATCACGGTAAAGATTCGGATTTCTTGCTCGTAAAGTCACAGCCCGAGCTTTGCTATGGGTGCCATCTGCAACAAAAAGCGCAGTTCGATATGCCGTTCCATCATCGCGTGAATGAAGGGCTGATCCAGTGCAGCGATTGCCATAACGTCCACGGCACGGTCAAGCCCCACCAGGTGCGGACTTCCTCCACGCAGGATGCAGTCTGCTTTAAATGTCACACGGACAAGCAAGGGCCGTTTGTGTTCGAACACGCGCCGGTGAAGGTGGATGGATGCGAGTCGTGCCATTTGACGCACGGTGGGCCGAATCCCCACATGCTGAAACTAAGCAACATCAACCTGCTGTGCCTGCAGTGCCACACGACTTCAAGCTTCAGCAGCGCGCCGGGAGCTCCTTCGTTCCACAACCAGGCCAGCTTTTTCCAGTCGTGCGTGTTGTGTCACTCGCAAATTCACGGCTCCAACTTCGATGCAACCTTCTTCAAGTAGAGGAGCAGGCAAGCCGGTAAGCGGGCAGCGAGGTTTACGAATGAGGGCAGAAAAGATATGAAGGGCCGCCTGAGGGTTCACGCGATACCGTTTGCGATCTTTGTCTGGGCGATCTTACTTTCGCCCGCTGCTCGCGCTCAAGACGACTCCGGAGAATTGAAAGGAATTAATTCGGGCGATTACAACATCCATTCGTCCATCGAAGCCGGGTATCGAGTGAGCGAGATCAACGGCAATACAAACACCTACGATACGTTCGAGAACCTCGGTTCCGGCCTTCGTCTTTTCGACTACACGCTGGAGATGCACTCGCTCGATCACAACGGATTCTTGTTCGACAACTTGAGTCTCAGCAACTTCGGATACGGCGGCGATCCAAACGATGTTACGCGCCTCCGCATCGGAAAGAACAAATGGTACGACTTTCGGCTGCTGTTCCGCCGCGACAAGAATTTTTGGGATTACAACCTGTTCGCCAACCCGTTGAACCCGGCAGCGTTGAACCCTGCAGGATCTTTGAGCACCGGCTGCTTTGTGGGTCCGCCCACCGCGGCTTTCCCACAGGGCGCGCCGGCATTCTGCTCGAACCCCGCAGTGCCGCAAAACAATTCACTTCATGCGCTGGATCTCGTGCGCCGTATGCAGGATTACGATCTCACGCTGCTTCCGAATTCAGCGATTCAATTCCGGTTGGGCTATTCCCGAAACCGTAACGAAGGACCCAGCCTTTTCACCACCGACGGGGGCACCATTTCGGCGTTCAATCAAATGAACAGCTATACGACGAACGCCTATCGCGCTGGAGTCGATATTCGAATCCTGCCGCGAACAACGTTTTCTTTCGACGAGTTCCTCAGTTATTTCAAGCAGGACAACGTCGTCACTGATAACCCCGTAACCAATCCGCAGAATTTCGGATTCGTCCTGGCGAACCCTACGGCGTTGGGCACGCCGAACGGCACACCGGTTGATCTGGGAAACATTTGGAGCACGCAAACACACGCCGAGGCCCTTCCTTGCGCGACGCCGATCGTGGCGGGCACGACAAACACCGCCACCCCTACGTGCAACGGATTCTTGTCCTACAGCCAGGTAGGGAATCCGCGAAATTTTATGCCCACGGAGCGGTTCCGCTTCCAATCGAATTATTTCAAGAACCTCGAAATGTCCGGCTCAGTCGGTTACAGCACCAGCAACAACCAGATTCCGAATTTCCTGGAGACCGTGGACGGATATACTGCGCGCAACATCGAGCGCGGAAGCACGACCAGCGGTCCGGCGAATGCAAAGCGTGTGTCGGTGAATGCGAATTGGTCGGGAGTGTATTCCATAACTGACAAGCTCCGCGTCCTCGATGAGTTTCGCTATGACAACTGGCGGATTCCTGGAACGTGGGCGCTCGACGAAACCAATATTTTTGGCACAGGCTTTCCGGGCTTGGCGGGCTTGCAACAGAGTGAGGCGGTCTTCAATGCGACCAATTGCCCGCCTCCCTTCAATGCGCCGACTTGCCCGCAGCATGCGCCGGCAACTTCCACCTCGGCCGGCTCGGCTGCCGATGTGATCACCGGCCTGGCTTCAACGTTTCTGGGCCAAAACCTGAAATCAAATACCTTGGAGCTCCAATATGACTTCAACAGGCGTGTGAGCGCTCATATCGGTTACCTGTACACCAACCGAACGATTGCCCAGTTCGGCCAAGGGGGGCCAACCGACGCGGAGCTGATCTATTATCCGAGTTTCGCAGCGCGCGGCAATTGCGCGACCGGTGCCCCCACCGCCGTAGACTGCGTGCTCAATCCAAACGGATCGGAGACTTACACTGCTCCTGCGGCGGCCAGTCCAACTCGAAGTCTAACAACCATCAATGAGAACGCGTTGTTGCTGGGAGCGGTCGTACGGCCCATGGAGGCTCTGCGCATCACTGGCGACCTGGAGTTCGGTTACAACGACAATTCTTATACGCGAATTGATCCACGCCAAGTGCAGTCGTACAAGATTCATGCGAACTACAAACCGCGACCGTGGGCAATGCTCGATGGCGCGGTTGAGATTCATGAAAACCG
>JBEKSN010000135.1:0-10398 GCA_049517055.1 Candidatus Acidiferrales bacterium | reverse complement strand
GAGTGCAAACGCGCTATCGAAGTCGATCCCGAATTTGGCAATCCCTATAACGACATCGGCTCTTATTTAATTGCGCTAGGACGCCACGACGAGGCGATTCCCTGGCTGGAGCAAGCAATTGCCGCGCCTCGCTACGACCCGCGCCACTACCCGTATTTCAACCTTGGCCGCGCTTACTACGCCAAAGGCATGCTCACCCGGGCGCGGGAATGCTTTCAGGAAGCGCTTCGAATTGAGCCGCAGTACACTCTCGCGCGCCAAGCCATCGAAAATCTCCGCCGGATGGTCAACTAGTCGGATTGCACGGAGGCATTGCTTGGTTTCAGTATCTTGTCGTACAGCCAGGTGAGAGCTGCTGTGAGAATTCCTATCGCGCTGATGACCCACCACATCTGCTGCGGCCTGCCTACCACTTCGCCGTAGTAGTGCACTAGGTAGCCCCCCAACGGCCCGCCGATTAAATATCCAATCGCTATGGGCAGAAACGCGTAGCCCATGTAAAGCCCCTGCTGTCCGGAAGGCGCAAGGCGCGAAATGTATTCATAGTATCGCGATGCTTGCGTGATCTCGCCTATCGCTACCCCCACTAACGTCGCGACTAAAATCGGAATCGTCGGATGAATAGCCAAAAGTATCCAGGAAAGACCCGTGATAAAGAAGCCCAGCGCCATGGCCCTGACCGCCGGCATTTTCCGAGTAAGGTATGATGCCAGAATCTGGAAACAAATCACAATTATAGGGTCTACCGACAAAATCAAATCCACATTTGCTTTTGGATTCACATAACCGCGAATGAAAAGCGGAACAGAAATATATTGCTGCCAGAATACGATGTAAAAACCAGAGGAAATCACGAGAAAAAGCACGAATCGGAAGTTGCCCAGCACAACAAACATATTGCTGAGGGCGGTGAAGACGCTTGCTACTTTCTGTTCTCCGGAGCGTCCAGGCTCGCGATAGAAGAATAGAGTAGTCCAAAACATCAGGAAAACGCTGAGAGCGGCTACACGGAACACGCTTTCGATTCCCCACCCCAACTGCTTTCGCACAAGCCAAGCGACGATGGGCCCAAGCGCACCGCCAATATTCACCAGCGTGTAATAAATCGAATACCCTAGCGAGCGAACATTCTCGCTCGATGCACGCGCCGTCGTCCCGGCTACGCACGGCTTCACGACGCCTGGGCCTAGTGCCGGAATCATCAGTATTGCAAGGACCAGCCATTTATCGCCCATAGCGTGCCGTAAGGATCCCATCCAGGGAGCAGCGAGCGAACCGAGAAGAAAATAGCCTACCGTCATGACCAAATAAGCGAACATCAATGCGCGGCGGAATCCAAAGCGGTCTGCAAGCGTTCCGCCAAGAATCGGCAGAAACCATACGACCATACCGAATATGCCCACCACCCAACCGGTTAGTTCGCTCGAGAAATGCAGCTGCTCGCTTAGGTAAATGGCCAGGACCGCGCTCGTCGCATAGTAGGCTACACGTTCGAAAATCTCCGTGAAGTTTGCGATCCAAAAGGCAGGCTCAAAACCGGAGCGGATTTCTCGTAGGCGCTGTGTGAAGCTCAACCAGCCTCCGGCGGCGCCATGGCAAGGCGCGGCGCATAGTCTTCGGTGCGATGTCCCGCCGCGATTGTAACGGAACGCCCGCCCGCGCGCTCTCGATTTTTGTGTTTCAGAAGCGTGTGTTAAGATTGCTCGTTTGGTCTGAAGGAAAGTTGCAAGGAAACGATGCCCGTCGCAACGATGAAGGCTTTGCGCAAGATGCGTCCCGCGCGTGGTGCGCAGCTTGAGTCAGTACCGATTCCAACTCCTGGCCCCACGGAAGTAATTGTTCGCGTTCGCGCAGCGTCAATTTGCGGGACCGACCTGCACATTTACGGTTGGGATCGCTGGTCTGCTTCGCGGATTCACCCTCCGATGACGTTCGGCCATGAATTCTGCGGTACCGTGGACAAAGTTGGATCCGAGGTCACCTCGGTCAAGCCTGGCGATTTCGTTAGCGCCGAAATGCACGTGAATTGCGGACGTTGCCGCCCCTGCCGCATGGGACAGCTCCACCTCTGCCAAAATGTGAAAATTATCGGCATCGATGCCGACGGCTGTTTCGCCGAATTCGTGCGTATCCCGATTCGCAATATCTGGAAAGTCGACCCGGCCATCCCCGAACACTACGCCGCCATACTTGATCCTTTGGGGAACGCGGTCCACACGGTGCTTGCGGGAGAAATCGCTGCCCTAAACGTGGTTGTCACCGGCGCCGGCCCCATCGGTCTAATGGCCATCGCGGTGGCTCGCGCATGCGGCAGTGCTATGATTTTTGCCACCGAGGTAAATCCGCACCGGCGAGAGCTCGCCAAGAAAATGGGCGCGGACGAAGCTCTCGACCCGAATCAGGTCGACGTGGTCGCGCGAGTTTTGGAAGCCACAGACGGCGCAGGCGTTGACGTCCTCCTCGAAATGAGCGGAAACTCTGCGGCCATTCATCAAGGGTTCCAAATGCTGCGGCCCGGCGGGCGCGCTTCGCTTTTGGGAATTCCTAAAGACCCTGTCACCTTCGACCTTGTAAACGACGTCATCTTTAAGGGCGCGACGGTTCAGGGAATTTATGGCCGTAAAATGTTCGAGACCTGGGTGCAAATGACGGAACTTCTGAAGCATGGCAGGCTGAATCTGGAACCTCTGTTCAAAGAACGTTTGCCCTTGGAAAAATTCGCCGATGCATTTTCGCTTCTGGAGTCCGGAGAAGCTGGGAAAATTCTGTTCTATCCCAACGACTCGCAAAAATAGTTAGTCCCGCAAAATTATCGGAGAAATCATGAGCACAACCACGCGCTCTCAGCTTCAGTACCTGCATGAAGCTCTCGAAGATCTGAAGACAAGGCATCTTTATTTTCGCCTGAAGATTCTGGAAGGCGAACAGAAGCCCGTCGCAAATTTCGACGGCAAGGAAGTCATCAATCTCAGCTCGAATAACTATCTGGGATTGACTACCCATCCCAAGCTGCTGCGCGCAGCCATTGATGCCACGCGAAAATTCGGCGTCGGCTCAGGCGCCGTCCGCACCATCGCCGGAACCATGAAGATGCACATGGACCTTGAAGAACAGATCGCACGTTTTAAACAAGTCGAAGCCTGTGTGGTTTTTCAATCTGGATTTGCAGCAAATGCAGGAACGGTCTCAGCAATTCTAGGCAAAGACGACCTGATCGTCTCCGACGAGCTGAACCACGCTTCCATCATCGACGGCGCGCGCCTCTCAAAGGCAACCATCAAGGTCTTCAAACACAAAGATATCGCCGATTGCGAACGCATCCTGAAAGAAACCGAAAACTGGAGCTCCAAAAAGCTTCTGATTACCGACGGGGTTTTTTCCATGGACGGCGATATCGCCAATTTGCCTGCGCTCTGCGATCTTGCCGAAAGATATAACTGCATCATGATGGTGGATGACGCGCACGCCTCCGGCGTGTTGGGAAGCCGCGGGCGCGGCACTATCGATCATCTCGGATGCCACGGCCGCGTTGATATCCAAGTCGGGACTCTCAGCAAAGCCATTGGTTCCATCGGAGGATATGTCTGTGGCTCGCGGGATCTAATTGAATTTCTCTACCAGCGCGCCAGGCCGTTTCTTTTTTCCACTTCGCACCCGCCCTCCGTGACGGCCACCTGTCAGGCCGCCTTTGCGTTGCTCGACTCCGAGGCCGGTGACCGGCTGGTAAAGAAGCTCTGGTCAAACACGAAATTCTTCAAGCGCAAATTGAAAAAGCTCGGCTTCGACACGGGCAGGAGCGAGACGCCCATCACGCCTATCATGGTGGGCGATGCGGAAAAGGCATTCGAGTTTTCGCGGGAGCTTTTCGCAGAAGGCGTCTTCGTCGTCGCCCTTGGTTTCCCCACTGTTCCGGAGGGCAAAGCGCGGCTGCGCACCATCGTCACCGCAACTCACAAACGTAGCGATCTAGAGCGGGCACTCGAAACCTTCGAGCGCATCGGGAAGAAACTCGGAATCGTCTGAGCTACGGCTCGCGGCCTATCCCCGTGCGCGCACCGCCTTTGCAGGCTTAAGTACAGTATTTTTTCAAATCGCCGTGGCCAATTGCGGGCGCATGTATCTGTACAGAGCGAGCACCATCGCCCCCATGCCCCAGGCCACTACGATAAATGCGATCCAGCCTCCGAGGTACGGCACCATACGCACCGCGCGCAGGATTAAAAGGCCCACAGCAAGCCTTCCGAGCGCGGAGCCTACTCCGACCCCTTCGCCCAGTATTCTTTCACCCAGCCACGAACCCACATAGACCTGCGCTGAGTAGATCGCGATGACCCATAGGAATATCGCTGAGATCCCGACACCGAGTCCTACAATTGTAATGCAAATAATAATCGCTGCAATTGGAGTCACAAACAGGAACAGTAAGCCTAGGCCGATTGATTGCCCCACTTTCTTGCAGGCGCGTTCCGCGTCGAAGAAAAATCCCGGAGCGAGCAAGAGCACCACCAGCCCGAACACGAAACTTGCTCCCCACAGCAGCGTTTGGTGCCAGTAAAATCTTGCGGACGAATAATTCTTTTCGGGACTTCGCTTCTTCAGCGTGAATTCCACCGGACTTCCTAATTTCGCAGAGGGAGAAACCTCTGCTTCGCGTTTCCCTTCGAACTTCGTGCGCCCCTTGATTTCGGCGCTGGGGCCAATTGAAAGTGTGTCGGACTGAAATGCAGCATCGTGGCCCAGCACGCCGTTGATATCAAAATTCCCGCCAAAGGCTAACAGGTCTCCCGCAATGTGCCCGCTTAACGCCGTATCGCCAGTGAAGAGAGTAATGGTCCCGCCCACATTGGCCGTGTCCCGGAGGTTCATTTCGCTTCCGAACACCATCACGTTCTTCCCGATGTTACTGGTGATTACGATCGTCTGAGAAAATGCGCGCACATTTCCATCAACCGGTGCATCCACGCGCAATTCCTGGGCGAACGCAATCACGTCCCCCTTCACGTGCCCGTTCACAGTCACATTGCGAGACCACACGATTAGATCGCCGTCAATGTCACCGTTAATTTGCGTGTGGTCCGCAAAGACGATCAAGTCCGTCTTCACTTCCTCTCCCGCCGGCAGGGTGTAATTGGGATTGCCGTGCCTAGTTTCTGCAGCATTTGCAGCCGGAGGTATCGCCAGCGAGCAAATGATCGCTCCCATTACGACTGCGATCGTCGGGAAACTCCGCCAACGCCGGCGCAGCAGCCACATTACGACAAGCCCAAGAGTCGCCACTGCCAGGAATTCCATTAAGCTTCGCATCGCGTCCCATCCTTTCCAAAATGCACCGCTGAAAAAAAGCATGGTAAAGAGATTTCCTTGCGTAAAGCCCGCCTGCGCGGCCTGCGCGCGCCACGGTTCCACAAATCCGCTCCAAAGTGTGTAAGCCCCACCCGCGCTCAAGCCCAGCGCCGAAATCCATCCCCACGGCGCGGGGTGCCGCTCCGGCGCGTTAGTCAGGTGTGCGGGAACTGATTCATCCTCTCCGACGAGCGATTCGCGCAACCACACCCCTTCGGTCTCCAACGCATGAAGCAGTTCGCGGCATTCAGCACAGGAAACAGCGTGGCCGGCGATATCGCGCGCGTGCTCCGCATCGAGTTGCGATTCCAGGTAGAGCAGCGCGGTCATTTCATCGAAGTGACTCATACTTTGCCCCCAGCGGCGCCGCGAATCAGCGGAGCGTCATTCCCTGCCAGTACATCGCGCAATTGATGACGCGCGCGCAAAAGCAATACTCCAACGAATGCGCGGCGTACACCCAGCGTGTCGGCGATCTCGTCATAGCTCATTTCCGCGAAGTAACGCAGTACCAGCGCCATTCGCGCGCGGTCCGGCAGCTTTTGCAATCCGTTGCGTACTTCTTTGCTGCCGTGCTCCGCTTGAAGACGTTCGAGCTGGCTCGGATCCGGGTGCTCGAGCGGCAATGTTTCCACATCTCCGGTTTCCAGATCTTGCCGAATCCGGCGCCGGCGTAGCGTATCCCAGCAATGATTGCTCGCGACCTTATATAGCCACGCCGTGAAAGGCCTGGACGAGTCGTAGGTCCCGAGCTTTTGTCGTACTTTCATAAAAACTTCCGTAGTCGCATCCTCTGCGTCTTCGCGTGTCGGGAGCGCCCGCCGGCAGAACCGGAAAATTGCCGCTCCGTACATCCGATAGAGCTCGCCCCAGGCGTCCGCATCGCCCGCCCGGACTTGGCTAAGCACTTCCGCGATTTCAGCGGCGCTCATCTCTCCGGTGGTCTTTCGTCGCTCCATATATGGATACGCAGGGGCCCTTGAAGATATTTCACTTAGGTTACAACTGGCAACTGCCCGACCGGGGCCAGCCCGCAAAGTTACACGAGGCAGACCAGCCTGACAAATGCCTTCCGAAAGTCGGAGTTATTCCTATAAACAGAAGCGGCTCGGCTCCCCGGAATAGCCAGAGGGCCGAGCCGCTGAAACAGCGCTGCGTTAAGCGAGATGCCTAGAACATGAGCTTTACAGCAAACTGGATGCTTCGCGCTCCGCCGCCGCCCAGGACCGGATTGCCCAACCCAACGTCCGACGTTGCCGTGAGCGGGTAAAATCCCTGGCTGCGGCCCAGAGGAAGAACACTCGGGCTACTTCCGGTACTGATGCCATTGAAGCCAGCGTCGGCAAAGAAAGCCGGAAGCAAAGGATTGGCAAAGTTAGGATGGTTTGCAACGTTGTAGAAGTCCGCTCGGAACTCCAGCTTGAAACGCTCCGTGATAGGCGTCATCTTGCTGATCGCAAAATCCAAATTTCTGTAATCCGGTCCAAGCAATGAGTTCCGCCCTTCACTACCGAAATGGCGCGTTCCCGGAATACAATTCCCGGAAGTAGTGATGAACTGTGCCGGCCCGCTCGGGTTGAGGGTGCAAGGCACCGTGAACGCTGACAGGTCGAGAAATTCAGACGGATTGCTGCGATCGTAATGGACCGGTCCCACGACGTCGGGCCGCCCAAAATCCTCCCCGCTGCCATCGTAGTCACCTTCAAAGTCGTAGTTCAAGCTAAACGGGTGCCCGCTCATTAATGTCAGGATTCCGCTGAACGACCAACCCTCTCCGAATTTCCTAAACTTGTCTATTTTCGGAAAATCGTACACGGAAGACATTACGAATCGATTGCGCACGTCGAAGTTGGAGGGGCCCTTGTTGCCGCCAGGGTCCGTGCTGTCGTTCGGCTGTGAAGCGTTCGGCACGTAATCTTGACCATCGCTCGCCGTATCAATGGAATGCGACCAGGTGTACGCGATCTGATTATTGAAGCGGTGCCAGCTGCGTTGCGTCAGCGACACCTGAAGTGAGTTGTAATTCGAATTCGCGCCAGTCTCCACTTCGTTAACAAAAAATGGCGCGTTGGGAGCCAATGAACTAAGCGGCGTGGTGAAACCGACGAGGGGAGCGCCGGGACACTGTGGCGCGCCGCGCACGATTGAATCGAAACCGCCATCATCTGCGATCCCACAGAAGGTATCGATGGCCGTTATCTGCGCATGGCTGGGCTGGTTGATGTCACGGAAATAGAAGAGTTTCCGTCCGATCGACCCTACATACCCTATTTGGAGTACCGTTTTGCTAGTCAACTGCTGCTGGATGTTCAGATTGTAATTGTAAACGTAGGGCGTACGTAGCCGGGGAGAGACTGTAAATGCGTCTGTAGTCTGATTGGTCGGTCCTGCGATCACTGAATTCGGATCGAAGACGGGTACACCGGACTGAATAATCGAATCGCCGAACAAAGGACTGGCAGGGTTGCCATTGACGGGCAGAGCCGGATTCAAAGAGAATGTAATGTAAACAGGGTTCGGGCCGATAGCATTGTATGCAGGCCCGGTGTTAAACGTGTTGTAGGCTAGTTGGCCCGTAAAAAAGTCCTGCGAGAAGCCGTCGTAGAAAACGCCTGCGCCTGCGCGAATGACCGTCTTTCCCTTCCCAAACAGATCATACGCTGCGCTGACCCGCGGGCCGAAGTTGTTGAAATCCTTCGGATACAGCTGGCTCTTTTGCTCAAGACCAACTGCCGGGTTATAAACGCTCAACTGATTGCCATCCGCGCCAATCACGCCATAGTAATCCCAGCGAAGACCCAGGTTGACCATCAGTCGGCTGTTCACATGAATTCCATCTTGAATGTACAGTCCGTGGGAATTCTGGTGAGCGTTTCGCGAAGTGTTTCCGACGTTGGTGTTCCCGCCATCGAGTCCTCCACCAAGGAATTCTGCAAGGCTATTAAAATCAAGCTCGCCCCGCTCCACAAGATCGTTGAACGATTTCACCGTGGTCCGCCGGAATTCGTAGCCAAACTTGATGTCGTGGCGACCCACTTTCCACGAAAAATTATCGATAAGCTGCCAGTTCGAATCCACGCGATTACGTGGGTTTGAAAACGCCGAAGAGCCGAGGTGTGCGAGTCCGTTCTCGAGTCCGCTCACCGCAATCGTTGGCAGACCGAAATCGCGCGGATTCGCGGTGCCTGCACCTTGAAGATCGATTGTATTTAGCCCGAGAGATACATTGGGATCGCCGAAGATTGCCGCATCCTCAGGAAAGAACCCGTTGCGGTACCGGTTCCAGCCAAATCGCAGTTCGTTCACTTTCTGAGGTGAAACCGTCCTTACCCAGCTAACGGAAACCAACTGAGTCCGAATCGGTGCGTCGGTATTCGTATTGGGCAAATTATTGCCGCCGCCGACGCCGAGTGGAAAGCTCTGATGACTGTTCCCAAAGAAGTAGCGTCCTGAAATCTGGTTGTTGGCATTCAGGCTGTGATCGATCTTGATGAGAGCGCTGTCTAGATTGTTGGTTGCCGGTCCGCCGACGGCCGAAGTCGTGGGCCAGACATTGTTCCCGCCCGAGCAGTGGCCATTGTTGTTGCACAAATTGTACAGATTCAAGATCACCGGATTGACGACGGCCGAGTTGCCCTGGATGCAGGCTATAACGGTTGTCGTGCACGCACCCGGATTGCCGCCGAGAGACGTGATCGCCTGCGCGTAATCGGTGCCGTTGGTATTCGAGGGGTCATTTAGCGTCGGCACGGTGTTGATAGAAGTAATCGCCATTCCTTCGCGCTGCCCTTCATACGAAGCGTAGAAAAATGTCTTGTCCTTCGTGATTGGCCCGCCCACCGAACCTCCAAACTGGTTGTTGCGAAAAGCATCTTTCGGCTGGCCTACTGCGTTAAAGTAGTTTCGAGCGTTCAATACCGCATTTCGGAAGTCTTCGAAGGCGCTGCCGTGAAGTTGATTCGTTCCACTCCGCGAGACAATGCTAACTACCGCGCCGGAATTTCTCCCATACTCCGCTTCGAAATTCGTCAGAACGTTCAATTCCTGAATGGAGTCCTCGGGAAGTATCGTCCCAGGCACGCCAAATACTCCGCCCTGATTGATTGCCGGCAGGTTCCGGTAGCCGTCATTCATGTCCGTGCCGTCGAGAAGATAGTTGTTGGAGCGTCCGCGGCTGCCATCTGCGCTGAAAAGCCCGTAGGACCCCGGCGAGTCACCGCCGCCATTCGGCTCACCTGCCGTGCCTGGAACCATGATGAGAAGCTTGGTATAGTCCCGGCCATTGATCGGCAGTTCTTCAATTTCGTGGTTCTCGAACGCACCGCCGAGCGTATCGCTCGCAGTCTCCACTACCGGCAACGTCTCGCCTGAAACCGTAATCTGCTGGCTCACCTCGCCTGGTTTCAAAATGGCGTCCACACGCCGCTCGGCTGCGACCGAAACGAGAATGCCGTTAGTCGCAGTCTTCTGAAAACCCTTCATTTCGACGGTTACGTTGTAGTTGCCCACCGGAAGCTCCGGCATCAAATAGCCGCCGTCGGTCGTCGTATCTGTACTGCGATCGACGCCGGTATCAACGTTGTGCACTGTCACATGGGCACCCACCACAGCCGCGCCAGTACTATCCGTCACCGTACCCAAAATCGTTCCGCGAAACGTCTGGGCCTGGCTTGTCGTCGGGCCCGCCAGTATCACCAAAACCGCTCCACACACGAATGCGAAGCGAAGGCTCCATCGGCACAAGGTTTCCATGAATACTCCTCTGAGTTGTGAAAACAGAATCGCTGCCATCTCAATTATGCAGAGGACTCACCGAACGGATATCCCCAGCCGTCCAGCTCCGCAACCGTGCAAAAAATGATGTAATACCTATAAGCCTCAATGGGTTATGAGTCAAGCCTCATTGTTCGTCCGCGCCCGAGTCTGCCTTACCCGGCGCGTAAGCAGATAAACGCGACTCTGATATACTCGGCGTTCGCTCTGTACCGAGCGCACCAACCCGGTTGAATGCCTTCCAAACAGACAAAGCGCCTATTCCTGGTCGACGCCATGGGC